>CBHCZH010000068.1:0-16998 GCA_965977975.1 uncultured bacterium
CGTGACCTGGTATCAATACGCCGACGCGCAGGACAACATCGCGCCGTTCTGGCTGAACCGCGTCAAGGAAGTGGTCGACATGGCGCGCAACGCGGGCCTCTACGTGATCCTCAACCAGCATCACGAAGCCTGGCTGACACCGACGTTCGCGAACCAGGCGGCCGCCAACGCCAAGATGACGAAATTCTGGACGCAGATTGCCAACCACTTCAAGGGCTACGACAACCGCCTGCTGTTCGCCGGCACGAACGAAATCCTCTTCCCTGGAGATTACGGGCCGCCGACGGCCGAATATTGCACCGTCCAGACGGGCTTCAACCAGACTTTCGTCGACGCCGTGCGCGCGACCGGCGGCAACAATGCCTCGCGGATGCTGGTCGTCCAGGGGTTCAACACCAACGCCGACTATTCCATCGACCAGTGCGGCGCGAAAGTGCCGACCGATACCGTTTCGGGACGGTTGATGATGGAGATGCACTTTTACTCGCCGTGGAACTTCGCCCTCAACGATAACAGCTCGATCTGGCAGTGGGGCTCGATCGCGACCGATCCGGCCGCGACCGAGACGTGGGCGAACGAGGCCTATGTCGATGCCCACATGCAGAAGCTGAAGACGACTTTTGCCGACAAGGGCATTCCGGTCATCCTGGGCGAATATTGCGCGATCACGAAGACCGAATACGACCCCGCGATGACGTTCCGGAACTATTGGATCAAGTACGTCACCGGGTCGGCCAAGCGGCACGGCATCGCCACATTCTATTGGGACCCCGGCTACCCGGACAATCACGCGTGCGGGCTGTTCAACCGGACCACCGGTGCCCAGTACTTCCCGGCGACGATCGACGGCATCATCAACCCCTGACGGCGCCGCGTCTTTGCCGCCACTTGGACCGGCGGCGCGCGCCCGCTATCCTGTTCTCTCGAGCAGGGGGAGAGGTCCGGATGAAGCAGATCGTGGCGCCGTTGCTGCTGCTGGCCGCGCTGCTCGCCGGCCCGGCCGGCGCGCAGACCCGGACGCCGGGGGATTATCCGCTGACCGCGGATTCGCTGGTCCAGCCCGGCGTCGCGCAAGGGCAGCTGGAGGGACCCTTCGAGTTCCGTGCAGCGCTCTATCCGGGCACGGTGCGGCGCTACTGGATCTACGTCCCCGCCGGTTATGACCCGGCGGTGCCGCCCAACCTGCTGGTGTTCCAGGACGGCCAGCGGGCGACTAATCCTGGCGGCGCTCTGCGGGTGCCGGCGGTCCTCGACAACCTGATCGCACGCGGCGCGATCCCGCCGACGCTGGGCGTGTTCGTCACGCCGGGCAACTTGTCCGAGCACTATCCGGACAACCTCGGCATGAGCAATCCGGACCACCGCGCGCTCGAATACGACGCGCTCGACGATACTTACGTGCGGATGCTGACCGAGGAGCTGCTGCCCGAGGTCGCCCATCGCTGGCGCTTCGCCGAGGCGCCCGGGCGGCGCGCGATCGGCGGCACGTCGAGCGGCGCGATCGCCGCATTCACCGCCGCCTGGCACCGGCCGGAGGCGTTCGGCAACGTGATCAGCTTCATCGGGAGCTACACGTCGATCGGCTACCGCCCCGCGACCGCCGGTGCGCCGCTGATCCCCGGCGGCGATCTCTACCCGACGCTGATCCGCAAAGGCCCGATCCGCCCGATCCGCGTGTTCCTGCAGGATGGCAGCGCCGATCTCGACAACGAGCACGGCAACTGGTTCCTCGCCAACCAGGAGATGCTCGCCGCGCTCAATTGGGCCAACGCCCATGCCGATGCGACCGGCGACAAAGGCCCGCGGTATACGGTGCGGCACGAGTGGGGCGACGGTGCGCACTCGGATGCGCATGGCGGGATGCTGCTGCCCGAAGTGCTGCGGTGGATTTGGGGTGCGCACGATTAGGAGGCAGCCTGCAACGGTTCGCCGCTCGATGCACTCCGACTGCCCCTAAAGTAACCGCGGCTGCCGGAACCGTTCATTTGCCAGCAAGGTTCGGCTGAACAGGCACAAAGCCAGGTCGCTCGAGCGCGCTCTGCGTATCGAGCGAGGCACAAGAAGTACTTGAGAAGTCGATACGCCATTACTGAGGCGATCGAACCAATAGTCGCGAGCGTGTGCAGCAGGGGTATTTCGGAGGATCAGGGTAATGCGTATTCTTTTCGGGCGAATTAAGACTCCATTGCTGTTTGCCGTTCTTGCAGTCCCCGCCTGGGGCGCTTTGGCGGCCCAGGTGCAAACCCCCGCCAGCGATGCGGATCGGATCACCGTGACGGGCTCGGTTCCGGCCGATCTGTCCGGATTGACCGAAGGGCCGGAGCTCGAGGGCTTCATCTCCGCGCGGAGCGGCGAGACCATGCAGGTTACCGGCGCCGACGGCACGAGCACGGCGGTCCTGGTCTCCGAAGCAACCAAGATCAGGTCGAGCGGCGGCTTTCTCGGCCTGACGCGCACGCAGCTGGGCTCGGACTCGCTGCTCAACGGGCTGCCCGTCACCGTGGAGACGGTGCAGTGGGAAGGCACCCTGGTGGCGAGCCGGATCAAGTTCAAGGACAGCAATCTCGCGACCGCCTCGATGATCCGCAACGGGACCGAGCAGCGCTTCGGCGAGCACGATACCAGGATCACGCACAACGCGGCGGCGACCGAGGCGCTGCGCGGCCGCGTGGGCGATATCGACCAGTATAACGTCAAGGGCACGACCAACGTGTACTTCGACACCGGCAAGGCAGCGCTGACCCCTGCCGCCGAGGCCGATCTGTGCGCCGCCGCGGCCCAGGCAGAGGCGATGGACAACGCCCTGCTGCTCGTCGTCGGCTACACCGATGCGGTCGGAGACGAGGACTATAACCAGGAACTCAGCGAACGGCGGTCCGGCCGCGTCGTTAACCATCTCCAGCAAAAGTGCGGCTGGGCACCCTATCGCATGCTGACCCCCACGGGCATGTCCGAATCGGACCCAGCAGCGGACAACACGACTCCCCAAGGCAGGGCGCAGAACCGCCGCGTTGCGGTCAATATCCTCGTCAGCAAGGCAGTCGACGGTATCGAAGGCGCAGGCGGGTGAGGCGCGCGGGGGTGAGCATCGGCTCATCCTCTTCTCCCGGAAAATGGAAATGCCGTCGCTCCGCTGAGGTGCGACGGGGCAGTTAGGTGGAACTCCCTTCCCGCTTGCGGGAGGGGCCGGGGTGGGCCTGTCGGTCGCTTGCAAACGGGACCCACCCCTAACCCCTCCCGCAACCGGGAGTGGGATCTCGTGGCGCACTCCCGGTTGTCGTCGCTGCCGCCGTTCGCGGAGGCGGGGCGAACGGGGGGTTGACGGTTGTGACAGGGTTCAAGGCCAAAACGGCCCCAAACCGTCACCTTGCCGCTCCGGAAGTGTCGCCTTGCGCGCCGCGAAGCGTCACCTTGAGGGGACGCCTGTACTCCCAACCGTCACTCCGGGCTCGTCCCGGGGCCGAGCTTCCTTTTGGCCGGCCGCAAACAGCAGGGCCCCCGGAACAAGTCCGGGGCGACGGTTGAATTGTCGTCCGGGGTGACAGTGGAATTATCACCCGCCCTCTCAGATGTTGCTCTGATCCGGCGGCACATCGGCCGGCAGGCGCGCGGCGGAGGTCGGGTCCTCGCGCAGCCCGATGTCGGTGCCGAGCCCGTAGCAGGCCATCGAGACCGACCCCATCGAATGGCCGCGCACCAGTGGCTCGACGCGCTCGCCGCTCTCGGCGGCGAGGCCGGCGAGGTAGAGCAAAGGCAAGAAATGGTCGGGCGTCGGCACCGCCATCGCGTAGTCCGGGTGCTCCACGACGGCGAGGATCTCGCCCGGATCGCGCGCGAGCTGCTCGGCGACGGCCTCGTCGAACCGCTCGCCCCAGTCGTAGGCGAGGTCTGGCTGGTCCCACTGCAGCCGCCGCAAGTTGTGGACGACGTTGCCGCTCGCCACCACCATCACCCCCGCTTCGCGTAAGCGCGCAAGCCGGTGGCCCAGCGCGACATGGTAGTCGAGCGGGCGCAGCGCGTTGAGCGACAACTGCACGACCGGCACGTCCGCGTCCGGATAGAGGTGGGCGAGCACCGACCAGGTGCCGTGATCGAGCCCCCACTGGTCGCGGTCGAGCCCGATCCATTCGGGCTTGACCGCCTCGACGATCTCGGCGGCTAGGTCCGGATCGCCCGGCGCCGGATAGTCGAACGCGAACAGCTCGGGCGGGAAGCCGTAGAAGTCGTGGATCGTGCGAGGGGAGGGCATTGCGGTGACCGCGGTCGCGCCGAAGTACCAGTGCGCCGAGATCGCGAGCACGGCGCGAGGGCGGGGCAGGTGCGCCCCGAACGCGCGCCAGGCTTCGGTGAAGCCGTTGCTCTCGAGCGTGTTCATCGGACTGCCGTGGCCGATGAAGAGGGCGGGGGTGATGGTGTGAGCGGGCATGGCGAGGGAACGCGTGACGAAAGCCAGGGGTCCGCCTGCCCATCTTTCTTGCTTGCGAAGTAAATTGCCGTTGTGTTCGGCGCGCGAGGCGCGTTAGACCGAGCGAAGCGGCGACGGGCCGATTTGGGGGGAAATCAGGGATGTCCGATTCCTATCTCGGCGACGTGCGCGCCATGAGTTTCGACTTCGCCCCGCAGGGCTGGGCGCCCTGCCAAGGCCAGTTGATGCCGATTGTTCAGAACCAGGCGCTGTTCTCGCTGCTCGGCACGACTTACGGCGGGGATGGCCATACGACCTTCGCCTTGCCGGCGTTGGCCGGCGAGCCCACGCAGGGCGGTGCGGCGCTGACTTATTGCATCTGCATGAACGGATTTTACCCGCAGCACTGACGGGCGCGGCCGGCGGCCGCGGCGAAGGGGGAGATAGAGCGAATGGGCGATGCGTTTCTCGGCGAAGTCAGGGCCATGCCCTTCGGCTTCGCGCCCAACGGCTGGACCCCGTGCCAGGGGCAGCTGCTGCCCATGGAGCAAGACCCCGCGTTGTTCTCGCTGCTCGGGACCACTTACGGCGGCGACGGCAAGAGCACTTTCGCGCTGCCCAACATTCCACCGCTGCAAGGCAACAACGGCACGCTGCAATACTGCATCGCGGTCCAGGGCCTCTACCCCACGCGGCCTTAGCAACAGCCAATTCGGCGGTTGCATCCGCCCGAGGAGAGATCGGATGAGCACTCCCTTTATCGGTGAAACGCGGACCTTCGCCTTCGGCTACGCGCCGTCCGGCTGGCTGCCATGCGAGGGCCAGCTGCTGCCGATTGCCGAGAACGAAGCCCTGTTCCAGCTGATCGGCACGACTTACGGCGGCGACGGCGAGAACACGTTCGCCCTGCCCACGGCCGCGGGTCCGGACTCGGGTGGAACGGCGCTGTCGGTGTGCATCAGCCTGTTCGGGATCTTTCCGCAGCGATGAAAGGGGGCGGCGGCCGCACCTGTCGCCGTGATCACCCGGTACTACCGAAGAAGGCCTGCTCCGGCCCCCGAGACCGAAGCCGATCGCCGAGACGCCGCATTTCGTGCGCGATGTCGTAGGGGATGCGCGCCTCGCCGCCGGCCGTCATCCCCGTCCACAGCACGCGGCCGCCGGCGCGTTGCGCGGACATCATCACCGTCGGATTGCCCTTCCAGATGAAGAGCCAGGCATCCAGCCGGACCGCGTCCGGCCGCGGATTGGCACCCCGGAAGACCTGGACACCGCTCATCTGTTCGGCCTCGGCCATGAGCACGGCGCTGCTGGCATTGGCGAGCGGCTGATAAGCGGGGTCGCCGGTGGCATTCTGCACGGGTCCGACCACAAGCCTCGGCGCGTCGGCGGTGCGCCCGAGCATTGCCCAGGCGAGGGCGGCCGCCATCGCCAATGCCAGCACCACCGACGCGATCAGCGCCGGACGAAGGCGATTCTGGCGAGTCGCCGGCGGCAGATCGGCGGGCCGCTCCGCCAGAAGGCGGTAGCCGCGCTTGGCGACCGTCTCGATGAAGCGCGGGCTGCGCGCATCGTCTTCCAGCGCTTGACGCAGATCGCTGATCACCACCGGCACGCTGTTCGCGCTGATCGCGCGGCCGTTCCACACCTGTGCCACGATCTCGTCCTGAGTGACTACCTCGCCCGGGCGGCTGCACAGGAGCTGGAGCGCGCGCGCCGCGCGGTGCTCGAGGCGGCGGCGCTCGTCGCCGCGGCGCAATTCGTTGGCGTCCGGATCGAACGTCCAGTCGCCGATGCTGTGACCCGTCATCTGACTCGCAAGGTCCTCTCGCCCGGTGTGCCTTCGCGCTTAGATTGGGTCTGAGCAGCCAAAAGCGAAATCGCGTCAAGGCCTTCGCGCGGGTTAGAAGAAATTGAGCGTTTCCTTATTCGCATTCCCGCTCGCGATTGCCTTCATCAACCGCAGAGGCCGGACCGTGGCTGGCGCCGGCGAGCGAGAAGGATGGATAATCGATGCAAGCGACTGAAACGCTGCGGCGGATGGATCGGACCTGGCTTAGAGTGCCGTTCCTGGGAGTGGCGGCGATCGCGTACGGGATCGCGTGCCTGCTGCAGGGCGACTTTGCGATCTACTGGCAGCCGGTCCCCGGAAACCTCCCCTTGCGGCAGCCGCTCGCCTACCTTTCCGCGGGACTGCTGGTGCTGGGCGGAATAGGGTTGCTGGTGGAACGCGCCGTGCGGCCGGCAGCGACGCTCCTGAGCGTGCTCTTCGCGCTTTATGGCCTGTGCTACCTCCTGCGCCTGTTCGGGCCGCCGTACGATGTGAGCGCCGTGATGGGGGTGGCGGAGCAGCTGGCGGTGGTGCTGGGGTGCTGGGCGATCCTGCTGCAGGGGCGTGCCGGCGAAGCGGCCGGGGCGACGACGACCGCGCGGATCGTGTGCGGCGTCTGCTCGATCGTGTTCGCGCTCGCTCACTTCATCGGCCGGGAGCCCACCGCGCAGATGGTGCCCGAGTGGATGCCCGGCGGCCAGATGTTCTGGGCAATCGCGACGGGCGTGGGACATCTTGCCGTCGGGCTGGGCCTGATCGCCAACCGGCTTGCGGTGCCGGCGACGCGGTTCGGTGTCCTGATGTACCTGTGCTTCGTGCTTCTTGCCTGGCTGCCCGAGGCGGTTGTGCATCCGACCGAGTGGCTGCGCTGGGCCGGCGCCGGGATCAGCTTGTGCATGGCCGGGGCGCTGTGGCTGGTCGGAGACCTCCTGGCGGCACGCCGGCGCGAGGCTGGTGCGACAGGTCCGGCGGCGAGCGGGATCGGCGGCATGGCCGTGCCATCGGCGTGAGGGAAGGATGCGGGCGGTGACGACGCGTGGATTGAGTATGGTGTCCCAGGCTCGCCTGCGCTCTCCCGCCCGAACTGCGCCGCCGCGCCGCAGTTCAATAGGACCGGATGACCCGCGAGCGCGCGGCGATGCTGTCGCGCGCGGTAGTGTTCAGCGTCCGGTTCTGCGTCTCCAGCACGCGGAAATCGCCGCTGCGGATCGCCTGTGTGATGGCCGCGGTGGCCTGCTGGCTGCCCTGCGAGGCCTCCTCGGCCTGGGCCTGCGCGCTGGCGACCGGCGCGGGCGGCGTGCCGCTCTGCCCCGAGGTGAGCGCGGCGACCGCCGTGTCGGCTTGCCTTTGCGCGGCGCTCGCCGTCTCGGCGAGCGTGATCGCGGTCTGCTTGAGCGTGGCGATGTCCTTCAGCGCGTCGTCGACGCTGATCAGGATCTGTCCGCCGCGCGCGGGGAAACGCTTGCCGGGAGGCACGGTCTCGCCGTCGGGCAGCGTGATGTTCGGCGCGGGCAGCCCCTCGGTTTCGAACCGGGGCGAAAAGCTCAGCAGCATTTCGGCCGGCTGGCCGTTCGCCGCCGGGCGAGGAGCAAGCAACGGCGCGACGACCGAAAGCACGCCGCAGAAGAACGCGAACGCCATGCCCAGGGTGAGAAAGCGGTGGCGCAGGCGCTGCGTCCCCGCATCGGCCGGCTTGCCCTGCATCAGGATGATGAACACGAACAGCAGCACGACCACGCCGACGCCGGCGAAGCCGATGTTGACCAGCTTCACCACCGTATCGAACAATCCGGCCTCGCCCATTTCCCCGACTCCCCGTTTCCGTGGCGGATTGACGGAGTGAATGCTTATCCGCCCGGGATGTCAAACCTGCCGAACGGTCTGGACCCGGATGTGCTTGTCGAAATTGCCGCGGCTGAGCGAACACGATGAGCACCGGGAAAGCCGGAATTTAGCCACTGTCAGCGTAACGGCCTCCTGGATTCGGCGGCTCGGCCGGTTTCAAGCCCGAACGCTTTCATCGCAGCGTCCACGTCACTCGACAGCGGCCGTCTCCGCATCCGCCGCGATCCGGAAGGCCAACGCATTTCGCGCCTCGCCGGTCAGGCGCCTGATCTCGTCGGCGTCGTTGCGGGCTTCGGCAAAGGCCTCCGTCGCGTCGGCCAGATTCTTCTCGCGCTGCTCAACCTGCCTTGCCCGGCGGTTCAGCTCGCGCTGAGCCTCACGGGCGCCGCGGACGAGACGGCGGTCGCGAGGATTGGCGGACAAGGCGGCCTGGGCGCGGGCCTCCGCCGCGGTCGCCGCGGCGAGCTTTTCCTTCGCCTCGTCGAGGCTTTCCTGGGCGCTCTCGCGCCAGGTTTCGGTCGAGGAAAGGCGGTGCTCCATCACGTCGCCAGGCTTGCGGCAGTATTGCGCAACAGGCCCGACCTCCTCGCCGGCCAGGGAAACGGTGAGCTCGCGCAGTTTCCAAACCTTCCGCTGGCGCGCGAAGAGGGCGGTATAGAGGCCGGCGACCTGCCCTTGGGCGTCGAGCACGGCCCACTGGCCCAGCGCGGTCGTCCCGGCCCCGCCGCGATAGAAGCGCAGCGGCTCCGCCTCCAGCACGTTGCCCGGCGCGGCGAGCAAATCGGGCTGGCGGTCGAGATCGGCGCTGCCCACCGTAACGCCGACGCCCTGCCACTTGGTGTTCTCGTCAAGGTGGAAGGCCGCGCTCTTCGCGCCCCCGGTCCCGGCCGCGCGGAAGTAGCTCTGCATGACGGCCGGCGCGGGGTCGCGGGCTTCGGCAATCTCGCGTTCCGGCAGAGCCGTGCCGCTCATGCAAGGATCGCCGCCGACGCCGTAGTTCATGGTGGCGAGGATGTAGAGATTGGGGTCGAGATGAGGCATGTACTGCGCCGCACCCGGAGCCGCTTGCGCCACCCAAGCGACCGATAGCGCGGCCGCCATTGCTTTGATTCCCCTGCGCATCCTGCCCCCCCAACTCTCGTCCTACGAGGGCGTGAGGTTCCACGATTCACGCGCAAGGGCAAGGTCCCGACGAGAGGAGGCTAGGGACGCCTGCGGTGACAGGTGCATGAACCCCTCGATTATCCCCGTCACCCTAATTCCTGTTCCGCCAGCAACCTGTTCCGCAACCTTATCTTCATCGCCCGCCTCTAGCCTATGCGCATGTTCGGGCCAGCCACCACTGCGGGGCTCATCGACGAGTATGAGAGCCGCTTCACCATCGCCAACGGAGCGCGCTTCCTGATCGCGCGGTCCGGTGACGAGGCCTGGCCGATCAGCGAGCAGGAGAGCAC
The DNA here is from genome assembly GCA_965977975.1 of uncultured bacterium. Lineage (GTDB taxonomy): Bacteria > Pseudomonadota > Alphaproteobacteria > Sphingomonadales > Sphingomonadaceae > Croceibacterium_A. The sequence goes on from CBHCZH010000068.1 coordinate 9,536, forward strand.
CGAGTTCCGCGGCCGCTACCGGCGGCGGATGATGCGGGCGCGGCTGATCCGGCGCTTCTCGCTCGTCGTGTTTCCGATCCTGCTGGTACTCGGCTGGCAGCTGCCGCGCGAGCCGCGCTGGTTCATCGAAGCCTATCAATTGGTGACGGCGCTCGCTTTGTTCGCCGCGCCCCTGCTCGGCTTTCTCCAGCACAAGCTCACGAGTGACATCACCAAGGCCGGGATCGAGCGGCTGCTCGAGCGCCGGATCACGACCCGCCACGATCCGGCGATAACGCCGGCTGCGACGCCGCTCGCGCGAGTGGTGAGGAAGGCGCTGATCCTTGCCGGCGCAATTCTGCTGGCCATCGAGATTGGGCATATGATCGGGCCACGCGAAGAGCTTGCGGCGCACATTCGCGTGCTCACCGGCCTCACCGCCGGCAATGAAAGCCCGCTCGCGCGCCTCACCGGAACGCTGGCCTACGTGCTCTATTGGACAACAGTGATCGGCGCCGTGCTACTCTGGTTCGATCGGCGCAAGCGGCGGCGCGCGGCCGCGCGGGCACACGGCGCGGGGGGCGGAAGGCCGCGGAAGACGGGGTAATTAGGGGTGCAGTCCACCACACCTGTCACCGTAATTTCGCGGTCGTGGTACGCCTAGTCGTAGATCTGCAAATGAAGATGGTTGTCGTGTCCGCCGAGCGGTCTGGCGAGGCCCGCGTCGATCAGCACGGGATCGTTGAAGAAGAAGCGGGCGTTCGGCTCGCGCTGCTTGACCAGCTGAATGAGCCTACGGGTGGTCAGCCGATCGTACGCTGCCATCTGCCAGCTTACGGGTAGGTTCTCGCCGTCCTTGCGGAACGGCCGGATATCGACCTCGCGACCGGTGCGATGTCCGCGATGTGGCGGGAACGGCACGCCGTTTTTCCGGCTCATGTCGCCAAAGCTGATCGGGATCAGTTCGGTGGCCGACCATGTCTGCGCCAGGGCCTGTAGCGCGGCGACGAAGCCCGCCGTGCCAAAGCGGTCCGAACCCGGCGGATTGTCGGGGTTATAGGTGACAAAGCCCGGACCCGCCGCCGGAAGCTGCGCGGTGACCGGTCCAACCTTGCCGGCGCTGGTCGCCGGCTTAGCCAGATCGGGATGATCCGCCTCGGTGTCGGTGGGAAGCTTGAGCACTTGCCCGGAAGATATCTCATCGGCGTTCGCAAGCCCGTTGAGCGACTTGAGAACTTGCCAGGTCGTGCCGAATCGCAGCGCTATCTTGCTAAGGGTGTCATCGCGCTGGACCGTATAGGTGGCGTTGACGGCGGGCGCCGCCGGCTTCGCCAGCGCGTTCTCGCCGATCACCACGAAAGCATTGGGGATCGGCTTGTCGCCGGCGGCCGGGAGGTTGCCGAGAAACTGCTTCATGTCCTCGATCAGCGCGATCACCCGGCGGCGGCTGCCCTTATAGCTGATGATCTCCTGCGGCGTGTTGAGGTGGGTGCACAAATTGATGCAGCCGATGGAGGAGCGGAACTCGTCCTTGCCCGGGTGGATCAGGATGGCGCTGCGCCGGCCGGTATTCGTCAGCTCGAGGCCCGGCATCTTCTCGGCGATCGTCTCGTCCTGCCGGTAGCCGTGGGTGACGTAGGTCGGACCGCCCGAGGTCTGCATCGGATAGGTCTTGGCGACGACACGGGTCGGAAAGCCTTCCTCCGCGGTCTTGGCGTTCTGGCTGGGGCCACCCGCTTCGGCGGTCGTACCGAAGAGCGGAACCTCCTGGCCATCGACCCGAACGGTGCCGGTTGCCTTCTGGCCGTCATGAAAGACCTGATAAGTGCCGACGGTGCGCTTCTTGCCGTGCGTCTGCTCCAGCTTGCGCTCGATCCGGATCTCCCATTTCGGCATCATTTCCCTCCTTTGCGAACGGTCGGGGCCGACGCGGGTTCAACGGCAGCAACAGCCCAAGCATCGAAGGCGGCAAGGTTAGCATCGTTACGCAGCCGATGCCACGAAAGACAGGCTCGTTTTGGTCGGAAGGACTCGGAAAGTCCGCGCTATTCCACGGTGGGCAAGTAGATTTCCCGTTTTCCGGCGGAACTTCTCGCTCCTTTCCGCCATGCCGGAATGCAGAGGATCGTTGCGGCTCCGTTTCGATCCGCACAGACTAGGCCGCACCCCGTCGCTGGCGATAGGCATTACGGTGACGCGTGCAATATCCCCCGGACGGCGGTCGCTAAGTTTGGGGATTTATGCACGTGGCACCGTAATTCGGAGCTCGGCCCCCACGCCGCCCCCTCACCCCTCCGCCAGCGTCGCCGCCACGAGCGCGTTGGCGTGGCCGTGGCCCATGCCGTGGTCGTCCTTGAGGAACTGGACGAGCTCCATGTGCTTGGCAGGCTGGCGGGCGCGGATGAGCGCCTGCCATTCCGCGATCGGCTTGCCGTATTTCGCCTCGATCGAAGGGAAATAGGAAGCCGGGCCTTTCACCTTGTCATCCGCCATCGTCATTGCTCCTGCATGGCTGACAGTCACGGTGTCAGCCGGTGACTTGCACTCCATCAAAGCCCACGGGGATAGCGCCTGAACTGGCCTCCGCCTCGTCAGTCCTTCTTCGCCTTGTGCTCCGCGAGCAGCCGGTCGAGCTCGGCGATGCGCTGCCGCTCGGGGGTATCCTTGGCCAGCCCCTTGAGCCGGCAGGTCGCCCACAGCGACTTGCGCTCGGCTTCGAGCGCCTTGAGGTAGAGATCGGCCATCGGGGCTCCTTGCGGCGCCCAGATGGGCGCCGCCGCGAGCGGCTGCAAGACCGGCGGCCGGATCAGCCCACGCTTGGGGCCTTGGCCCGGAACAGCACGCCCGCCAGCAGCCAGGGCAAGGCCAGGCCGGCGTTGAAGGCCAGCTGCGCGACAGGCCCTCGGTCGTCGTTGAACACCCAGCCCACCGCGAAACCGCCCAGCGCGATGGCCAGCTGGAACCCGGCGGTGAAGAACATCGCCCATACCAGTCCCTCGGCGCGGAAGCGCGCGCCGAACGCACCGCCCAGCGCAACGAGGACGACCACGACGTAGATCATGTTTTCGATGTGCTCGCTCGCCCCGACGCGCCCGATCCACTGCAGCACGAAGCCGGTGACCAGCGCGACCGCCGCCGCGACGGCGTGCGCCGGGGTACGCGCCTTGCGGACCGCCAGCTCGATCATCCCGCCGACGATCGCGAACATCACCCCGAAGGCGACGAAGGCGAACGGCTTCCACGGCCAGCCGAGCACCGCGGGCACCGCGAGCAGCGCCGCCGCCCCGACCCAGCCGAGCACGCGCCAGGGGTTGAGGAGGCGGAATTCGTTGCCTTGCACGGTGGCTGCCATGGCCATTCTCCACTGCGGTTCGATCGCCTTGGGATGCCGCGAAGGGCGGATGGAAGTCATGAGCAAAAGGTGAGGATTGGCTGAGATGCACCGGTGCTCCCCCAACCGGGACTCAGTCGATGATCTCGGGCCCGCCTTCCGCCTCCATGCGCGCGAGGGCGGCCTTCATTTCGGCAAGGCGCTCGGGCGGATGCGGCTCCCTCCTGAGCGGCGTTGCCGGAGAAGCGCACCCCAAATTTTGGTCACCCCGGACTTGTTCCGGGGCCCCGCTTGGTTCGACCCCACGAAGGACAGCGGGACCCCGGAACACGTCCGGGGTGACAAGAAGGGGCGAGCCCCCCTTTCGCCAGCAATTGGGGGTTTCTGCACCTGTCACCGTAATGCCATCCTGCTTTCGACGTTGGCAGCGCGACGGCGCAACTCAGGGACGGTGATCTGCAAGCCGATGCAGGCGAGCGAGCCGGGGGTGGTGGGGTTCAGGTTTGATATCGTGATGCTGGCTTAGTCGGCCGCGAGGCGGGCGCGGAACCAGTCGGCCAGCTCGTCCTCCGCCAGCTCGCCGGCGGCGAGGGCGACGAAGGCGACGACCAGCTCGGCGTCGCTCGCATCGAGGCGATGGCCGTTGAGCGCGAGGAAGGTTTCGCTGACCACCGCCGCGGCGCGCTTGTTGCCGTCGACGAACGGATGATTGCGGGCGATGCCGAAGGCATAGGCGGCGGCGAGCGCGGCGGCATCAGGGTCGCCGTAGTCGGCAAGGTTGCGCGGGCGCGCCATGGCGCTGTCGAGTAGGCCTGCGTCGCGCACGCCCTCCCCGCCGCCATGCTCGGCGAGCTGCTCGGCATGCGCCGCCCGCGCCACCTCGGTGGCGATCCAGAGCCAGCTCAAATCCCCCTCCCGCCTGCGGGAGGGGCTAGGGGTGGGCGCGTGGGCGAGCTTCGGACTGGCCCACCCCCGACCCCTCCCGCAAGCGGGAGGGGACACATTACTTCGCGAGCTCGCGCAGCGCCCGCTTGCGCCGCGCCATCACCTCGCGCGCTGTCGCCATTTGCGCCTCAACGGCGCCACTGGTTTCACGAGATACGCGGCGATTGGTGCGGCGGTTGGCGGCGGCGGCGGCAGCAGTAGGCATCACCAGCGCTTCGTAACGTCGAAAGAGATGCTCGACCCGGGCGCGGTCGTCGGAGAAGCCCTTAGACGCATAAAGCTTGTCGACGGCGGCATCGAGCGCCTTGTGCGCGCGATAAAGCTCGGGCGGCATGCGATCGGGATCGTAAAGGTCGGCGAGCGATGCGGCGGCGTTCCTAGGCAGGGCGCGGGCATCGAGGACCGCTTGCGCAAGCGTCTCGACCTTGGCGCGCTGCGAGGATGACACTTCGGGCCAGGGGAAAGTGTTGTAGACCACCCCCACGGAATACATGTAGTCGCTCTTCATCCGACCAGTAATCGCACGCATCCAAGCCATGTGCATCCTGCTGGTTAGCACGCCGAATTCCCAGAGTGTTGCGTCGGCGAGGATCCGAAGCTTCTGATTGGCAATCACTTCCGGTGGCAGCCAGCCAATCGGGATGTACTCCCTGTTTTCTGAGCTTGTGTTGGGGATGACAAGGAAATCGCGTGTCAGACGTTCGTCCACACCCAGGAGGGTCGGTGTTTGAGACAACTTGAGGGTCGCTGGACGGCTCCGACTAGCGCGGTAAGCCCGCACGCGATGGATACGTTCGCGCACATTTGGCAAGGATCGAAGCAAGTCAGGAGCAGCATCAGCGAGATACAGAATATATCGGTGAAAGCCGTTGATATACTCGTCACCCCCAAGAAATTTTCTAAATAGCGACTCTGCTGAGGGTTCGATTCTCAGAAAAGCGGCCCGCTCGTTCGCCTCAAAGGTATAATGCCCATCGTCGATCATTTGGACGCCGGTCTTTAATTGCCGCACGCCATTGATTGGCGAACTGGCTTCTTTGACCACGAAGTAGCGAAATTCGGGTGAAACCGCGAAGAGATAGGGGCCGATGACCGGCGTGCTGCTCGGGATGCCATCTCCTGCCACGCGGGGATAGCTGACCAACCGCTTTAACGCAGGTTCCATTCCCCGTTGAACCAAACCGACTATGACGCAGTGGACATTGGCCCGACCTGGCCACGCGAAAGTCTGGTGGGCAAATGCGATTTCCAACATCATCTCGTGAAAGAGCTTAGGCCAAAGCACTGCGACCTGCGCGCCTTGGCAGACGGAGTTCGTAGCCACGAAGCCAATCTTCGCTTCGGTGCCCGATGTATATCTACCGGCCTTCAGAAACCACGCTGCAACATAGTCGAGCTTTCCCGTTTCGCCATGATACTCGCGAACTAGCTGGCCTTTCTGAAGTTGGGATTGATTCTGTGATCCGACGAAGGGTGGGTTGCCGAAGATATAGCTGCAGCGTTCGGCCGCTATTACTTCATTCCAATCGATTTCCAGAGCGTCATCGTGGCGAATGTTGGGCGCGGTCACCAGCGGGATGCGCGCGAATGGCGTGCCATAGATGTCACCAAGATTGGTGTTGGCGATGTGGTCGGTCATCCACAGCGCAACCTGGGCGATCTGGCTGGGAAACTCGTCGATCTCGATCCCGTAGAATTGATTGACGTTAAGCTTCGAGATTTCCTCAACTCCGAACGCCAGCCGGCTTCCCGGCGGATGCAATTCCTTGAGCAGCGCGGCCTCGAGCTCGCGCAATTCTCGATAGGCGACGACGAGAAAGTTGCCCGCGCCGCAGGCCGGATCGAAGAAGGTGAACGACGCCAGTTTTTCATGGAAATCGATCAGTGCCCGCTCGCGCCCGCCATCCTTGCGCGCTTTGAGCTTGTGAAACTCGGCCCACAGCTCTTCAAGGAAGAGGGGGCCGATCACCTTTAGGATGGCTTCTTCGGGCGTGTAGTGCGCGCCCTGCTTGCGCTGAGTGACTTTGTCGATCACTCCTTCAAACAGGCTACCGAAGATCGCGGGCGAGACCTGCCCCCAGTCATAGTTCGCTGCGACCAGCAGATAGTCGCGGGTAGCGTTGTCGAATACCGCTGTGCCGATGTGCTCCTCGAACAGCTTGCCATTGATATAGGGGAAGGCGGCAAGATCCGCATCAAGGCCATCCTGTCGTTCGTTCACGGTCCCGTTCAGGCCGTCAGGCGTGTTGAGCACCTCGAACAGCTCGGTCAGCCACCTACCCAAATCGCGCCCATCGGCTTGGGTACGCTGCTCCAGCAAGGTCAGGAATTGCTGCGGCTGCCATATACCGGTGCGGTCCGCGAACAGAATGAAAAGCAGGCGAACCAGCAACAACTGCAACTTGTGACCGGCATAACCGTGGTCGGCTAGCGACTTGTGCAAGTCGCTTAGCAGCTCGGTGGCCTTTGGGTTAGCCGGCTTTTGATTGCGGAACTGGCGAACCGGCGTGCCGCCTATGAAGGCGAAAGCCTCGACGTGCTTCTTCAGTTCCGGAAGCTTGAAACGCCACTCGAGCCCGGACTCGAGGTCCAGTAGGTGCCAGTTCTGGAAGTCGCACGTCAGGATGTAACGCGGCTGCTCGCTCTCAGGCAGCCAGTCGTAGTAGTCGAACGCTTGCTTGTTAGCCGAGCGCAAGTCGAGACCCGCAGACTTCTGCTCGACTATCAGCGAGCCGGGAATAAACAGGTCAATGAAGCCCTGCCGGCTCTTGTCAAAATTCTGGACCCGCTTTTCATAGACGCCAACCGTCTTCCGGCTGATCCCGAAGCAATCGAAGAACTCGTTCCAGAAGGTCTGCTTGTCGGCACTCTCGCGAGTGGCAAGCTTCCAGTCCTCGCTGAACTTGGCCGCGCGCGCCCTTATCTCGTGCCATTGCAGGTGCATTGAAGAATAGGTGGCCAATTTGGCGGCGAAAATCCAGAGGCGCTCTCAATCGTGCTCGCGTCCGCCCGCGCCGACGTAGAGCTCTGACCCAACCTCCCGGAACTTCTCGCTCATCTCCGCCATGCCGGCCTCCGCCTCCTCCGCCGCAATGAAAGCGTCGGCCTCGGCGTTCTGCCGCGCGGCAAACTCGCGCACCTCCTGCGTGATCTTCATGCTGCAGAACTTGGGCCCGCACATCGAGCAGAAGTGCGCGGTCTTGGCGCC
>CBHCZH010000069.1:0-16892 GCA_965977975.1 uncultured bacterium
GACCGCGAGCAAGGTGGGCACCGCGCGAAGCAGGAAATTGCGCAGCGCATGCCCCCGCGACACCAGCAGCGCGTCGAGCGTCGCTCCGGCGAGCTCGATTGCCGCAGCCGCGGCGAGAATGACCATCGGCTCATAGGCGGAGAGATAATCGGGCCCAGCTATCAGCACGATCAGCCACTGCCCGGCGATCACCCCCAGCATGACCGAGATTACACCGGTGAAGGCTGCGATCTGGGCGATCCTGGCAGCGATCAGCCGCGCCGCCGCCGGATCGCGCACCAGCTCGGGATATGTCGCGCGCAGCACAGCCTGCGCGAGCTTGAGCAGGCCTTCGCCGAGCTGAGCGGCGACCCGGTAAATCCCGGCTAGGGCCGCGCCGCCGAAAGCCCCGACCAGCAGCACGACAAGCTGCCGCGACGCGATCAGCAGCATGCCTGAGAGGCCGGTGCCCCACACGAAGCTCCAGGCGCCCTTTTCCGCACGCGCCAGCCGGGTCAGGCTGATGCTTCGCAGCGAAATCGCCTCGCAAGCGAGCGCGAAGCGCCAGTAGCTCGCAGCGGTGGCGAGCTCGGCTATCGCCCAGACGATGAGGAAGCCGGTGATCGTCGGCCAAGCAGCGGTGACGACGACGGCACCGGCGAGGCGCACGATCGAGGTCACGGAATCCGCTACCGCCCCTTTCGCATAACGATCGTGCAGGCGCAGGATACCTGTCGGCGTCGAGCGGAACGTCAGCAGCCATACCACGGTCAGGCCGAGTGCCTCCCAGCGCAGCTCGCGTGGGACGGGCAGCCAATCGCCGGCGAAAGCGAGCAGGAGCGCCGCGGCCGTCGCTCCCGCGGCCCAGCTCAGCAGGTCGAGGCCAATGGCAAACCCGATCGCGTCGCCCACCGTTTCGCGCCGCTGGCCCCATCGCACCACGGCCTGCCAGGTCTGGAACGAGACAAGCCCCGCGATCGCCTGCGCGAAAGCGGTGACGAGCACGAAGCTGCCGAACCCCTCGAGCCCGAGCGAGCGTGTGGCGAGCGCGAGGTAGCCGAGGCTCAGCACCGCGTTGATACCGCGTGCGCCCATCAGCCAGCCGGTATTGGTCAATGCGCGGCGGATCATAGTGGCGGCGGTGTGGCGCAATGGAGCGAGGATTGCAAAGCCAGGTGCCGTGCCGCACACCGCCTCGATGAGCTCTCCGCCTGCCCGCCTGGCCTTCTTCAAGCTAAACGTGCCCGAGATGGAGCCGGCGCTGGCGTTCTGGCGGGAAGCGTTCGGCTTTCAAGCGACGATGAGCTTCGAGGAGCCGGACTTTGCCGAACATGTCCTTGCGCTGCCCGGCCAGGAGCTGGGGCCAAACCTCATGCTGGTCGAGTACAGGGACCGACGCGACGTGACGCCCGGTCCGGGGCACGGACCCGTCGGCCTGATCTGCGACGACATCGCCGCGAGCCACGACCGTGCGCTTGCTTGCGGCGCCGAGGTATTGACGGGAGTGTTCGAGGCCGGCGGGGTCAGAATCGCGCTGCTGCGCAGCCCGCAAGGGCACGAAATCGAGCTCGTGCAGTTACCTTCCTGACCTGCGCCGCCGTCGGGCAGGGAGGAGTAATGACTCGTCGATTGAGCGTGATCGGCGCTCCGAGCAGCGCGGGTGCCTATGCCCCCGGACAGGAGAAGGCGCCTGCCGCATTCCGCCGCAACGGCCTGATGCGGGCTTTGGAGGCGGCCGGCTTGGCGATCAACGACCGAGGAAATGGTCCGTTGTTCCGCTGGCGGCCCGATCCAGCACGACCCGACGCGATGAACCTGTCCAAAGTGCGCGAGGCGGCGCTTTACGTCGCCGATAACGTCGCCGCATCCTTCGCCGCCGGCGACACGGCGCTGGTGATCGGCGGCGACTGCACGATCGAGCTTGGAACGGTCGCTGGCGCCCAGCGCGACGGCGGGAGCGTGGCCTTGGTCTACATCGATCTCGACGTCGACTTGAACGCGCCCGGCGAGAGCGACGGGGCGCTCGACTGGACCGGTGTCGCACACTTGCTCGACCTGCCCGGCGCCGCGCCCGAGCTGAGCGGCCTCGGCTCGCGACGCCCGATGCTCGAGCCGCATCAGGTGTTCTATTTCGCCGCCGACAACATCGAGCCGAACGAGGCGGCCGTGATCGCGCAGCGCAGGATCACCAAGATCGGACTCGACGAGGTGAAGGTCGACGCGCGCGGGGCCGCCGGAAGGGCCGTTCGATGGGCCAGCGGCCACGACCGGATGCTGATCCATCTCGACGCCGACGTGCTGTCGTTCACGGCGTTTCCCGTCGCCGAGAACACCCGGCGCCGCAACGGCCTCACGCTTGAGGAGCTATCGGAAGCTCTGAAAGTGCTCATCGCGGCCCCCAATTGGTCGGCGCTCACCCTTGCGGAATTCAACCCCGACCATGCGCCGGACGAGGCCGAAACGTTCGGCGCACTCGTATCGATGCTGACGGTCGCCCTGGCTGCCTGATCGCTCAGCCTGCTCCTTCCAGCACTTCCGCCAACGCGGCCGGACGCAGCTCGTGTTCGAGCTGGTCCATCGTGCATTGCCAGGGCGCCTTGTCTGCGCGCCAGCGATGGAAAGTCGTCCCGTGACGAAAGCGCTGGCCGGTGACCTGGTCGTAGATCACCTCGACGACCAACTGGGGCCTCAACGCGACCCATTCGGTACTGCGCCCGCGGCTCCAGCGGCTCGGGCCGCCGGGCGAGGTGCCGGTGAAGGCGGATGGGCTATGCAACGGCTCGAGCTTGCCAAGCAGTTCGGCGCGATCGGTGTCGGAAAACGATGAGGTGAAGCCGACGTAGTTGAGCCTGCCGCCGGTGTCATAAAGGCCGAGCAGCAGGGAGCCGACCTTATTGCCCGACAATCGGTAACCCCCGACCACGCAATCCGCGGTGCGATGTTGCTTAACCTTGACCATCGTTCGCTCCCCGGGCTGGTAAGGTGCGTCGAGCCGTTTCGCGATGATGCCGTCGAGCGCGCCGCCGCCGGCTGCGAACCAGTGCTCCGCCAGCCGGCGGTCGGTCGTGCTCGGCGAGAGCAGGAGGCGCGGCCCCGCCGCCACGGCCATGAAGGCTTCGAGCGCTTGTCGCCGCGTTGCGAGCGGCTCGTCGGCAAGCCTCCTTGCGCCGATTTGCAGAGCATCGAACAACATCAACTGCGCCGGCGTCTCGCGCGACAGCTTGGCGATCCGCGACGCCGCTGGATGGAGCCGCAGTTGCAACGCTGCGAACGACAGGATCTCCCCGACAGGCAGCACCAGCTCGCCGTCGAGCACGAAGCGGGGTTCGCGAAGGGCCTGCAAGGCGGCGGCGATCTCGGGGAAATAGCGCGCGAGTGGCTTCCCCGACTTCGACATCAGTTCGATCGCATCGCCGTCGCGGAAGGCGAGGCAGCGGAAGCCGTCCCACTTCGGCTCGAACTGCCAGCCCTCGCCCAACGGAATATCGTCCGCCAGCCTCGCTTCCATTGGAGGGGTGTCGAGCGCGATCGCCATGGCTCCCCAATGCCGGGCGCCTCCGCGCAGTTCCGTCAGGCGAATTCGTCCGCGAAGATCGAGATGGTGCGGTAGTTGGGATCCTGCAGCACGCTGGACAGCAGGAACGCCTGCACCGCGTCGCACCGCGGATCGCCGCCCGCGTCCTTGCGGTACCAGAGCAGGCGCCAGTTCTCGAGCGGATAGAGCAGGATCACGTCGTCGCGCATCTCCGGCGGCAGGATTGCGTCGGCGAACGAAGACACGCCGACTCCGCGTTCGAGCATCGCGGCCATCACGTCGTAGTATTGAGTGTGCCCGATCACGTGGCGCGGGCGAATGCCGTGTCGCTCGAACGCCTGCAGGATCGCCTCTTCCTGCCAGCTCGCGGCCAGCGGCATGATGAATGGCAGCGTGTTGATGTGCTCGGGGCGCAGAGGCAGCTGCCGTCCCTCGGCAAACTTGCGGTGGCCGTAAATGCCGCCTCGGACCAAGGCGAGCTCGCGCACATGTCCATCGACACCGCGGTCCGCGCGATGATGGATCAACGCGAAGTCGTAGCGACCGTCCTCGAGCTCGCGAACCAGATTGCTCGTCGGGGGATGAGGTTCGAAGTTCAGCTCGATCAGCGGATGGCCCGCGAAAAAGCGGTCAAGCTTGGGCCGGATGTACCCATCGAGCAGGCCTTGGCCCACCAGCACACGGTAGCGCACGGTGTTTTCCCTGTCGCCACGCCGGCGATGCGCCGCCAGCGCCTCGCCCGCCGTTTGGAAGGCCCGCAAATCGTCGAGGAACGCCATTCCTTCCGGAGTCAGCGTCGGACGTTGCCCCGGCCGGCGCGCGAACAGCTGCAGGCCGAGTTGCTCCTCGAGCGCCTTCATCTGGTTGCTGACCGAAGCCTGCGAAATGCCGAGGCTTTCCGCGCTGCGCCGAAAGCTGCGGGTGGCGCAGAGGCTGGCGAAAACCTCCAGCTGGCGCATCGTGAACGGCAGGTTCGGCATTATCGGTTCCGCCGATAGGTATAACTTTTGATCTATCACCTGTCATCACTTCGCGATGCGTTGCTTTCGCAAGTCGGTCAGGTGACCCCGGCCTCCTACGAGAAAGTCCGGGGAGGGATGAATGTCACGTTTCGCCGCCGCCAGCCGCAAGCATTTGCACCGAGCGCTGATCAGTGGAGTCAGCACCGCCTTCCTCGGGGTGTGGGCCGGACCCGCTTTGGCTCAGAACGAGGCGGACGAGGCGGCAACGGCCGTGGAGAACGGCGAGACCACGATCACGGTCACCGGCTCGCGCATTCGCGCCGACGGGATGCAAGCGCCGGTGCCAGTTACCGTGGTAGACGCGGCGGAAGTCGAAACCCTTTCGCCGGGCGCGCTGATCACAGGCGTCAGCCAACTGCCGCAATTCTACGGCAACCAAACGCCAAACAGCGGCAACTTCTTCCTGCGTAGCGGTTACGGTTCGCTCAACTTGCGCGGCCTCGGCGTCAACCGCACGCTGACTCTGCTCAACGGCCGCCGGGTTCCTTCAACCAGCGCTTTCGGCGGCGTGGACATCAACTTGTTTCCCGAAGCCATGATCGCCAGCGTCGAGACCACCACAGGCGGCGCATCGGCCGCGTATGGCACCGATGCAGTAGCGGGCGTGGTCAACTTCATCCTCGACACCAACTTCACGGGGCTCGAGGTCAGCGCCCAGTCCGGCGTGACCGATCGTGGAGACGGCGAGAATTACGAGATTTCGGCGGCCTATGGCCGGTCCTTTGCCGGCGGGCGAGGCCATTTCCTGCTCTCGGCCGAATACTACGACCAGGAAGGCATCCACAATTACAACGAGCGCGACTGGTACCAGGCCTGGGGCACCTTCGGCAGCGGAACCGAAGCCGATCCCTACCGCTTCTCGCCAAGTGTGATCTCGGCCAACGCCACCTTCGACGGCGCGATCTTCGCGCCCGGTACCGCGATCAACGGGCTGCAGTTCGATCGCAACGGCAACGTGGCGCCGCGAGTGCCGGGATCGGTGCTGCAAGGCACGATGGGCACTCCGCCGGCGCGCACCAACGGCGGCAGCGGCGACGATCTCGGCAACGAGGTATTCACACTCTACCCCGACCTCGATCGCTATTCGGTTTTTGCTTACGGCGAATTCGACGCGACCGACGGCTTCAAATTGTTCGGTCAGTACCTCCACGGACGAACGTCGATATTCTCCTACAACGCGCCTCGGGGCAGCTTCGGCGGCACGCCGACGGCGCTGACGATCTTCAGCGGCAACCCGTTCCTCCCGGCCAGCCTCCAGGCGACGATGACGGCCAACAACATCGCCAGCTTCACGCTCCGCCGGATGGGAAGCATCGAGGACATCGGGCAGATGCACCTCGACGACACCACGACCCAGCACATCGGCACCCTCGGCTTCGAGTGGGATCTTCCGAGCGATGGCCTACTTGGCGGGTGGGAGATCGACGGCTTTTGGCAGTACGGCCACTCGAAGCGCGATTGGCGCCAGCTCGGCCTGCGCGTCGACAGGATCTTTGCGGCCGTCGACGCCGTGCGAGACGCAAACGGCAATATCGTCTGCCGCGTCTCTACCTTTGCGGGCGGCGCCGCGGCCTTCCCGGGTTGTCAGCCGCTCAACCTTTTCGGGCGCGGCAACGCTTCCCCCGAGGCGATCGATTACGTCGTCGGCTTCGAGCCTGGGCAGACCATCAACACGCCGCTCTACTTCCCCGACACGGGGTTCAGCCTTGGCGAGGACTACAGCTACGAGACCTCCGAGGCGAAAGTGAATCTCACCACTTTCGAGCAGCATTTCGCGGAGATCTCGGCCGCCGGCGATCTCATCGATCTGTGGGCCGGACCGGTCGCAGTGGCGCTCGGCGCGTCCTATCGCAAGGATTCCATCCGTCAGGTAGTGCAGGACGTCACCAATCCGGCCTCCAACCACGACACGTTCCGTCCGGTGCGATGCGACGACCCCTCAATCGGCCTGCGTGGGGTCAGTCCGCCCGACTGCACCAATACGGTCGGCGTTCAGTATTCGAAGGTATCGAACATCCGCGGTTCGGCGGACGTATGGGAGGCCTTCGCCGAGACGCTGATTCCGCTCATCGACACCAACGGATTCAGCGCCAACGTCAATGCGGCGGTACGATGGGCCGACTATTCGGGATCGGGCACGATCTGGGCCTACAAAGGCGGCGCCGAGGTGGGCATTGCCGACATGATCCGCCTGCGCGGCACATATTCGCGCGACGTGCGCGCGGCCAACCTGTCCGAGCGGTTCGACAAGACCGGCGGTGCCGCAACGATCGACGATCCGCGCACGCCAGGCGTGATCGAGGCCATCACCGTGACTCGATTCTCCGGCGGCAACCCGAATGTAAGTCCGGAGGAAGCAGACACCTTCACGCTCGGCGCGGTTTTCCAGCCTGAGTTCATTCCCGGGCTGTCTGCATCGGTCGACTGGTACAAGATCAAGATCAAGGACGCGATCGGTCAGGTCGGCACGCAGGGTGTGCTAAACCGCTGCTTCCTCGAGAACGCGCAGGAGTTCTGCGACCTCGTCACGCTCGATGGCGCGGGGAACATCATCCTGGTCGGCGACGTGTTCGTGAACGTCGCGAGGTCCGAGGTCAGCGGCGTCGATGCCGAGCTGAGCTACAACACCTCGCTGACTCTGTTCGGCGGCGGAATGGAATCGATCGGCTTCCGCGCCTTCGCGAGCTGGCTGACCGAACGGTCCGAGACGAACAGCTCGGGCATCACGACCGACTTTGCGGGCCAGACCGGCGCGACGCAGAGCTCGCAGGTCTACCTGCCCTATGCCGACTTCAAGGCGACCGGCAGCCTCACCTACCGCAACGGCGGCTTCTCGACGCTGCTGCAGGCGCGCTACATCGGCGACGGTATCCATGACGTTTGCGGCGCGGGACGGTGCGCGCCCGCCTCAACCGTGGTCCTCGAAGACAACACGGTCAATGACGTGCTCTACCTCGATTTTCGCGTCGGCTATCTGTTCGAGCTGGCGGGCTCCGACGTCGAGTTGTTCGCGAACGTCACCAACTTGACCGATGAGGCGCCACCCGTGACGCCGTCTTATAGCGCGTTTCTCGGCTATTCGACGCAGCACAACGCCTCGGTCTACGACGTCCTCGGACGCCGTTTCACGGTCGGTGTGAAGGTCCGGATGTAGGACTGCAGCGGTTCGATATTGCAGCTATTATCGCGCCGACGAGAGAGGGACGCAATTCATGCCTGACAGCCAGGACCGGCTGAAGATAAGCCGACGCACCGCGCTCGCCGGCGCGCTCGGCACCGCGGCGCTGGCGGCAGCCCGGCCTGCGCTGGCGCAAAGCGGCGCGCGAAAGCCGAACATTCTGTACATCATGGCGGACGATCTTGGGTACGCCGACCTCAGCTGCTACGGCCGGCGCGACTATCGGACGCCGGTACTCGACGCGTTGGCCGGTGAAGGCATGATGTTCACCCATGCCTACGCGAACAGCGCCGTGTGCACGGCAACGCGCGTTGGGCTGATCACAGGCCGCTACCAGTACCGCCTGCCGGTTGGACTGCGTGAGCCGCTCGGCCTGGAAGATGTCGGCCTGCCCCCGGAGCATCCCACTATCGCCTCGCTGTTGCGGCTGGCCGGCTATCGCACGACGCTCGTGGGCAAATGGCACATGGGCCCGCTGCCCAGGTACGGCCCGCTCAAGAGCGGTTACGACGAATTTTGGGGCCTATACGGCGGGGGGGTCGACTATTTCCGCCACGGCTTCGGCGGTGAGCCCGACCTGTGGGATGGCGAAACCCCCGTCGAGGAGGCGGGCTACGTTACTGACCTCCTCGCCGAGCGCACCATGGAGACGCTCGACAAGCGCAAGGCGGACGGCAAGCCATTCTTCATCAGCCTGCACTTCACCGCGCCGCACTGGCCATGGGAAGCGAACGACGAGGAAGGACGGGCCGAAAGCGACCGGCTTGCCGACAATCCAGGGCCCGGTGCCGGCGGCATCCAGCACTATGACGGCGGAACGCTGGCCACTTACGCGAAGATGATGAAATCGATGGACGACAATATCGGTCGCGTCCTGGCGAAGCTCGCCGCGCTCGGGCTCGACCGCGACACGATCGTGGTCTTCACCAGCGACAACGGAGGCGAGCGGTTCAGCGATACCTGGCCGTTCACCGGCAAGAAGACCGAGCTGCTCGAAGGCGGCCTGCGCGTGCCGGCGATCGTGCGCTGGCCCGGCATCGCGAGGGCCGGCAGCCAAAGCACCGTTCCGATCGTCTCGATGGACTGGTTGCCGACCTTCGTCGCAGCGGGCGGCGGCTTGCAGGACCCGGCCTATCCGAGCGACGGAGTGGACATTCGGGCTGCGCTGACCGGCGGCACGCTACCCGAACGGTCGCTATTCTGGCGCTACGGTTACAGAGCCCAGCGGGCCCACCGGCGCGGCAACCACAAGTACCTCAAGATCAACGACAACGAATTTCTGTTCGACGTCATCGCCGACCCGCTCGAGCGAGCCAACCTCAAGGACCGGCAGCCGGAGCGCTTCGCCGCGATGAGGGCGGCCTGGGAGCAATGGGACGAAGCGATGCTGCACGATCCGAACGCCCCGAGCGCGGGCAGCTTGCCCGCCAACGTCGCCGACCGCTTCAATTCGCCGCCGCCCGTACCGCCGCCGGCGGCCGATTAGCATCAGGCCGGCTGGGCCCGCTGCATCCGGCCGCCGATCACCCCGCGGTTTACGATGCCGAGGGTGAAAATCAGCGCCGCGACCACCAGCGCGGGAACCGCGGTCGCCAGCATGATCGTCTGCAGCGGCAGCGCCGCAGCCAGCGCGACCCCGCCCAGGTACGGGAACACGATCCCGCCGATCCGGCCGACCCCGCCCGCCCAGCCGAGGCCGCTGGAACGCATTTCGGGTGGATAGCTCAGCGTGGTCAGGTTGTTGATTCCGGTCTGCCCGCCGACCTGGCAGAAGTTCCACACCACCAGCGCGGTGACGAACGCGACCGCCGCCTGCGGCGAGACGTAGCCAAGCGAGAGAATGGCCGCCGCATCGACGATGAAATAGCCGGCGATGAGCCAGTAAGGGTTCACCCGGTCCATCAGCCAGCCCATCACCAGCGTGCCCGAGGCGCCGCCGAAGTAACCGATGATCATGTAGAACGCGAACGTCTCGAGCGGCAGCTTCGCGAACTCATACATGAAGGTCGCCAGATAGTTGGCGAGCAGCGCGATGTTGCCGAGCGCGAAGAAGCAGGCGGCGAACAACAGGATCGTCTGGATCAGGTAACGCGATCCGAACATCGCCAGCGGGCCGAAACGCGACACCTCCTCCTGGTCGCCCAAGTGGAACACGGCCCCCATCGGCACCTGCGCGGCCGGATCGAGCCGGCCGATGGCCCTGGCGACGCGCGGGTCGGCCGGGTTGCGGTTGACGCGGAAGGCCAGGCTCTCCGGAACGAACGCCAGCAGCAGCAGCGCCGCCATCGGCACCAGGCCGCCGGCGATGAAGAAGCCTTCCCAGCCGATCTCCGCCAGCCACCATGCGGTCATTGCCCCGCTGGCCAGGTTGCCGCCGGAAAAGCACACCAGCGCGATCGACAGGAACAGGGCGCGCCGTCGCTTCGGCGTGCTTTCGGCCAGAAGGGCGAGGGCGATCGGCAGCATCGCCGAATAGAAGATGCCGGAAACGCCGCGCAGCCAGGCGAGCATGTCGAAGCTGGTCGAGTAAGCGGCCCACAGCGAGAGCGAGCCGAACACCAGCAGGCACAGCATCAGCACCGGCTTGCGGCCGATCCGATCGGCGAGCGGCGGCATCAGGATCGCGCCGATCGCCATGCCGATCTGCTGACGGTCGACGACCGGCCTCATATCGACCGACTGGCCCCCGAGCCCATCGGCGATCGCGGGCAGGATCTTGCCGAGGAAGTACATGTCGAAGCCGTCGATGAACAGCACCAGCGAGACGATGACCAGGGTCGCCAGCTCGCGCCAGCCGATCGGCCGCTCGTCGATGAAGGCGGCGACGTCGAAACGCCCGCCGGCGGCTGTGCTGGCCATTCGACCCCTCTCCGGTTGGAACTTTGTCCTTCAGCTGAGAGTGGCCGCGCGCAAGCCCTAGGTCAACGGACCTCGAGCGCGGGCTGGGGGTTGTTCGGGACCAGGATCATCGTCTCTCCCTCGAGCCGCACCGAAGCAAGCCGCGAAAGCAGGTTCATACCGATCACGTTGGTCGGCCCGAGGCCCGGAGCGATGATGGCGTCGAGTCCACGCGCCGCGACATTGCCGAAGCGCAGCTCGTCTATCGTCGTCAGATCCGCCGCGACTGGGCCATTCGCGGTCTGCATCCGCACCGGCAGCCCTCCCTCGCGCGGTTCGAGCCCCGCGGCGGCCGCGGTTTCCGTGGAAACCGCGGTCAGGGTGGCGCCGGTATCGACGAGGAAGTTGGCCGGATGCCCGTTGATCTCGGCGCGCAGCCAGTAATGGCCGTCGGGCGCGCGGCGGATACGCGTTTCGCTGCCCTCGACGACCTGCTCGGGCAAGCCGAGCTCCGGAATGGCCATCTCGAAGCGCGGATCCATGCGCGAAAGCTGCAGCACCACCACGACGAGGATGCCCATCAGCCCGAGCGTGCTGCTCAGGCGCAAGAGCCGCCCGAGCGCGGGCACGCGGCGGATCAGCATGGAGCCGATCACGCCAAGCATCATTGCGCCGACAGCCGCCAGCAGTAGGCCGGATCGCGGCAGCTCGGAAATGCTGTGCGCAAGCTGATCCCAGACAGGGGCGAAGTCCATGCAGGCTATATAGGATGCGCCAGCTTGCTTGGCGATGAGCGGGTCATGCGGGCGGGCGCCCGAAACTGGGCGTTCGATCGATGATCAGTCCGGGCGGCCAGTCGAGGAGCGATGCCGCAACCTCGAAAGTCGAATCGAGGAATCGCTGCAGCTCGGCGTCGGGATCGGACGCCTCGCGAACTTTGGCGTAAGGCAGCAGGAACTCGCGCAAGTCAGGCTGCCAGAATGCCGCCTCGGGAACGACCGGCTGATCAGCCAGGGCGTCCGGCGTCGGATAGGCGTAAGCGTAGAAAGCCGCTTCCTCGAACCCGTTGCCGCCCGGCCAGAAGCCGGCGCTGATCACTTCGTGGCTGTACGCTTCGCGCGTGACCGCGTCGGGCAGTCCGGGAACGCCGCCCGGATGGACCGGCGCCGCACGGCCCGAAAAGCGGGTGACCGCAAGATCGAAGCTGCCCCAGAATAAATGGCTCGGCGAGGACTTGCCGCGATAGAGCGAGCGGAATGCGTTCAGGCCGCGATCGGCGCACAGGAATGCGCCATGCACCCGCGCGGCGGCATCGGCATTCCATTCGCGCCGCCGATCGTCTTCGGCGAACGGAATCGGGTCAGGGATCTCGTTCGGAGCGCCGTGCAGCGGAGCCGGCAGGCCGAGACTCACGATCAGATCGCCCAGTTCGCCATGCACCTCGGCGATGGTCCTTCCGGCGACGGGCAGCTCCGCTTGCGATCCGCTGTCGCACTCGATCCTGATCGCCCCGTCGAGGAAGTCGAGCTCCACCGCAAATTGCCGCTGCCCCGCCGGCAGGCTGCGGGTCATTGCGCCGCGCGGCGTCATCCGCAGCGCCAGATGCCAGCCGTGGTTGATCCAAGGATGGAGACGCAGCGGCAGCTTGCCGATCAGTTGCAGCAGCAGGTGCAGCGTCTCGATCGTCTCCTTGTCGGCGGAGTAATCGAGGCGAGGCCAGCTCATGGCGCGTTACGCGCCTTGGTCGCCTCGGCGAGAATCAGCGAGAAACGGCTTTCGGAATCGAGCCAGCGCTGAAGCGGAGTCCAGCCGCCCGCCAGCAGCAGCGTATACTGGCTGCGGCGGTCGAACTTGTGGCTGTTCTCGGTGTGGATCGTTTCTCCCTCGGCCATCGCGAAACGGCGGCCGGACACCTCGAACTCGATCGCCTCGGTCGCCTCGAGATGCATTTCGATCCTGGCGTAGCAATCGTTCCAGCGCGCGACGTGGCGCAACCTGTCGAGCGGAATCGTGCCGCCGAGTTCCCGGTTGATGCGCCGTGCGAGGTTGAGATTGAAGGCGGCGGTCACGCCCTGCGCATCGTCGTAGGCGGCCTCGAGCACGGCGACGTCCTTGATCAGGTCCATCCCGATCAGCAGCAGCGAGTCCGGACCCAGCGTCTCGCGCATTGAGCGCAGCAGGTCGACCGCGGTCGGTGCAATCATGTTGCCGATGGTCGAGCCTGGGAAGAAGCCGAGGTGCGGCAGCTCCGCGACTTCTCTGGGCAGGCGCACCGGCTTAGTGAAGTCGGCTTCGACCGGATGGATCGGCAAGCCGGGGACCTTGCCGGCCAGGTCCGCCGCCGCAGCGCGCAGAAAATCGCCCGAGATGTCGAGCGGAACATAGGCCGCAGGCTCAATGCAGCCGAGCAGGAGCGGCGTCTTGACGGACGAGCCCGAACCGAACTCCACCACTGCCCGCCCCGGAGCGATCAGGCGGCGGAAATCCTCGCAGCGCTCCGTCAGGATCTCGGTTTCGGCGCGGGTCGGGTAGTATTCGGGCAACCGGGTGATCGCTTCGAACAGTCGCGAGCCTTCGTCATCGTAGAACCAGCGCGAGGGGACCGCCTTCGGCTCTTGCGTCAGCCCGTCGAGCACTTCGGCCCTGAACGCGGTGTTCACGCCCTCTTCGTCCAGTTCGACTAGCGCGAGGCCCGCATGCGTCGTCATTATAAGTCCTTTGCAAGCCTTAGGCCGGTGAATTGCCAGCGCTGCTGGGGGTAGAAGAAGTTGCGGTAACTGGCGCGCGAATGCCCGCGCACCGTGGCACAACTGGCGCCTTTGAGAACCCACTGCCCGGCCATGAACTTGCCATTGTACTCCCCCACTGCTCCCGCGGCGGGGACGAAACGCGGATAGGGCAAGTACGCCGAGCGCGTGAATTGCCAACAATCGCCGAACACGCTGACGCCGCCGGTCGGCAGCGGCGGACCGGCTACGTCGAGCTGGTTACCCTCGGCCGGATCCTGGGCTTGGCCGATCGCCTCCCACTCGAACTCGGTCGGCAACCGGACGCCTGCCCATGCCGCGAACGCGTCGGCCTCGTAGTACGAGACGTGGCACACAGGTGCCCAGGGATCGCGCACCTGCCAGCCGGCATGGGTGAAGTGCTCGCCTTCGTACCAATATTCGGGCGCGACGATCCCTTTGCGCCTGACCCAATCCCATCCGTCCGACAGCCAAAGCGAAGCCGTCCGATAGCCGCCGTCGGCGATGAACTGCTCCCACTCGCCGTTGCTGACCAGCCGCCCGGCCAGCGCAAACGGCTCCAGCAGAACGCGGTGCGATGGGCCTTCGTTGTCGAACGCGAAGCCGTCGCCCTGGTGGCCAATCAACGCGATTCCGCCAGGATGCTCATGCCAGTCAGGAGCTGACGGGCTCTCGCCCATGCCGGGCGTTGGCGCCTGCCACATCGCCGGCCCCAGCGGATTTTGGAATAGCGCGTGCTTGATGTCGGTCAGCAGCAGCTCCTGGTGCTGCTGTTCGTGCGCGATACCCAGCTCGATCAGTCCCGCGTGCGCCGGATCGCCCAGCAGAGGCTGCATCGCCTCGTCGACATGCGCGCGCCAGCCGTGGATTTCGGCAAGCGCGGGTCGCGAAAGCATGCCGCGCCGCGGGCGCGGAATCCGCTCGCCCTCAGCCTCGTAATAGGAGTTGAACAGGAACGGCCATTGCTCGTCAAAGAGTCGGTAGCCGGGAACGCGATCTCGCAGCAGGAAGGTTTCGAAGAACCACGTCGTATGCGCGAGGTGCCACTTGGCCGGCGAGGCGTCGGGCATCGATTGCAGCGTGGCGTCGGCTTCGGACAGCGGCGCAACCAAAGCCTCGCTGAGCTGCCTCGTGGCGGCAAAGCGTTCGGCGAGCGTCGGCAAGGCCGCGATCCGCTGGGCTTCGGGCAAGCTGACCTCCCAAGCCTCGACCCGCGCGATCTTGCCGGATAAAGGCCACAAAGGAAAGTCCGTTGGGCCCGATTTGTTCCTGCCAATCTTTGGGGCACGACGCCCTACGCAGCGAGGCGCACCTGATTGCGACCGCCGTCCTTGGCTTCGTACAGCGCGGCATCGGCGCGGGCGAGCAGGCCTTCGGGAGTATCGCCATTCCGGAACCGGGCGAGGCCAATGCTGATTGTCGTCTTGGGCAGGTTGCCGTCGGCACTGCCGGTGGCGATCGCTCGGCACAGCCGATCCGCGAGCCTGCGCGTCGCGAGATCGGACAGGCCCGAAACTATGCAAATGAACTCCTCGCCGCCAATCCGCCCAACGAGATCCTCGGTCCGCAATTGCGCGCGCGCTAGCCCGGCAACGCGCTTGAGAACTTCGTCGCCTGTCTGATGACCGAAGCAGTCGTTGATCTGCTTGAAGTGATCGACGTCGAACATCAACACGGCGAGCGGGTCCTCATCCTCGTCCGAGGCACCGACGAGACTGCCCAACCAGTCAAGTGAGGCGCGCCGGTTTGCGATACCGGTCAGCGGGTCGGTCATCGCCAGCTTCTGCGCTTCGGCCGCGAGCCCGATCGCTCGCGCCCGCGCTAGGTCCAGCGCCTCTTCCCTGCGAACCTGCTCGGTCACGTCCATTGCCACGCCGAAGACCGCGACACGCTCGCCGTTGTCGTCGAACTCGTTGGCCACGACCATGCGGAGGATGCGTTCGGTCCCACCCGCCGGACGAATGCGATTTTCGAGGCTGTACGGCTCGCGGTTGGCACGGTTTCGCGCAATCTCGCCGAACAGCGCCTCGCCGCCGTCGGGCATCAAATCGCGCACATCGCCCGGATCCGGCCCCCGCTCGCGCGGCAGGCCGTGAATCTCCAGCATCTGCTCGGACCAGTTCTGCCGGCCGGTGCGAATGTCGTAGTGCCAGCAACCGAGCCCTGCCAGCCGCTCGGCGAGACGCAGCTTGGTCAGGTTCTCCGCCAGCGCCGCGTTCTGCTCGCGATAGCGCATTTCGAGCCGGTCCGGCGGGCGTCGCCTCAACTTCTCGAGCGCCATCGCCGGCCAGGTCTTGCCTGTCACGATCCGGCCCAGCAGCTGCTTCAGTTGGTTCACCACACTCTCCGCCTCGAAGGGCGAAGTACGCGGGTGCGATTAGCTTCCGCTCAGCGGCAGACTAGGGAAAACCCCTTAAGCAGCGTGCTTCTGGCGCTCGGTCATCTCCAGGTTGAGCATTTCCGCAAGCAGGAACGCAAGCTCGAGCGATTGCGCCGCGTTGAGCCGCGGATCGCAGTGCGTGTGGTAGCGGTCGGCGAGCGCTTCGTTGGTGATCGCCACGGCCCCGCCGGTGCACTCGGTCACATCCTGGCCGGTCATCTCGATGTGGATGCCGCCCGCATGCGTACCTTCGGCGCGGTGGACCGCGAAGAAGCCGCGCACTTCGTTGAGGATGCGATCGAACGGGCGCGTCTTATAGCCGGTATTGGTCTTGATGACGTTGCCGTGCATCGGGTCGCACGACCACACCACCGGATGGCCTTCGCGCTGCACCGCGCGCACAAGGCGCGGCAGGCCGGCTTCGACCTTGTCGTCGCCGTAGCGCGCGATCAGCGTGATTCGTCCGGCCTCGCGCGCCGGATTCAGCACGTCGAGCAGGCGCAGCATCATGTCAGGCTCGAGGCTCGGACCGCACTTCATACCGATCGGATTGCCGACCCCGCGCAGGAACTCGACGTGCGCGCTGCCGTCGAAGCGGGTGCGGTCGCCGACCCACAGGAAGTGCGCGCTGGTGTCGTACCACTGCCCGGTCAGCGAATCCTGCCGCGTGAGCGCCTGCTCGTATGGTAGCAGCAGCGCCTCGTGGCTGGTGTAGAAGCTGGTCGACTGGAGCTGCGGCACGGTCTCGGGATCGACCCCACACGCCTCCATGAAGTCGAGCGCCTCGCCGATCCGGTCGGCGACGTTCTTGAACTTGTCGGCCCACGGGGACCGGCCCATGAAATCGAGTGTCCACTGATGGACCTGGCGCAAGTTCGCGTAGCCGCCGGTGGCGAACGCGCGCAGCAGATTGAGCGTCGCCGCCGCCTGACTGTAGGCGCGGATCATGCGCTGCGGATCGTTGCGGCGCGCCTCTGCGGTGAACTCGATCGCGTTGACGTTGTCGCCGAGGTAGCTCGGCAGCGTGGTCTCGCCGATTGTCTCGGTGGCCGAGCTGCGCGGCTTCGCGAACTGGCCCGCCATGCGGCCGACCTTCACCACCGGCAGCTTGCTGGCGAAGGTCAGGACGACCGCCATCTGCAGCAGCACGCGGAACGTGTCGCGGATGTTGTTCGGATGGAACTCGGCGAAGCTCTCGGCGCAGTCGCCGCCC
>CBHCZH010000070.1:0-16876 GCA_965977975.1 uncultured bacterium
TGCCGCGGCGGCGGTCCATCTTGAGGATCTGGAACGGCTGCGGCATCTCCATCAGGGGAGTGACGTCGCGGACGGGGCGAATGTCGACCTGGCTGCCGGGGAGGAACGCCACGGCGCCGTCGAGATCCACGGTGAAGCCGCCCTTGACGCGGCCGAAGATCCGGCCCTCGACGCGCTTGCCTTCGCCGAACTCGCTCTCGAGCTTGTCCCAGGCGGCTTCGCGGCGGGCGCGGTCACGGCTCAGCATCGCTTCGCCTTCGGAATTCTCCACGCGATCGACGAACACCTCGACCTCGTCGCCGACGCTCAGCGTCTCGCTGCCGTCTTCGCCGCGGCCGAACTCGCGCAGGGCAACGCGGCCCTCGCTCTTCAGACCGACGTCGATCACGGCCATACCGTTCTCGATCGCGGTGATGGTGCCCTTGACGACGCGGCCTTCGAAGCCGCCGTCGGAGCCGCCGAGTTGTTCGTCGAGGAGTTTCGCGAAATCGTCGCGCGTGGGATTGGCGGTAGTTGCCATGTAGTTCAGGTTCCTAGTTCACGTTTTTCCGGCCAGGCGGTTGTATCCGCCGGTCTTGGTGGCCGAACCGCCCGCGCGGCCCCATGCCGCGTAGGCATTCTTTCGGATGGTGAGCTGGGCCGGAGCGGGAAAAGCTGGCTGGGAGGCGGAAACCCGCCGGATAGCGCCGGCCGTGCAATGAAGCGCGCTCTCGACCCGGGCGCAGCCCGATCGAACGGGCGCGCGCCTAGGCGATATGGGCGTGAAAAGCAAGCGAAAGCGGTGCGCGGGGTCGGCTCGGCAGCGACAGCAAGCGGCGTAACCTTCAAGGGCGGCTAGGGTCGGCCTTTGCCTTCGAGCCGCGCCAGCACTTCATAGGCAAGCACCGCGCCAGCCACTGCCGCGTTGAGGCTGTCTGCGCGGCCGCGCATCGGCATCGTCACGCGCAGGTCGCAGGCCGCTTCGTATTCCTCCGGCAAGCCGCGGGATTCGTTGCCGACCAGGATGAAGCACGGTGCCGCATAAGGCGCTTCGCGATAGGGCATGGCATCGCGCAGGCTGGCCGCCACCAGCTGGCCCGGACCGGAGCGCAGCCACGGCAGGAACTCCTCCCATCGCACCACGGCGACACGCTGCGTGAATATCGCCCCCATGCTCGCGCGCACCGCTTCGGCCGAGAACGGATCGGCGCTGTCGTCGAGCAGGATCAGCCCGCCCGCGCCGACCGCATCGCCGGTGCGCAGCAGGGTGCCGAGGTTGCCGGGATCGCGCAGCGCTTGCGCAACCAGCCAGATCGGTGCTGCCTCCCGGTCGATCGCGGCCAGCGAGGTGTCCGTCTCGGCGAACACGCCGGCGACCGCTTGCGGGTTGTCCTTGCCGGTGACCTTGGCGAGAATCTCGCCACTGGTCTCGACGATCTCGCCGCCGGCGCGCTCGACCTCGGCTTCGAGGGCGGTAAGCAGCGGATGCGCGTCGCGTCCCGCCACCATTATCAGCGTTTCGGGCAAGCGGCCGCTTTCTCGCGCGTCGGTCAGCAGCCGCAGTCCTTCGGCGAGGAACTTGCCTTCGCGCCGACGATGCTTCTTGTCGCGCAGACTGCGCAAGTACTTGACGGTCGGATTGGAAAATCCGGTGATTTGGCGGCGGGTCGCCACGTCAATCCTCGCCGAAACCGTCCTCGATCATTGCCACAAGCTCGGCGAGCCGTTCTTCGGCCTCGGAGCCCTTGACGCAGAGTTCTACCTTGTCGCCCTTTGCCGCGCCCAGCATCATCAGGCCGAGGATCGAGCCGCCCGCGGCGTTGTGCCCATCGCGAGCGACTCGCACCTCGCACCCGTCCATGGCCGCCACAGCAGCCACGAACTTGGCACTTGCCCGTGCGTGCAGCCCGCGCTTGTTGACGATCGTCACTTCCCGGCGTGCCTCTCCCAACGCCGACTCTCCCCCCACTTGCGTGTTCATGCTTCCTGCCCAAGGAACTCGGAAGCGATGGTGATGTAGTTGCGGCCCGCATCGCGCGCGGCCTTGGCCGCGGCGGCTAGCGCCATGTCCTTACGAGCGCCGGCCAGGCGAATCAGCATCGGCAGGTTTATACCGGCAATCACTTCGGTCTTGCCGGCCTTGAGCAGCGAGATGGCGAGGTTCGACGGAGTGCCCCCAAACAGATCGGTCAGGATCACCGCGCCGTTGCCGCTGTCGACCTGCTTGATCGCCTTGGCGATTTCCTTGCGCTTGGCTTCCATGTCGTCGTGTGGGCCGATGCACACGGTGGCCACGTCGTTCTGCTGGCCGACCACGTGCTCCATCGCGTGGACGAATTCCTCAGCCAGCCGGCCATGGGTTACCAGGATCATGCCGATCATTTGGGGTTGAAGCTCACGCGATTGGGCTCGCACATGGGGCACGGCATGGCGCCCGGTCGATATTCGGACAGGTCACGGCTGGTGCGGCCCTTCGATCATCTCGGCAGCGCGCGACCCCAGGTTGCGGTGCAGCACAGTGGGCGAAAAGCCGCCTTCGCGCAAGGCCTCGGCGATCTTCTCCGCCACGAACACCGACCGGTGTCGCCCGCCGGTGCAGCCGAATGCGATATTGACGTATCGCTTCCCCTGTGCGGCATAGCGCGGCAGCAGCTCGATGAGCAGGTCCCGGATCCGCGCAAAAGCTGAAGCGAACGCCGGGTCACTCTCGACATGGGTGCCGACGCCCCTGTCGAGGCCAGTCAGGGCCCGCAGTTCCGGATCCCAGTGCGGGTTGTCGAGGAAGCGCATGTCGAACACCAGATCGGCGACCGGCGGCATCCCGCGTGCGAAGCCGAAGCTGGTAACGGTGACGGTCATATCCTGCGGCGCGGTGTCGGCAAACAGCTCGCGGATGCGCTGCTGCAGATCGTTGGTCGAGAATTGAGTCGTGTCGATGAGCACTTCGGCCCAGCGCCGCAGCGGAGCCAGCAGTTCGCGCTCCGCGGCAATGCCGATGACGACCGGTGCATCCTGGGCGAGGAAGTGCCGCCGGCGAGTTTCATTGAAACGGCGTTCGAGCTCCTGCCCGGCGCAATCGAGGAACAGCGTGGTGACGTCGACGTCGCCGCGAGTCCCGAGCTTCTTGACCCGCTCGATCACATCGGCCGGATCGAATCCGCGCGTGCGGCAGTCGAACCCGATCGCCAGCGGATGCTCGCCGGCCTCGCCGCCGACCAGACGCGCCAACAGGCGCATCGGGAAGTTGTCGATCGCTTCCCAGCCCATGTCCTCGAGCTCGCGCAGCGCCGTCGTCTTGCCGGCGCCGAGCATGCCGGTGACGAGCAGGATGCGCTGACGGCTCTCGGATGACTCGCTGACCATGCGCGGCGGTGTGCCGTTCCTGCTAGCGAAAGGGAAGGGGGTCGGGTCACGCCGTCCCGTGCAGAGCCAACGCCCATTCGGCACGCAGGGCGAGGGCAGGGGCGTTCGGCCACAGGCGGATCAAGGGCACGCTCACTCCAGCTAGAATCGCCCGTTCGGCGATTTCGGGCAGGCGCGGGGCGTCAGGGTCGAGCCTCAGGATCAGAGCAACGGGAGCAGCCATCGCGACCATCGTCACGAGGCCGACATTGCGGACCTCCAGCAAGCCAGCGATGTTCGGCGGAGGGAATGCCCACAGGCGGCCGTCGCGTTCGTCGAGCAATACGCCGTCGTCGCCGACCAAACCGGCGCCGCGATCGATCAGCATCAGCGCCAGGCTCGACTTGCCGCTGGCCGGCGGACCTTCGATCAACACTCCGCGCCCATCGATCGCGACGCAGCTCGCCTGGTGTGGAATCGCGCTCACGCCGCGGGCAGTTCGAGCACGAGGCAGGCGCCGGGTTTGCCGTCGGACCGGTCGGCCACGGTCAGCGAGCCGTCGTGTGCCTCGGCGATCGTCCGCGCGATCGCCAGGCCGAGCCCGCTGTGGTCGCCGAACCCCTCGGCCTCGGGCCTCGACGTGTGGAACCGGGCGAAAACCTTCTCGCGCTCGCTTTCCGGAATGCCCGGTCCTTCGTCGCACACGCTGAGCAGCACGCGACTGTCCTCGTGCCAGGCGCGGATCGAGACCTTGCCTTGGGGCGGCGAGAACGACACCGCGTTGTCGAGCAGGTTGTCGAGCACGCGCTCGAGCCGCAGTGGCACTCCGAGCACGCGCGCGGCGCGCTTCTCGCGGTCCAGCTCGACCGTGCGGCCAGCGTTGCGCCCGCGGTCCTCGCGTGCCTTGATGACGTTTTCGACCAGCTTCGTCAGGTCGATCGGCTCGAACGTGGCGCGGCTCAACTCGGCATCGATCCGGCTGGCTTCGGCGATCTCGGTGACCAGCCGGTCGATTCGCCGCACGTCATGCACGGCGATCTGGGCCAGTTGCTGGCGCAACGGTTCGTCCTTCACCCGAAACATCGACTCGAGCGCGCTGCGCAGGCTGGCGAACGGGTTTTTGATTTCGTGGGCAAGGTCAGCGCCGAAAATCTCGACCGCGTCGATCCGCTGGCGCAACGTCGCCGTCATGTCCGAAACCGCGCGGGCGAGGACGCCGATCTCGTCGCCGCGCTGCTGCATGCGCGGCACCTCGACCTCGCGCTCGCGGCCGAGCCGGACTCGCACAGCGGCGTTGCCGAGGCGACGCAGCGGCTCGATGATCGTGCGCGCGAGGTACAACGAGAGTGTGATCGACACCAGCAGCGCGAGCGCGATGATCTTCAGCAGCAAGGTGCGCGCATCGCGGACCGCTTGGGTGATGTCGGCGGCGTTGCGGGTGGTCAACAGCGCGGCGCCGTTGACCCCGACGGGTGCCGCGGCGGTGATCACGGGCGTGCGATCGGGCGCGCGGCGCAGCTCGATTTGGGTACGTCGCTGCTCGCGCGCCCGCACCAGCTCGGGCCAGGCATCGGCATCCTGCTCGGCGGGCTCGATGTAGTCGGGAGGAGAAGGCGCGCCGACAAGGAAGTCGACGGCGCGATCGAGGCCGCGGGCAAAGTCCTCTCCCCAGGGCGCTGCGACCGGGTCGCCGAACCCGAACGACGGTTCGGCCAGTTCGAAGCTATCGGCCCACAAGCGGCCTTCAGCGTCATACATCCTGAGACGCATGCGCTGCTCCTTGCCGATCTGGATCAGCAACGCCTCCTGGCGTTCGCGCGTGGCCCCGGCGAGCGCTTCGGCGGTGATCTGCGCCTCGATCCGCGCGAGATTGAAGCGTTCCCCAAGCAGCTGGCGGCGGTACGAATCGAGGAAGAACAGGCTACCCGCGAGGATCAGCAGCGGGATCAGGTTGACCGCAAGGATGCGCGCGGTGAGCGAGGTCTGGGGCGGGAAGGACAGCCCCTCGAACCTGCCCCGCGTTCGCTCTTCAGGCATCGGAGAAGCTGTAACCGGCGCCGTACAACGTCTCGATTCCGCCGAACTCCGGGTCGACCACGCGGAACTTGCGGCGTAGGCGCTTGATGTGGCTGTCCACGGTGCGGTCGTCGACGAACACGTCGTCGGGATAGGCCGCGTCCATCAGTTGATTGCGGCTTTTGATCACGCCCGGACGCTGGGCAAGCGCCTCGAGGATCAGGAATTCGGTGACGGTGAGCGAAACGGGCTTGCCGTTCCAGATCACCCGGTGACGCGAAGGATCCATCGTTAACCGCCCGCGCTCGATCACCGTCCCTTCGTGGGACCCGGCAGGACCGCTATCCCCCGGCTCGCGCTCGGGCGTCGCTCTGCGCAGGATTGCGCGGATGCGGGCGAGCAGAAGACGCTGGCTGAACGGCTTGGCGATGTAGTCGTCGGCGCCCATCGCGAGGCCCGCTTCCTCGTCCTGCTCCTCGTCCTTGCTAGTCAGGAAGATGACAGGCAGATCGGACTGCTCACGCAGTCGACGCAGCAGTTCCATTCCATCCATGCGCGGCATTTTGATGTCGAACACCGCGAGGTCGGGCGGGTTCTCGATCAGTGCTTTCAACGCAGCCTCGCCGTCCGAATAGACCCGAGTGGCATATCCTTCGGCCTGGAGTGCGATCGATAGCGTGGTCAGGATGTTGCGGTCGTCGTCGACCAGCGCGATGCTGCGCTGGCGGTCGCCGACGCCGATGGGTGCGGGTTCGTCCATCGCGAGCGACGTACCGCGTTAATTCCCCAGAGACAATTGGAGGCCCATCGGCGAGGCGAACGACAGCGAATAAATCCTACAAATACGTAGGAAATTCCCGCATTTGACGATCAGGCATCCGCCGACTATGCGCTCGGCCGAAGGACCGGCCGCCGGGGAGAATGAAGGCGGCGTTTTCCTGCATCTTGAGGGAGAAAACCCCCGTGACCGCTACGCTTGCCGTTTCTCTGTCCAACCAAGGCATTATCACCGACGCCGCGATCCATGCCAACCTCGGCAGCTCGGCGCTGGTCGAAGAAGCCGTCTGCAATGGCGAAGGCAGGCTGGCCAAGCACGGCCCGCTGGTGGTCGAAACCGGCAAGCACACCGGCCGCTCGGCCAAGGACAAGTTCATTGTCCGCGATGACGAGACCGAGAACACCGTGTGGTGGGGCAAGGTCAACGTGCCGATGACTCCCGAGCATTTCGCCGCGCTCAAGGCCGATTTCCTCGCTGCGCTGGCCGCGAAGGACAAGCTCTACGTCGCCGACCTGTTCGGTGGCTCGCAGCCGGAACACCGGGTCAAGGTGCGGGTGATCAACGAGCTCGCCTGGCATAACCTGTTCATCCGCACGCTTCTGGTGCGCCCGACGGCGGCCGAGCTCGCTGGCTTCGCGCCCGAGTACACGATCATCGATCTGCCGAGCTTCCGAGCCAATCCCGATCGGCACGGCTGCCGTGGCGAGACGGTGATCGCGGTCAACCTGACCGAAAAGCTCATTCTCATCGGCGGCACGGCCTATGCCGGGGAAATGAAGAAGAGCGTGTTCGGCATTCTAAATTATCTGCTGCCACCGAAGGGCGTGATGCCGATGCATTGCTCGGCAAACATCGGACCCGACGGCAAGACCGCCGTGTTCTTCGGCCTGTCGGGCACCGGCAAGACCACGCTTTCGGCCGACGCCAGCCGCACGCTTATCGGCGACGACGAGCACGGCTGGTCGGACACCGCCGTGTTCAATTTTGAAGGCGGATGCTATGCCAAGATGATCCGCCTCTCGCCCGAGGCTGAGCCCGAGATTTACGCGACCACGCGGATGTTCGGTACCGTGCTCGAGAATGTGGTCATGGACTCCGAAACGCGCGAGCTCGATTTCGACGACAGCTCGCTCGCCGAGAACAGCCGCGGCGCCTATCCGATCGAATTCATTCCGAACACCTCGGCCGAAAACCTTGGCCCGCCCGCCTCGACCGTGGTCATGCTGACCGCCGACGCATTCGGCGTGCTGCCGCCGGTTGCGCGGCTGACGCCGGACCAGGCGATGTACCACTTCCTTTCGGGCTACACCGCCAAGGTAGCCGGTACCGAGATCGGCGTGACTGAGCCCGAGGCGACCTTCAGCACTTGCTTCGGTGCGCCGTTCATGCCGCGTCACCCGTCGATCTACGGCAACCTGCTCAAGGAGCGGATCGCCAAGGGCGGGGTGCAGTGCTGGCTGCTCAATACCGGTTGGACCGGCGGCAAATACGGCGTCGGCAAGCGCATGCCGATCAAGGCTACGCGGGCCCTGCTAAATGCCGCTCTCGACGGTTCGCTGAACAATGCCGAGTTCCGCAAGGATCCGAATTTCGGCTTCGACGTGCCGGTCGCGGTACCCGGCGTCGACAGCGCGATCCTCGATCCGCGCTCCACCTGGGCAGATAAGGACGACTACGACCGCACTGCGCAGAAGCTCGTCCAGCTTTTCGTCGACAACTTCGCCCAGTTCGAAGCGCATGTCGACGAGGGTGTGCGGAAGGCGGCGCCGCAGGCGGCTTGACGGCGCATTTCCGAGGGTGGAATCCACGTCGCGTTAGGGTTAATTAAACCATCAGGGTTCAGAGATTTTGCCGCGTGACGCGAAAGCGCGCGAGGGCAGGACATCGATGGCAGTTCGTAACATTCTCAAAGGCCTGACCGGCGCTTCTTCGGCTCCCGTCGAGAGCGACGCCGATTACGGCGAAGTCGCGGTCATTCGCCCCGGCGATGCGGAGCGCCGGCTGCAAGTGCTCGACGAGTTCGAGCAAGCGGGAATGGGCTGGATCTGGGCCACGGATGCCGAGGGTCGGCTGATCTATCTGTCGGAGAACGCATCCGAGAAGCTCGGCAAGCCGGTCGCCGAGATGCTCGCCCAGCCGCTCGTCGCGCTGTTCGAGACCGACCCCGACAATCCAGACGAGCGCAGCGACCGCCCGCTCAATTTCCAGCTCAATGCGCGCAGCAAGATTCACGATCTCACCGTGCGCGTGATCACCGACAAGTCGAAAGCGCTCGCCCGCTCGACCTGGTGGTCGATCTCCGGTCACCCGAAGTTCGACAAGGGCGGCAAATTCGTAGGCTATCGCGGCAGCGCCAAGGACATCACCGTCGAATATGAGCGCAAGGTGATGGACTCGCGCATGGCCGAGTATGATGCGCTCACCGGCCTTGCCAACCGGCACCGGATGGGCCGGCGGCTGGATTCCATTCTCGGCGCCTACAAGCAGGCCAAACGGTCGTGCGCGTTAATGATGCTCGACCTCGATCGCTTCAAGTACGTCAACGACACGATGGGCCATCCGGCCGGCGACGACTTGCTGCGCCAGGTGGCCGAGCGCTTGCGAAACATCATCGCCGACCGTGGTGAGATTGGCCGCCTGGGAGGCGACGAGTTTCAGGTAATCCTCCCCGATCTCGACGATCGCGGCAAGCTTGGCGAGCTGGCCGACAAGGTCATCCAGATCATCTCGCAGCCCTATCCCATCGAAGGCAAGCGCGCGATCATCGGCACGAGCGTGGGCATCGCGATCGCGCCATACGACGGAATCGAGAAGGAAGAGCTGGTCAAGAGCGCCGACCTCGCGCTCTATGCGGCCAAAAACGGCGGACGCGGGCAATTCCGGTTCTATTCGTCGGACCTCAAGGACGAAGAGGAGGAGCGCCGGCTTCTGCTCGACGATCTGCGTGAAGCGCTCGCGACGGAACAGCTCCAGCTGCATTACCAGCCGGTGGTGCGCACGAAGGACCATGTCGTGGTCGGGTTCGAAGGTTTGATGCGCTGGGAGCATCCCGAGCGCGGCTATGTTTCGCCCGCGATCTTCATCCCCGCGGCCGAAGAGTCGAACCTCATCAACCAGCTCGGCGAATGGGCGCTGTGCCGCGCCTGCGACGATGCCGCGGCCTGGCCGACCACCGTGCGCGTCGCGGTCAATGTCTCGGCGGTGCAGTTCAACAACGTCAATTTCCTGGCCGTGGTCACCAACGCGCTCGCGGCTTCGGGCCTCGCGCCCGACCGGCTCGAGCTCGAGCTGACCGAGAGCGTGTTCATGGGCGACAGCGAGGCTACCGACAAAACGTTTCGCGCCCTGAAGGAGCTCGGCGTGCGCCTGGCGCTCGACGATTTCGGCACCGGCTATTCGTCGCTCAGCTATTTGCGCTCAGCGCCGTTCGACAAGCTCAAGGTCGACAAGAGCTTCGTCGATTCCTGCACGCAGAAAGACAAGAACAGCGCCAAGATCATCACCGCCATCATCGGCCTGTCGGAAGCTCTCGGCATGGAGACGACGGTCGAGGGCGTCGAGGCGTTCGACCAGTTCAACCTCGTCTGCGAAAGGGGCGCCAAGTACATCCAGGGCTGGATCTACTCGAAGGCGCTGCCGGCCACGGAGATCAGCGAGCGGATGGCGACCGGCGAGATGACGATCGAGCCGCACGGCCCGGAGATCCATCGGCCCGAGCGCCGCAGTGTGTTCCGCCGCGTCGGCGTGATTCACGACGACCATCGCTACGAGGCGGTGATGCGCAACCTGTCGAAGACCGGTGCCTCGATCGAGGGAATCATCGGCGTACCTATCGGCACCGGGCTGGTGCTCGATCTCGGCGAAGGCCAGCTCGCGGTGGGCAAGGTCAATCGCAGCGAGGATGCGACGATCGCGATCGAGTTCGAAACCCCTCTGGTCAACGACGGCGCCGGCGGGTTGTGCACCCGTCATCGCGTCAGTCCTTACGCGCTCGCCGCCGCGGGCATGCCGCTTGCCGCTCTGCCGCCGGGCAACTACCCTCTTGCGGTCGGCGCCGCGGGTCAGAAGAGCAAGCCGCAGTTCATGCAGGTGACCGTCACGGGGATGGGTGGCTGAGGTTTCCGACGCGGCGAGGCAAGAAGGGCTTGGCGATTGGCGGGGCCTGGGCCTAGCAATCGCCGCACGATGACGTCCGGCACTTTCCGCTTCGAGGGTTTCGAGCTCGATCCCGGCGACCGCCGTCTGAGCCGCGACGGGGCTCCGGTCGAGCTGAGCGCGCGCTATCTGGACGCATTGCTGCTCATGGCCCGGGAGCAGGGCCGGCTCGTCACCAAGGACCGGTTCCATGAGGAGGTTTGGCGCGGCATCCCGGTAACCGATGAAGCGTTGACCCAATGCATCGCCACACTGCGCCGCCAGCTCGGCGACGAGGCGGGGCGGCCGCGCTTCATCGAGACGGTGCCCAAGCACGGTTACCGGTTCATCGCGCCGGTCGAATTGATCGGGGTGAACGGCCGTCCGGCGGCGCAAGCACCGGAGGCGCTCGATCCCTCGTGGCGCGAGTTCTTCGCGGTCGCAGGCGCCGGTACCTTGGGCGGCGGTGTGGCGGGGCTGATCGGCGGCTTGCTGTACGGCTTCACGGCGGCCGCCCAGCCGGGCGTCGGCTCGCTATCGGTGCTGCTCGTGCTGACCTTCCTGTCGTTCGCGATCGCGCTGCTCGGAGCGGCTGGAGTAAGCCTCGGCATTGCGGCAGCGGGCTTTACTTCGGGCTATCGCGCGCTTTGGACCGTGATCGGCGGTGCCGGCGGAGGGACGTTGGTCGGTGCGGCCTTCAAGCTGCTCGGCCTCGACGCGTTCAATCTGTTACTCGGCCAGGAACCTGGGGACATCGCCGGCGCGCCCGAGGGATTGCTGCTGGGCGGGGCGGTTGGGCTGTCGGCCTGGCTCGCCGGTCGCGGCGCTCCTTCCCTGCGGCGCGGTGTCGCCACAGCGATGCTGCTTGGAGGCGCGGCCGGGGTACTGGTCTCCTTGCTCGGCGGGCGGCTGATGCTCGGCAGCCTCGACGTGCTGGCGCACAGCTTCCCCAACTCGCAGCTTCGACTCGAGCCGATCGGGGCGCTGTTCGGGGAGAGCGGCCTCGGTCCGGTCGGGCAGGCGGTCAGCAGCGGGCTCGAGGGTGCACTGTTCGGCGGGTGCGTGGTTGGAGCGATCGCGCTTGCGCGGGCCCGGTTCGGGAAGACCGAGCGGCTACCCGGCTAAGTCCATTCTCGGTTCGCTCCAAACAGGGTCTAAATGCGCCCCGAAGCGATGTAGCGATCGACGTTCCGCGCCAGTACGTCGAGCGGGGCGTTGCCGCCCTTGACCACCGCGTCGTTGAATTTGCGCAAGTCGTAGGCCGCGCCGAGCGCCTGTTGCGCGCGGGCGCGCTGGCGGACCATTTCGCTGTGTCCGACCTTGTAACCGCAGGCTTGGCCCGGCCACGAGCAGTAGCGATCGACTTCGCTTTCGACTTGCGGCCGCTTGTTGCCGTTGCGCTCCATGAAGAAGGCGATGCCTTGCTCGCGGGACCAGCGCTTGTGGTGCAAGCCCGTGTCGACCACCAGCCGGCAGGCTCGGAACGCCTGGTCCTGCAGGTAGCCGAGCCGCCAAGCCGGGTTCTCGTCGTAGGCGCCGAGCTCGTCGGCAAGCTGCTCGGCATAGAGCGCCCAACCTTCCGAAAAGGCGTTGAACGCCAGGATGGAGCGGATCAGCGGCAGTTGGTTCGAGTATTCGCCTTCCCAGACGTGGCCAGGGATCGTCTCGTGATGGACCAGCGTCGGCACGTCGAACTTGCGGTGCAGGTCGGTGGTCCTGAGGTTGATCCACATCGTGCCCGGGATCGTCCCGTCCTTCGAACCGGCGCCGCCATAGGCGGTCGGCGCGCCCGGCTCCTCGGCGAGCGGCAGGCGACGCACTTCGAGATTGGCGGGCACCAGCGTCTCGAACGCGCGCGGCATCTGCGTGCGGATCCACGCGATGCGATCCTGGATGAACTGCATGATCTCGGCCCGGCCGGGATCGCCCTCGGCGAACTTGAAGCGCGGGTCCTCGCCGAGGGCGGTCATGCGGTCGCCGACCGGCCCTTGCGTGTAACCGAGGTCGCGCAGGATCGGATCCATGCGGGCGTGGATCTCGTCGAGCTGGGCCAACCCCATTGCGTGGATCTCGTCGGGCGACAGGCGCGTGGTAGTGCTTGCGCGCAGCGCCCAGGCGTACCACTCGGGCCCGTGCGGCTGAGCCCACATGCCCGGATCGTTGTCCGCCAGTGTCGCCTGGCGCTTCAGCTCCGCGAGCTGGCGTTCGAGCGCGGCGGCGATCGGGCCGCTGACAATCGTCCGCGCCGGCGAGCCCCAATCGCCCGCGACGTTTGCTTCGCCGGCCTTGCGGACCAGCGAATCGACCATCGAACCGCCACCCTTCGCGTCGGCGATCGAGGCTTCCATCTGCGGGATCGCCTTGGCGAGCAGAAACGTAGGCGGGATCACGCCCAGGCCCGCGGCGGCGCGAATCCGTTCGAGCTCGCCGTCGAGCGCGGCCGGGAAGGCTTCGAGCCGCGACAGGTACGCTTCGGCATCGGCAGCATCGCGCACGGGGTGGTCGGAATCGAGAAAGCGAGGCAAGTCGATGTAGCCGCCGACGTTCTGGATTACGACGTAAGGCGCGTTGCGCCACGATCCGACCGCAACGTCGCCGTAGGGCTGGGCGAAGCCGTCGAGCGCCGTGCTGTAGGCGCTTTCGACTACCTCGAAGCTGGTTCGGGTGGCCGGATCGAGCCCTGAGGTATCGGTGGCCTGGACACGCGCGAGATCAGCCCGCAGTGTAGCCGCGTAGGCTTGCTGCCCGGCTGGCGATGCCTCCTCGAGGCGCCTGCGCAGCGCGGCGTGCGCATCGGTATCGACGCCGAGCGAGGTCGCGCGCTCCGGCTCATGGCTGAGCAGGCTCCAGGCGATGTCGTCGAGCAGTGCCTGCGGTTCGGCCGGGGCGGATCGGGCGGCTGGAACGGAGGCGCAAGCGGGCAGGGCGAGCGTGACGGCGCCCGCCCCGATGCCGGTCAGCGCCTCGCGGCGAGTGATGGTTACGGATGAAAGGGTCATCGCCGGTTACTGCTTGGCGCCCGAGGCCAAGTCAATCCGCGTGGATTCGCGGCGCGCAAGCTCCTAGGGCGGCGCAATGGATGCCATCCTCTCAGTCGTCGTGCTGACCGCGATCGCGCTGGTCGCTGGCGCAATCTGGCAATGGCGCCGCGCCGGCGCGAGCAAGCAAGTCTGGCTGATGCTCGTGCTCGCCGCGGTGATGATCGGCAACGTGCTGATCTGGACCTTGCCCGACAGCAGCGGCACGGCGCTGGTGGACCGGGTGCTGGAGGAGGACGCGCGCTAGGATTTGTGGCTGTTGTGCTTGTCGAGCAGGCGCTGGCGCTCCTCGCGCGCGATCTGGGCGAGTGGATGATCGCGGTGCCGCGCGATGAACAAGTCGTAGGCCTCCACGGTCGCGGCGCGGCGCGCGGCGTCCAGCTCTTCCCGGATGGCGATGTTCCCGTCGCGGGCGGGGCGCATGTCAGTGGGCGCCCGGAACGCATCCGGCGCGGAAATGCCGGCCGTCGACGCGATCAGCGATAAAATCACCCACTGTACGCACATCGTCATCAATACACGAAATCGGCGGCCGTAACCGACGATATTGCTCCAAGCATTATCTCAAAATTGGCAACGCCGTCGCTATCGACGTCCCCCTGAACGTACAATTGCCCAGCGCGGATTTCGTAACGCAGCTCGCCGCTGCCATCGGCGCTGCCCGTAAACGCACCGGTGCCGATGAACCACATGTAGTCGTCCGAGGGCGTCGAGATTTCGCCGTCGACGCCGGAGATATCGATCTTGTCCACGCCGGACTGGAAATCCACGACTACATCGGTGACGAGGATGTCTTCGAGCGACGTCCAGCGGAAGGTGTCGGCACCCCCGCCGCCGGTCAACCTGTTCGCGGCCTGGTTCGCAATCAGCGTGTCGTCCCCGCTTCCCCCGATCGCATTCTCTATCAGCGAGCGGGTATCGCCTTCGAATAACAAGGCGTTGGCGATATTGCCGCGCGCCATGTTGCCGTCGCCCAGGTTGGCCGTCTGCACGGCGCCGGTCCGGGTCCATTCGCCAGGACGCAGGTCGATCGTGACCGCCGTGGAGTAGCTGGACAGGTCATAGGTATCCGTTCCGCCGCCGTCCCACACGGTCATGAAGATGCGGTTGTCGCCGGGCACACCTTGGCTGACGCCGTTGAGGGTCATTTCGCCGGTCGTCGGGTTCCAGCGATAGACGGTGTTGCCGGCGTTGGTCGTGAAGTTGGCCCCATACATCTGCTGAAGCGCGGCGATGTCGAGCATCATCAGCGTCTGTGGAAAACCCCAGGTCTCGTTGGTGAAGCCGCCGTCCGGATCGAGATCGGCGCCGACGTAGCTGCGATAGGTCATCACCGAATATTCGAGCGAGTCATGGCCGACGCTGATCGCCGGCGCCTCGTGGCCGTGCTTGAGGCCGAGGGCGTGACCGGTTTCGTGTAAGAACGTGACCCAGGCATAATTGCCCAGTGTGGGGGTGAGATAATCGGTCTTGTTGAACCAAACCGTGCCGCCCGCGTCTCCCGCACCCTGATTGGTCGGGTAGTGGGCGTGCGCCGTTTCCGGGTCGCTGCTCATCGCGTAGCGAAGATCGGCCTGCCCGGCATTCGCAGCGGCGGCGAAGGTCAACCCGGAAACGGCCGCTATTCCGGCGAACTGCCTTGTCAGCGCCGTCTGCTGCGCCGCCGTAAGCGGCGCGAACTCGCCCGCCTCGTCGGTTTCCGACATTCCGGACGGATACTGCGTGGCATTGGTCGGGAAGCCGTAGGTCAGATTGGTGTGGTCCCACTGTGCGCCGCTGATCAGGGCCTGGATATCCTCCTCGAACACCTCAGCCGCAGTTGCTGGTGGGCCGATGCTGACGTGCAGCTCGTAGCTGCCCGACGTCGGATTCTCCGGGTCTTGGAAGGATTCGATGGCGAACCAGTATGTGCCCGAATCTTGAACGCGAAGGCGAACAAAGGAATCGGTGTTGTGGCCGTATTCCGGGTGAGGGTCCGAGCCTGGATCCAGGATGACCAAGTCATCGTTCGATACGACGGGATTCTCGCTCGTATAACTGCGGAAAACCGAGACCATCGCGTCGAGATTGCCCGACGTGTTATCGACATCGAGATATAGAACCTGACCAGCCTCAAGAAAAATCGCATAGCTGTCACGATCGGTAGGACCAGAAATCGTGCCTGCAATGGTCACCGACGGCAAGTCGTCATTCGGCAGGTTCGGGTTCGATTGAATTTCGAGGCCACTCCGGTCGATGTACTGGGCCTCTCCCAACGCGTTGTTCGATGCAGTGGTTTCGGTGACTATCGGCGTGGACTCTACGGTGTCGCTGATTGTCAGGACCACGTCCTTGGTCGCTGATGCGCCCGAGGAATCGGTCGCCACGACCATGAAGTCGTAGCTGCTCTTGCTCTCGAAATTGGCCGACGAGTTCAGGCGCACCGCACCGGATTGATCGATCGTCAAGAGCCCCGCATCCGCCCCCATTAGCAACCAGGATATCCGGTCGCCGTCGGAATCGCTTCCGGTTGCCTGATAAACGATCGTGCTCGTCGGGCTGTTCTCCGCCACGGAGGCGCTTGTCCCCGACGAGATCGTCGGCGCACCGTTTGGCGAGCCGGACACCTCGATCCACATCGGATATAACGAAGTCCAGGCTCCAAGCGCCGCTATCTGAACGGCTGCGCCCGCGCCGTTGCCGTCAGCATCGTAAAGCAAGGTGCCTGTCGGCGTATCATAGATCAGGAGGTCATCTGCATCCTGGGCTTGGGTTCCCCAAGTGAAATATCTGCCATCGATCCCGCCCGTGGCCAGCGCAGCGAAAGGTTGGCCGGCCCCGCCTGCAAGAACAATCCGGTCGATCCCGTCAGACTGGAAGTCGGTGATGGTATCGACGTTGCCGATGCCTAGAGCAGTGCTGAACACGAAAGTATCCGACCCGTCGCCTCCGGTCAGCGTGTCGGCACCGCCCAAGCCGTTGAGCGTGTCGTTGCCGATACCGCCATTCAGCGCGTTGTTGCCACTGTTTCCGGTGATGAAATTGGCAAAGTCGTTGCCGGTGAGGTTGATCGCCGTGGTCCCGGCGTTGTTGGTGGTGCTCAGGATCTCGACTTGCGCAGCGGCCCCGAGGGCATAGCTGACGCTGGTGAAGACCTGATCGGTGCCCTCGTCGGCTGCCTCCTGGACCGCGTCTCCGGCCGCATCGACATAGTACGTGTCGTTGCCACCGAAGCCCTGGAGCGTATCGGCGCCGGCGCCGCCGTTGAGCACGTTGGCTCCGGCATTGCCGAGCAAAGTGTTGACCAGCGCATTGCCGGCGAGATTGATCGCGGTGGTCCCGGCGATGCTCGTAGTGCGGAGGGTCTCGACGTGCTGGCCGGCTCCCAGGGCATAGCTGACGCTGGTGAAGACCTGATCGGTGCCGGCTCCGGCCGCTTCCTGGACAATGTCTCCGGCGTTGTCGACGTAGTAGGTGTCGTTGCCGCCGAAGCCGCTCAGCGTATCGGCTCCGCCGCTGCCGTTGAGCACGTTGGCCCCGGCATTGCCGAGCAGCGTGTTGGCCAGCGTGCTGCCGGTGAGATTGATCGCGGTGGTCCCGGCGATGCTCG
>CBHCZH010000071.1:0-16610 GCA_965977975.1 uncultured bacterium
GTCAGCCGCATAGCGGCTGACGGAGGGGGCCCGGTCCGGTGCTTGCCCTTCCCAACCCGAGCGCCTCCTCCTACACGGCGAGGAGAACTTCAGGGAGGTCGCAATGGAAGCCAATCGCAGGACGCTGATGACCATGATCGCACTTGGCGGCGCGGCCGCCGTAACCGCTTCCGGCTCGTCGGCAG
The DNA here is from genome assembly GCA_965977975.1 of uncultured bacterium. Lineage (GTDB taxonomy): Bacteria > Pseudomonadota > Alphaproteobacteria > Sphingomonadales > Sphingomonadaceae > Croceibacterium_A. The sequence goes on from CBHCZH010000071.1 coordinate 186, forward strand.
CGGCGACCGAAGCGCCCGTTTCGGCGACGCTCGTCCACCATGTCCTGTTCTGGCTGAAGAACCCCGGCTCGGCCGAGGACCGCGCGGAGCTCATTGCCGGCTTGCGCACTCTCGCCGGGATCGACGTCGTCCGCGGCCTCCACATCGGCGTCCCCGCGCCCACCGAAGCGCGCGACGTGGTCGACGCCAGCTACGACGTGTCGGAGCTGATGTACTTCGACAGTGTCGCGGATCAGAAGACCTATCAGGACCACCCGCTGCACCAGGACTTCGTGGCGCGGTACAGCCACTTGTGGAGCAAGGTGGTCGTCTACGACACGCTGACGGTGTGACCGCAGCGCAGCCTATCTGACTCGCGCAACCAATGGTCCGCGACTAGCGGACCGCAAGGCCGAACGGCCGCCCGAGCTTATGCGAGGAAGCCAAGCCGGGCGGATGCCCGGCGCCCGGCGTTTGAGGGACGCAAACAAGAATCCTTGCAATGTAGGATTTCGTTCTATTCCTGTTCCGCTCCTCAAGCGAAGGAGCGATTCGATGCACCCACCCATCCCCGTCATTTGCGATCGCTGCCGAACCGAAGGCTTCGGCGGCGCCGAGGGCTTCGCCGACTTGGGCGACCTGCTCGATTTCGAGCCGGTGCCCCGCCGTCCGCGCGCCGACGGCTGGACGCCGGAAGTCCAGCGCGCCTTCATCGCCGCGCTCGCCGTCACCGGCTCGGACCGGCAGGCCGCCCGTGCGGTCGGCAAGGCCCAGTACGGTGTCGAGCAGCTCAAGAAGGCGAAGGGCAACGAGGGCTTCATGGCCGCCCACGCCCGCGCCCTCGCCATGGCCGCCGACGACAGGGCCCGCCGCCTCGCCGCCGGCGTCCACGCCGTCACCTCCCCGGCCTCTCTCTGGCGTCCGCCCGATCCCGTCTGGGCCCACGCGGCCACCCGCGGCCGCGGTCGGCTCGCGCCAGCGCCGGAGCCAACGGACGAGGCGCAAGCCACCGAGAAAAAGCTCGCCTGGCTCGACGAGCTCGTCCTCAAATACTTCCTCAAGGTGCGGCAGGAGCGTGAGGCGCGTCTTGCCGGCAAGGTCGTCACTGCCGATTTCTACGTGCGCCAGCTCACCTCCATTGAGGTGATGCTCGATCTCGCGAGCACGGACGGCTTCGCCGTGCTCAAGAACTTTCGCGAAAGCGGCTACAGCCTCTCGGAAATCGCCGAGACGCCCTTCTCGCGGATTCTCGGCGAGGCCCGGCGTGCCGCTTGGGCGGAGCAGGGCGAGCCGCTCCGGCCCGAGCACCCGCCCCGCCGCTATCTCGCCGACCAGGGCCGCTTCAGCACCGAGCCTCTCGAATGTATCCGCGGCGGCCCGCCGGAGGACCGCGAGGCTCAGCAAGCCGTATTCGAGGAGCGCCACCGCCGCGACGCACAGGCCCAGCTCGCATGGGAAGCCGAAGCCTTCCGCGCCGACCTTGCGGAGCCCGGCGGAAGCGACCCTTCACCCGCGCAAGACCACCCGGAGACACCCCGATGACCCGAAAAGCCACCATCCAAGCCCTTCTCGCTTCCGCCGCGCAGGTAGCCGGCGACCAGGACCGGCGCGAAGCCCGCGTCGCGGCGCGCGTCGCCTGGGTGAAGGAGCGGATCGCCGCGCTGAAGGCGGCGCAAGAGCGCGCGGACGAAGCCTGGACCCGCATCGTCGACGCGCTCCCCGATGACTTCGACGAAGACGACCTGGAGGCGGGCCCGCCCCCTCCGGAACAGGTCGAGCTCGACGCCATCCACGCCGAGCTGGACGCGGTGCGCTATCACGATCGCTGGCCCAAAGAGCTCCACTGGGGCGACGTGTAGGCTGTGCGGATATTCAAGCACCTTTCCCATTGATGGGGAAAGGATAGCGAAGGTTGGGCCCGTAGGGCCTTACCGGAGCTTGGATGGGGGTGATGGTGCGGCCGAGCGCAGCACAGCTTGTGCCGCACGCTCACCCCCATCCAACTACAGCTAGGCAGCTAGCTGCCAAGCCTCCGTATCCTTCCCCCATCAAGGGGGAAGGGTCGGGGAGGATCTCGCCCCTCAGCCGAGCTCTTGAGCGAGCCCGATCAGGATCCCTTCGGGCCCGCGGATGTAGCAGAGCCGATAGACGTCCTTGTAGTCGACGACTTCGCCCACGAGCTGCGCGCCGCGCGTGCGGAGCTTTTCGAGCGTCTCGTCGATGTCGTCCACGGCGAACATGACGCGAAGGTAGCCCAGGGCGTTGACCGGGGCGTTCCGGTGATCGGCGACGACAGCCGGCGCGAGGAAGCGGGAGAGCTCGAGCCGGCTGTGGCCGTCCGGCGTGCGCATCATGGCGACTTCGACCCGCTGATCGCCAAGGCCGGTGACCCGTCCGGCCCATTCCCCTTCGATCGTGCCTTGCCCTTCGAGCTCGAGGCCGAGTTCCCGAAAGAACTCGATCGCCCCTGCGAGGTCTTCGACGACGATTCCGACGTTATCCATCCGCTTGAGGGCCATGTTTTCCGATCTCCAAGGTGCCGGCTGGTCTGAGGATGCCTTCTGTCGGAATGCTGGCCCTGCATCCATCCCTGTCGTGACATCCGCGCCGCCAGATTTGCGAAGGATTGGCGCGTTAGTAAGCTGGTGCCGTTACACCGGGAGGAGGATTCGAGCCTTGGCAGCGCGGTGCCTGATTTGCGGCCGTCGCTTGAACGTCGAGAGCGACCCTCTTTCGCTGAACTGCGGCGGCGATTGCTGGGGATGCGTGGGAGAGGTTGAGGCGAGCGGCTGGGCTCCTTCCGCCAGGAAGGTCGCCGAGGAGATCGAAGCGGGCTGGCGCAACGCCGATGGATCGGCGAAGCCTGCATCGGATTTGGGGATTCAGTAAGCTGTCACCGTAACCAAGGGCCAGTAAGCTGTCACCGTAACCAAGGGCGAGGGAGAGTACGCCACCACGTGCTCTAGTCTCCTATCCTACGGCGCTGCCGTACAAACCCACTTGCGTCATTATACGGCAATGCCGTATATACCTCAAATGCAGACCGTGATCGAAACCGGCGGTTATCTGAGCGACGCCAAGGACGCGAAGATGAGCGCGGAGGAAATGACGGCTGCGGTCGACCTCGTCGCCGCCGATCCCATGGCAGGAGATGTGATGGCCGGCACAGGAGGCGTCCGCAAGGCGCGGCTGGCAGGCCGCGGCAAGGGCAAGTCCGGCGGCTATCGCATCGTCTGGTATTTCGGCGGCGGGGACATTCCGGTGTTCCTGCTGACCGTATTCGGCAAAGGCGAGAAAGCCAACTTGAGCCAAGGCGAGCGAAATGCGCTCCGTTCGCTGACGGCGACATTGAGGGAGAGCTTAACGGGCGCACGCTGAGAGAGGCCGAACTGCTCATCCGGCCCCAGAAGGCAAGAGCAAGCGAAAGGGAAGAAAGGATTACCCTGGCCATGGGTAAAGCATTCGAGAAGATCGCGCGCGGGCTGGCCGATGCCATCGCCTACGCCGAAGGCGACGCCACCAAGGGCCGCGTCGCGGCCGGCCCGGACGTTAAGGCGATCCGCGCCAAAACCAAGCTCAGCCAGGCGAAGTTCGCCGCCAAGCTGCACGTGCCGGTTGCCACCGTGCGTGACTGGGAACAGCACCGCCGCTCCCCGGACGCCCCGGCGCGCACGTTGCTGGGGATGGTCGACGCGGATCCCAAAGCTGCGCTGGCGTTGATCGAGCGGGCGGCGGGGTGAGAGGCATCGCAATTCATTGAATGCACCATCACCGTAATCCCGTAATCCTGATCCTCCCCCGTTTACGGGGGAGGTGGCAGCCGCGAAGCGGCTGACGGAGGGGGCTTGTCTCAGTGCTTGAAGCAATTCTCCCGATGCCATCCCAGGAACGCCGGATGCGGCCGCAGCGCGATCCGCGCTGGCGCCAGCGCCTTGCCGCTGGGGTTGATGATCGCCTCGATCCCCGACCGGTCGTTCACTTGCCGCGAGACCAGAATGTCGAGCTGATCCGAAAACCCGATCAGCCCGCGATCAAACATCCAATGCGCCGTCCCTGAAAGCGCGATCCCGTTTTGCACGCTGTCCGGCCCGCCGCGTTCGACCGGGCGGATATGCGCCGCTTCCGCCTCGGCCCGCCCGCCGCCGTTGATCAGTTTCCACCCGGTCACCGCGCAGCGCGCGTCGTAGGCATCGAGCACCGCGCGCCGGAACGCCCGGTCGCGAAATGGCCGCGACACCAACGACTGGATGATTGTGCGCTCCACTTCGTAGGGCGCCTGCAGATCGTGCACCCGGTCGCCTGCCATGGCCTCGCCCACGCGCGGTAACAGTTCCTCGTCACGCAGCCCCAGCGCGGTAATGCGCGCGAAGTCGGCATCCGAGAGCGGCCGCACCGCCCATTGCGCATTGGGGCAATCGCGCTCGACCAGCGCGCCGTCGACCCGCCGCGGCACGGTCGGCGCAAACTCGAGATAGGTGCCCGGCTCGATCAGCGCCCGGTATCGCCCCGGCGCATCCGGATCGGGCACGATGGCTTCAACCCGCGCGACCGCGAAATAGCCGCGCGAGCGGGCCACCTTCACCGGCTCGAAATAAATGATCCAGTCCCCCACACACTGCTGCGCCCGCGCGAGATAGGGCGCCGGGAACTGGTACCGCACCGCCGGAATGTCGTCGTAGATCGAGTCGGCTTTGTGCACGAACACGCAATGAGCCATCCGATCCCCCCGCCGTGTGGTCGTTCGTCGATGCCTATCTGGCGCCGACGCTAATGAGAAGCGCGGGAACGCGTGGCGTGCCACGCCCGGAAGCGAGGCTGGATTGGAAGGTTACCGCGCGCTTGACGCGAGGGTCGCAGTGTTTAGGGATTTCTGCACCTGTCACCGTAACTCCCCCGTAACTCCCTGTCACCGTAACTCCGTAGCACTTGGCGGTCACGTCCTTGCGCATCGCGCTGATCGTCTCGCGGGCGACGACCTTGCCACCAATGGCGGCCTGGATCGGGATCTTGAACAGGTGGCGCGGGATCAGGTCCGGGGTTGAGGATCGAGCCGAGGTACTCGTCGGGGGTGTAGATCGTCGCCTTGATCCACGGCTCGTCGATCTGGGCGATGCGGCTCGGGTCCGGGTAGTCGGCCGGGTTGTGGAGCATGATCTCGCGCGCGTCGTCGGTGTCGCCGAGGCCGGAAGCGAAGCTGGCCAAAGGCCTGCGCGAACGCGGCGCCAAGACGCGCACCTGGTTCACGCTCCCGCCCGAGGACTACGGCCAGGACGTGTTCGCCGTCGCCGGCCTGCGGCGCGAGGACTGGGGCGACTGGCTGGACGGACCGCCCGATGCGGCGGGGCTGCTGTGCCGGCCTTATCCGGAGCTGATGGTGGTGGAGCGGACGGCGGAGAGCTGGGTACGGCGTTAACCCCGGCTCCTGATCCTTGAGGCTGGACAGCCAGCCGGGCAGTCCGCTCTCGGCGGCACTCCGGCGAGATAGTCCCCGCCGACCTGGAGGGGCGACAAGAACCTCTGGCGGGATTTTAGGCTTATGTCTGTACCGGCCACGCTCCTTAGCAGGTCTGCCGCCATCATGAGGCCCGCGAGAAACGAGACGAACGCAATGGTGGGAACGGGTCCCTGCTGAAGCTCGTCATGAGGGTGAAGGCACGCGGCGCAGCCCGAATAGGGATAGTGCACCGACGCCATGCTGTTGAAATGCGTCGTTGCGCCGACACCCATCCAGGCTGACCCAGCCTTCGCCAGCAGCCAGCGCGTAGGAATGTCGTCGACTCCTACCGCCACGGTGTCAGCAAGACTAGCAAGGTCGCTCTCAACGAAATGCCGTTTGATCGGCTCAATTTGCAAACCGCTTTCGAAGTGCTTGAATAGGTCGACCTTGGCCAGCTCGACGAGCTCGCCAATCAGCAACATGTTCCGATTGCGGTTCGTCTCGTCAGAACAATCACGATCGAAAACTCGAGCGGATCCGGTCACATCGGGCAAACGCAGCAACGCATACAGGAAGCCATTGGAGACCGCTCCGGCGCTGATGATGTCCAACTTACCCAAACGGCTTACCTTCGGTGTACCCTCAGGCGCGAGGTCCAATCTCGCAGATGGAGCGTCGGCGAACAGTTCGGCGTAGTGCCCTTCCCTGCTCGACGAGCTGATAAGGATACGACCCGAAATCTTGATCGCCTCGGCCGACATAAGCGTTGCCGCAGCCATTGCGCCTACCGGCCAATCAGTAGGCCTTCTGACCGTTGGGGCTGGCCAATTGGCAACCTCCCCCGCCCAGTCAGTCCAGCCGACCATCATCACCCGTCTTGCCTTCACCGAACGGGCCATAAATGCGTCGCCGCAGACAAACGCGATATGGGGTTCGAACAGCGGACAACCGATCGCTATCTCCACACCGTCGATGATCTGGTGAGCGACGCTCGAAATGGCTTCGTAAAGTGTGGTGCCCCACATCGGCGGATGGTCCCCGTTGAGCGGCGCGTCCGGGGCGTCGATGTATACGCGGTGTCCTGACTTCGCCATCAGCAAGGCCGCTGTCGTAATTGCCGTCTGGCCCGAGCGTGTGCCAACTGTTGCCTCGTCGGCCACCAAGAGGATGTTTGGAGTGGTAAGCGCAAAGAGGACCGTGCCGGCGTCTTCGACGCCAAGGTCCGCCTGAAAAAGCTGGATGGTCCTGGCGAGCTGAGCAGCGTTATCCATCGACCCTGATCCTCGAACCGATGTCCACCTGTTGCCACCGCCCATCAGGTTGAATTTCCGTCAGATAGGCGTCCTCGAAGCCGACCGGTCCCATCGCGAAATTCGGGATGACAAGGCTCAGAAAGCCAACGTCAGGCAGAAGCGGAAACGCGTCGTCCGTTTCGGAGTGAAACGCGTCGAATGGATGCGTGTGAACTTGGATACGCACGCCCATCCCACGGTTGGAAAGGTCCAGCCAGAAGCGGTTGATCCAGTCGCTTTCGATGCTCAGAGCGTAAGCAGAAGATCGATGCTTCGGATGGACAACTTCGGTAAGCCTTAGCGGCTCAGCCCATGGGCTGAGCCAGTAGAGCTGGCACTCCCGCATGTTGGCGCCACATGACCGGAAAACCGCGAAGGTTTCCTCGATCATGCGGCGCGGGACGATGTAGCCCGGCACGCTAGCCGGCCTTCACCGCAGACGGGCGCAGCAGCAGGGTGTCCTTCTTCTTCACCTTGGCCTGCTTGACGGTCTCGCCGTCGGGCAATTCACTCCCCGCCTCGTTGTAGAGGGAAAGCGTGTGCGGGTTCGGCGGGCTGCCGAACACCACGATCGCCTTCTGCAGGAGGCTGCTGATCAGCTCGGCGTTCGAGGTTTCGACCTCCTTGCTGATGCCGTTATAGATCACATCGATCTCGAACGGCTTGTCCTGGCCGACGTCGTCGGGCTTGCCGTGATCCTCGGGCGGCCCGCGATCAGCCCCGCCCCTGTTATCCTGTGCTTCCATCTTATCATCTCCGATTTGCGGCCCAAGCGGCCAGGTGCTAAGTTGGAGACGCGTGCTAAGTTTGTCAAGCAGCGATTTAGCGCGCTTGACGCTCTTTGCAAAATGCGCATAATCGGCATGCCAGCGCTGAGCTGGCAGCAAGTTAAGGAGGATTGATGGCCGATGAGGTAACCAAACCGGCCCCTGATCAGACAAATCTCGGTAGTTATATTAACAGCGTACGGCGTGGCCTTGGCCTCTCTCTAAGAGAGGTGGAAGTTGCGACCGACAATGAGGTATCGAATGCCTACTTAAGCCAACTTGAGAACGGGAAGATTGTTAAACCCTCCCCGCACATTCTTTTTTCTCTATCTAGGGCTTTAGGCGTTTCATATGAGGGGTTGATGGAGAGAGCTGGCTACATTGCTCCTTCATCAAAACGTAGCGATAACGTCAAACATGGACGAGCCGCAACGTTTGCAATTGATAATTTGACTAAGGAAGAAGAAGCCGCACTCTTAGAACATCTCGGATATCTTCGTTGGAGACGAACCAGTGATAGGGCTTCCTGATGACTGCTCCCTAACGTCGGAACAGCGTCTAAGGGTGCGCAAAGAAGCCGAGCGTGCTTTGCGAGAAGCAGGCGCGCTCGGCGTTTTTCCTACTCCTGTACACGACATCATGGAGGTGGCTAACGTCACCGAGATACAGGAAGACGTCCTCAATCCGACCTTCATCCAGCGGCTACGAGGCACTGTAGAGGGGGCACTCAAGAGCGCTCTTGGGAAGGTACAGGGGATTTTCCATGCCGTCGCTGGTTTGGTCTATTTGGACCAATCCCTCTATTTTCTTCGCAAGCAGTTCGTCCGCCTCCATGAGGCCGCACACGGCTTCTTACCTTGGCAACGTCCAATGTACGCTCTCGTCGAGGACTGCGATAAAGCGATCGACGCGCAAACCGCTCAGCTCTTTGATCGCGAAGCTAATGTGTTTGCTTCAGAAGTACTTTTCCAACTCGACACATTTCGCGACAGGGCCGAGGAAAAGCCCTTCTCCATTTGGACCCCGGTGAAGCTCGCGAAGGATTTCGGCGCCTCACTGTATGCCTCCATACGGCAGTACGTCTCCAAGAACTGGCGATGCTGCGCGGTCTTGGTTCTCAACATGCCTGAGCCCGTTGAGGGGCTGGGATTTCGTGCCACATTTCGCCGTGCAGTCACCTCAGATTCGTTCGCTGCGATGTTCGGCAAAAGTCCTTGGCGGGCCGAGTATACTCCGGACGATTCTATCGGAGCTCTCATTCCGGTTGTTGGGCGGCGTGGCTCTGGCAAACGCGAGATTTCGCTGATCGATCTTAATGGCGATCGCCACGAATGTATTGCGGAGTCATTCACTCAGACTCATCAGGTCTTTATTCTCATTCACGTTGTGAAGGCTTTGACAGGACCGAAGATCTTGCTCAATGCCCGTTAATGGGGAGCCCTACTCCTCCCCCATCCGCAGCGCCGCGATAAACGCCTCCTGCGGGATGCTCACATTGCCATACTCCCGCATCTTCGCCTTGCCCTTCTTCTGCTTCTCCAGCAGCTTCTTCTTGCGCGTGATGTCGCCGCCGTAGCACTTGGCAGTCACGTCCTTGCGCATCGCGCTGATGGTCTCCCGGGCGACGACCTTGCCGCCGATCGCGGCCTGGATCGGGATCTTGAACAGGTGGCGCGGGATCAGGTCCTTGAGGCGCTCGCACATGTGGCGGCCGCGCGCTTCGGCGACGCTGCGGTGGACGATCATGCTGAGCGCGTCGACCGGCTCGTTGTTGACCAGGATGCTCATCTTGACGAGGTCGCCTTCGCGCAGGCCGATCTGCTCGTAGTCGAAGCTGGCGTAGCCGCGGCTGATCGACTTGAGGCGGTCGTAGAAGTCGAACACCACTTCGTTGAGCGGCAGCTCGTACTGCACCTGGGCGCGGCCGCCGACGTACGTGAGGCCGGTCTGGATGCCGCGGCGGTCCTGGCACAGCTTGAGGATCGAGCCGAGGTATTCGTCCGGGGTGTAGATCGTCGCCTTGATCCACGGCTCGTCGATCTGGGCGATGCGGCTGGGATCGGGGTAGTCGGCCGGGTTGTGGAGCAGGATCTCGCGCGCGTCGTCCGTCCGGCTCTTGTTGAGCTGGATGCGGTAGACGACCGAGGGGGCGGTGGTGATGAGGTCGAGGTCGTACTCGCGGGTGAGGCGTTCCTGGATGATCTCGAGGTGGAGCAGGCCGAGGAAGCCGCAGCGGAAGCCGAAGCCGAGCGCGGCGCTGGATTCGGCCTCGAACGAGAAGCTGGCGTCGTTGAGGCGCAGCTTGGCGATCGATTCGCGCAGCTTCTCGAAGTCGGCGGCGTCGACCGGGAACAGGCCGCAGAACACCACCGGCTGGACTTCCTTGTAGCCGGCGAGCGCCTGGGTGGCGCCGTTCTTGACGGTGGTGATCGTGTCGCCGACGCGGGCCTGCTCGACTTCCTTGATCTGCGCGGTGATGAAGCCGATCTCGCCCGGGCCGAGCTCGGGGAGCTCGACGCGCTTGGGGGTGAAGCAGCCGACGCGGTCGATCAGGTGCTCGGTGCCGCCTTGCATGAATTTGACGCTGAGGCCCTTTTTGATGACCCCGTCGATGACGCGGACGAGGATGACAACGCCGAGGTAGGGATCGTACCAGGAGTCGACGAGCATGGCCTTGAGGGGGGCGTCGCGGTCGCCCTTGGGGGGCGGGATCCTGGCGACGACGGCTTCGAGCACGTCCTCGATGCCGATGCCGGACTTGGCGCTGGTGAGGACGGCTTCGGAGGCGTCGAGGCCGATGATGTCCTCGATTTCCTGGCGGACTTGTTCCGGCTCGGCGGCGGGGAGGTCGATCTTGTTGATGACGGGGACGATCTCGTGGTCGTGCTCGATCGATTGGTAGACGTTGGCGAGGGTCTGCGCTTCGACGCCTTGCGCGGCGTCGACCACGAGGAGCGCGCCTTCGCAGGCGGCCAGGCTGCGGCTGACCTCGTAGGCGAAGTCGACGTGGCCGGGGGTGTCCATGAGGTTGAGTTCGTACTCGGCACCGTCGGCCGCCGTGTAGGTGAGGCGGACGGTCTGGGCCTTGATGGTGATCCCGCGCTCGCGCTCAATGTCCATATTGTCGAGCACCTGCTCGCTCATCTCGCGCGCCGAGAGGCCGCCGGTGGCCTGGATCAGCCGGTCGGCGAGCGTGCTCTTCCCATGATCGATGTGGGCAATTATCGAGAAGTTGCGAATACGAGACAGATCAACCATCCCGCGCCCTTAGCGGCGCGGATCGGCGCTGTCAGCAGCCGCCTCAGGCGGCGCGCGCGGTGCCTGCGCTGAGGTCGACCTGCATGAAGCGCGGGAGGCTCGGCAGGCCGCCGGGCTGCTGCGAGGGCGGCGAGTAATGGCCCGAGGGCAGCGCCTGCAGCGGCATGCCCGCGGCGGCGAGCGCGTAAGGCGAGATGCGGTGGCGAGTGCACAGCCCTTCCGCGCCGTCGCTGATCAGCGGCGTCTCGAACTCGAGGCCTTGGGTGGCGCCGTGCGAGCGGCGCACGGTTGCGACCACGAGCTGCCCTTCGCCGAGGTCGATCACCAGGTCGGTGCCGATCGGCACGTCGAGCAGCCCCTCGATCATCGCCCCGCTGCGCGACAGGTTGCGCAGCACGGCGTCGTAGCGGTGATCCTCGTGGATCACGCCGATGCGGCGGAACAGCGTCTTGCGCTCGGCGCGGTGGCGTTCCGGGCCCATCGGCTCGTAGCCGAAGTCGCCGCCGTCGAGCTTGGCGATGACTTCGCCTTGCGGCACCGCGCGCGAATAGATGAAGCCCTGGACGTTGGTCGCGCCGAGATCGCGCACCAGCGCGAGCTCGTCCATCGCCTCGACCCCTTCGGCGGTGGTCTCCATCCTGAGCGCGCTGGCGAGGCTGATGATCGCGGTCATGATCGCCGAGTTGGTATTGTCCTTCTCGGTGCAGCCGCGCACGAAGCTCTGGTCGATCTTGATCTTGTCGAACGGCGCCTTGCGCAAGTAGCCGAGCGAGGAATAGCCGGTGCCGAAATCGTCGAGCGAGAGCTTCACGCCGATCTTCTTGAGCCGCTTGAACATCTCGTCGACCGCATGGGCATCGCCCATGAACACGGATTCGGTGATCTCGAGCTCGAGCAGATGGGGCTTGAGGCCCGAAGCGGCGAGAGCGTTGGTGACCATCGCCGGCAAGCCTTCGGAATTGAACTGCTGCGCCGAGACGTTGACCGCCACCTTCAAATCGACCGGCCATTTCGCCGCATCCGCACAGGCCTGGCGCAGCGCCCATTCGCCGAGCGCGGCGATCAGGTTGCTCTCCTCGGCGATCGGAATGAACACTCCCGGGCTGATCGGTCCCCGCTCCGGGTGGTTCCAGCGCATCAGCGCCTCGAAGCCGGTGACGATATTATCGGTGGCGCGCACGACCGGCTGGTAGTGCATCTGCAGCTCGCCGCGGGTCAGCGCGTCGCGCAAGTCCTCCTCGATCTCGCGGCGCTCTTGCGCGGAATCCTTGAGGTCGTTCGAATAGAAGCGGTACATGCCGCGCCCGCCGCCCTTGGCGGCATAGAGCGCGAGGTCGGCGCTCTTGACGAGCTCGTCGGGCTCGATCCCGTCGTAAGGCGCGATGGCGATGCCGAGACTGGTGCCGATGATCGCGCGGCTGCCTTCGATCGAATAGGGCTGCGAAATCATCTGGATGATCCGCTGCGCGAGCTCGCCGAGCTTGCCGCGGTCGTCGATGTCGGGAATGATCACCTGGAACTCGTCGCCGCCGAGCCGGCCGATCTCGACCGGGCCGGTCACGATCCGCTGCAGCCGCTGCGCAACTTGCTTGAGGAGATCGTCGCCGGCGGGGTGGCCCAACGTGTCGTTGACCTGCTTGAACCGGTCCAGGTCGAGCATCAACAGCGCACAGCTGCGCTTGGCCGAGCGGAACGCGGTCAGGATCGCGGTCAGGCGCTTGGCCATGCGGTGGCGATTGGCGAGGCCGGTCAGCGAATCGTACTGCGACAGACGGGACGCATCGCGCTGGCGCTCGTAGTTGGAGGTGATGTCCCGGGCGCTGCCGCGATAGCCCTGGAAGTCGTCGTTCTGGTCGAAGCTCGGCCTGCCGGTCAGCGACCAGAACATCTCGCCACCCTGCGTTTCGACGCGCACGGTGAGGTCGGCGAACTTATTGCGCGCGCTGAGCAGGAATGAAAGCGGCCGCTCCGACCGCTCCTCCCCTTCGCTGGGAACCGCTTCGACGATCGAGCCGAGCGCCTGGCCGAGCGGTTGATGGTCAGCGGCAAACCGCCGCGCGGCCGACGGTGAGAGGTAGATCAGGCGGTTGTCGCTGTCGGTCGCCCAGAACCAGCCGATCTCTTCCTGCTCGAACGCGTCGAGCATGGCCAGGCGCTGCTTGTCGTCGATGAGCGGCACGCCGTCACCCGCGCCTGGCGCGCGCGCGGACGCGGCGCCCCTGGCACCGAGATTTCGCAGCATTCCGCGCATGGTCATTTTCTGACTCACCCCTCGTTCAATGAACCGGAGCGCCCCCCTTTTGCTTATGCCTCCACCAATAAGGGTTTAGGCTTACCAAACCGATAAGGATCCTGGACCCACGGAGCGCTCAACTCGCCTCCTTGAGCAGCGGATGGATGACCGGTTCGGGAGACTGGGCCCGGAGCGCGGCAATCCTGCCGTTGCCTTCGCGTTGCAGGGGCTCGGAGAACTCCACTCCCATGCGGTCTTCGGCGCACCAGCGCGCCGTGGCGGTGACCGTCTGCGCGTCGGAGACCTGGATCTTGAAGATCGTGCCGACAGGCACGTTCCACAGCCCTTCGACCAGCGCCCCGGTGGCCGAGATATTGCGAATCGTTCCGTTGTAGAGCTGCCCGTTATGGTCGAGCACGACCTTGCGCAGCATCGTCTGGCGCGGCTGGCGTGACGCGCGCGGGCCGCGGGCCACCGCGACGAGCCCGGTCTGCAGCCGCTCGGTGGCAGCCTGCGAGGAGAGTGGCCGTTCGTAAATGAACCCCTGAACATGGCTGCAGCCGTGCATCCGCACCAGGTCGAGCTCATCGAGCGTCTCGACCCCTTCGGCGGTGGTGTCCATGCCTAGCGCGTGGGCGAGGCTGGTGATCGAAGCGATGATCGCACCGTTGCGGCTGCCGGGCTGGGTCGCGCCGCGTACGAAGCTCTGGTCGATCTTGATCTTGTCGAACGGCGCCTTCTTCAGATAGCCAAGCGAGGAATAGCCGGTGCCGAAATCGTCGAGCGCGAGCCGCACCCCGACTCCCTTGAGCGCCGCGAACATCGCATCGGTACCTTCGTCGTCGCTGAGGAAGACGCTCTCGGTGATCTCGAGCTCGAGCCGCGAGGGATGAATCCCCGCCTGCGCGATAGCGCTGGTGACGATCGCCGGCAGCTGCGGATTGGCGAACTGCAGGGGCGAAACATTGACGGCCACCCGCACATCGTCGGGCCAATTGGCGAGATCGTGGCATGCGGTGCGCAGCGCCCATTCGCCGATCTGCGCGATCAGTCCGCTGTCCTCGGCGATCTTGACGAATTTGTCGGTCGGGATCCAGCCCTTCTGCGGATGGTGCCAGCGCAGCAGGGCTTCGAAGCCGGTGATCCTCTCGGTCGCCGTCGAGACGACCGGCTGGTAATAGAGCTGCAGGTCACCCTGCGCGATGGCGTCGCGCAAATCCTGCTCCATCCGCGCACGGGCTTCGGCCCCGGCGTGCAGATCCTGGGCGAAGAAGTGATAGCGCCCCCGCCCGAGGTCCTTGGCCGCGTAGAGCGCCAGGTCCGCGTTGCGAATCAGCTCCTCGCTTACCACCCCGTCCTCGGGCGCCAGCGCGATGCCCACCGAAGCTCCGATGATCGCGCGTTGGCCGTCGATCGAATAGGGCTGCGAGAGGGCATGGATGATCTCTGCAGCGAGATGCCCGACGGCCTTACGCTCGATGCTGCCGGGCACGATCACCTCGAATTCGTCGCCGCCGCGACGGCCGACCTGGCCGGCCTGACCCGCGGTGCGCTCCAGCCGCTGCGCGACCTGCTTGAGCAGTGCATCGCCGGCCGGGTGGCCCATCGTGTCGTTGACGTGCTTGAACCGGTCGAGATCGAGCAGCAGCACCGCGCAGGCGCGGCTCGCGGCGTGCTGCGAAGCAAGGATCTTCTCGAGCGTCTGCGACATCTGGAACCGGTTGGCGAGGCCGGTGAGCGAATCGAAATGCGCCAGACGCGACGCCTGCTCTTCGCTGCGCCGCTTCGCGGTAAGGTCCGTGCCCGAGCCGCGGAAACCGACGAAATTGCCGAACTCGTCATGGATCGGGCGGCCGCTCACCGACCACCAACGCTCCTCGCCGGGGATCGCCGCGCGCACTGCCAGTTCCTGGAACGCGGAGCGGGCGGTGAAGTGGAACTGCAGTGTGCGCTCGCCTTCCTGGCCGGTGTCGGTGAGATCGAACAGCTCGACCAGCGGCTGGCCGATCAACTTGTCGGGCGTATCGCCGATCGCTTCGGCGACCGGAGCGGAAACGTAAGTCAGCAGGGCGCGGCGGTCGGTTTCCCAGAACCAGCCCTGGCGAGTCTCCTCGTAGTCGGCGAGGATGTCGCGTGCCCGCGTCTGGATGCGGTCACGCGCCCGGCGCCGTTCCTCCTCGAGCCGCTGTTCGCGGTACTGCTCGCGGCTCACCAGGATAGCTACGGCCAGCGCGACCAGCACGGTGATCGCCCCAGCCAGAGAGGCATGCGTGAGGACCGCGGCCGACCAAACCGAGAGCTGGGCGGCGAAAATCACGCCCGGCTGGCGTCGCAGATAGGCCGCCGCGACGCCGGCGACACAGAGCAGCGAAGCAATCGTCACGTCCCAGGTCAGCGCTCCGTTTGCCGCCCAGCGGGTCACCGCCAGGCCGAACAGAAACATCGGCAGGATGACTACCGTCACGACCGCCACCAGGCGCGGCCACGTGCCCCGACTCGCCGCGAACACATGGGCAGGCCCGACCAGGGCAACCGCGAGCACAGCGGTAACCAGCATGGCACCCACCTGGCGATCGGGCAGACCCCGCGCCGCGACCATCCCGCTGCCGATCGCGGCGAGCATGGTCAGGATCAGATAGGGCCAACGCGGAGGGATCCAGTTACGCGCCGTATTGGAACTACCCTGAAGCGCTGCGGCCCGATCGGAACGGGGCCGGCGGCGCGGTCCGCTGCGTTGCTCGTCCCCCGCACCGCTGCCTGTGATCACGCGGACGGGCCTGGCCGGCGCTGCTGCACCGTCGCGCACGCGCGCGGCCGCGATCGAGCGTGGCTGACTGATCCGGGACATTGCGGGATTATGCGTCGGTCGGCTTTGAGAATCGGTTAAGTTATCGCCATCTTTGCAAGCGCCGAAGTTGCCGGCCGGCGGCGCGCCGCTACACTCGCGGCTGGGTGTGTGGCGTGGGGGCGAGGGACCGGCATGCGGCATATTGCGATCATCGGCTCGGGACCGGCAGGGTATTACACAGCCGAAGCCGCTCAGAAGGCATTCGGAGACGAAGCCCGGATCGACATTTTCGACTGCCTGCCGGTGCCGTATGGGCTGATCCGCAGCGGCGTTGCCCCCGATCATCAGTCGATCAAGGCCGTCTCGCGCCGCTACGAGAAGGTTGCGCTTTCGGACAACGTGCGTTTTGTCGGCAACGTCACGGTGGGGCGGGACTTGTCGATCGCCGAACTGGAGGAGCTTTACGACGCCGTCGTGCTGGCGACCGGCGCGCCCAAGGACCGCGCGCTCGGCATTCCCGGGGAGACGCTGGGCAACGTTTTCGGCAGCGCCGCCTTCGTCGGGTGGTACAACGGCCATCCCGAATTCGCTGCCCTGGATCCGGATCTATCGGGGAAGACGGCCGTGGTCATCGGCATGGGCAACGTCGCGCTGGACGTGGCGCGCATCCT
>CBHCZH010000072.1:0-16610 GCA_965977975.1 uncultured bacterium
GGGCGGCCCCATGGTGTTTGAGCCGTTCAAGGCGGAGACCGACTATTTCGCCGCCGATAAGACGGCGATGGTCAACCTGCGCGTGACCGACCTTGACGGGTTGCTGGCGCAGCTGCGCGGCGCCGGCATCGAGATCTCTCGCGAGGAGGAGATGGATGGTGTCGGCCGTTTCGCGCGGGTCCATGATCCGGAAGGCAACCCGATCGAGCTGTGGGAGCCTGTCGCCGGCTGAAGGGGAACGAGGACGCCTCGGTAAGGGCACTGCCTCCTATGGTCATCATTAGCAGGTGTCGCCGGCGCGCGTCTGATCTCGAACGTCCTTCATCGGAAAAATCGTGCCGCCGGGCGATTCTCGGCGTCCTTTCCGGGCAACTTAGCTGCCGCTCGGTCGTTGGCGGGTTGATAGTCAATCCTCGCAAGGAGTTCAGGCGATGGACAACGCCCACGATGTCAAGGTGCTCAACACCCTGATCACGACCACGATCGACAGCGCCAGGGGATTTGCCGCCGCGGCCGAGGAAGACGACAACACCCAGCACAGCCAGTTCTTCAGCCAGATGGCGAACGAACGCAGCCAGTGCGCGATGCAATTGCAATCGCAGGTCGCCGCGCTCGGCGGTAGGCCGGAGGATTCGAGTAGCTTCGCGGCCGCGGCGCACCGCGGGTTCATGAACCTCAAGCAAGCCGTGATGGGCAACAGCGACGAGGCGATCGTCGAGGAAGTCGAGCGCGGCGAAGACCACATCAAGGCCAAGTACGAAGCGGCGCTGCAGGATGACGAACTCTCGCCGGACACACGCGAGGTAATTCAGCAAGCCTATCAGTCGGTTCGCCGGGGTCACGACCGGGCCAGCGCGATGAAGCACCAGATGGAAGGCTGAAAATCCGGACTGAGGCGGAGCGGTTCCCCCGCCGAAGGGAAAGGGCGCCCGTGAGAGGCGCCCTTTCTACGTTCTACAATTGAGCGAGCATATGTTCGGCGCTGCTGACTTTGAAGTCGCCCGGCGCCTCGACGTTGAGCTCGGTGACCACGCCGTCGTCGACGATCATCGAGAAGCGCTGGCCACGCGTGCCCAGGCCGAAGCCGCTGCCGTCCATGGTCAGGCCGACCGCCTTCGCGAACTCCCCGTTGCCGTCGGCCAGCATCGTGATGTCGGGTGAGCCTGCGGCCTTGTTCCATGCACCGAGCACGAAGGCGTCGTTCACCGCGGTGGCGACGATCTCGTCGACGCCCTTGGCCTTGAGCTCACCTGCCTTCTCGACGAAGCCCGGCAAGTGCTTGGCCGAGCACGTCGGAGTGAACGCGCCCGGCACCGAGAACAAGGCGACCTTTTTGCCGGCGAAGTATTCGCCACTCTGCACCTTCTCCGGTCCGCTTTCGGTGGCCTTGACCAGGGTCACGTCCGGAATCCTGTCGCCCTTCGCAATCGTCATTGTTCGATCGTCCTTCTGTCGCGTCCGCCGGCGTAGATAGGCGACATGCGCCGCCGCGCAACTGCCTTCATGGGAAATGCCGGGCTAACGAGCATGGTCAATTTCGCTTTACCGTCGATATTGAAGATTGGGTAAACCCGATGGGTCAGCCTCCACCTTGCGGAAATTGGGATTCCGCGGGGGAGACTTGGACATGGGATTCGCAAAACAACTTGCCGCGACGCTGGTCGCGGCATCGCTGTTCGCCGGCGCACCGGCGGCGGCGCAAACCGATCTGGCGGCGGCCGAGAAGCTGCGGCGGCTCGACATCATGCTGATGGTAACGGCACTGCGTTGCCGCTTCGGCGCCGACAATTTCCAGACCGAATACGAAGCCTTCTCGACGCGGCACTTGAGCACGCTCAACGCCGCGGCAAGGCAACTGACGCAGGCGCTTTCGGCACAGCATGGGGCGCAGGGAGCGAAACGCGCGCTCGATCGGCTGAGCACGAGCATGGCGAACGGTTACGGGATGGGTCATCCGACGATGGACTGCGCCCAGCTCAAGCAAGCCGCGCAAGGGCTCGCCTTCGAGACGGAGTCAGAAAATCTGGTCGCGGTTGCCGACGTGTTGTTGGCTGATCAGCCACGCGAAGACTTATTTCTGCTCGCGCGGCGTTGACCGCGGGAGTTGCCGCTTCTTTTCGGGGGCGGTGTCGGCTTCCGGCACCGCCCTCATATTGTGTGCGCACTGCCAGATGGCTTTACCTCGACGGCCGCATCGCGCTATGGGCGGCTTCCGATAACGGCGTTGGCATGGAGCCCCGGCTGCGCCTCACCCAAAGCACAGGAGTGTTGCACGTGGCCACCGCAGCCGTCGTTGAGAACGACTACATCGTCAGGGACATCAGCCAGGCCGAATACGGCCGAGCCGAGATCGCGATCGCCGAAACCGAGATGCCGGGCCTGATGGCGCTGCGTGACGAATACGGCGCCAGCCAGCCGCTGAAAGGCGCGCGGATCACCGGCAGCCTGCACATGACGATCCAGACTGCGGTGCTGATCGAGACGCTGGTCGCGCTTGGCGCCGAGGTGCGCTGGGCGACCTGCAACATCTTCTCGACCCAGGATCACGCCGCCGCGGCGATCGCGGCGCAGGGTATTCCCGTGTTTGCGATCAAGGGTGAGAGCCTCGCCGAGTACTGGGACTACGTCGGCCGGATTTTCGACTGGGGCGACGAGACCACCTGCAACATGATCCTCGATGATGGCGGCGATGCGACGATGTTCGCGCTCTGGGGCGCCCGAGTCGAGGCTGGCGAGCCGCTATTCGAGCCCTCGAACGCCGAGGAGATCGAGTTCTGTCGCGCGCTCAACGCGTTCCTCAAGGCGCGGCCCGGTTACCTGACCCGCTCCGTGCAAGCGATCCACGGCGTCTCGGAAGAAACCACCACCGGCGTCCACCGCCTCTACAGCCTCGCCAAGCAGGGCAAGCTCCCGTTCCCGGCGATCAACGTCAACGACAGTGTCACCAAGTCGAAGTTCGACAACCTCTACGGCTGCAAGGAATCGCTGGTCGATGCGATCCGCCGCGCGACCGACGTGATGCTGGCCGGCAAGGTCGCGTGCGTCGCGGGCTTCGGCGACGTCGGCAAGGGCAGCGCGGATTCGCTGCGCAACGGCGGCGCGCGCGTGATGGTGACCGAGATCGACCCGATCTGCGCGCTGCAGGCGGCGATGGAAGGCTACGAGGTCGTGACGATGGAAGAAGCGGTCAAGCGCTGCGACATC
This sequence comes from uncultured bacterium, assembly GCA_965977975.1. GTDB lineage: Bacteria > Pseudomonadota > Alphaproteobacteria > Sphingomonadales > Sphingomonadaceae > Croceibacterium_A. The sequence goes on from CBHCZH010000072.1 coordinate 3,205, forward strand.
TTCGTCACCGCCACCGGCAACGAGGATGTGATCACCGCCGAGCACATGAAGGCGATGAAGCCGATGGCGATCGTCTGCAACATCGGCCACTTCGACAGCGAGATCCAGATCGCGGCGCTCGACAACTACGATTGGCAGGAAGTGAAGCCCGGCACCGACGTGGTCACTTTCCCCGACGGCAAGAAGATCATCATCCTCGCCAAGGGCCGCCTCGTGAACCTCGGCTGCGCCACCGGCCACCCCAGCTTCGTGATGAGCTGCAGCTTCACCAACCAGGTGCTTGCCCAGATCGAGCTGTTCACCAAGGGCGGCGAGTACGAGAACGACGTCTACGTGCTGCCCAAGCACCTCGATGAGAAGGTCGCCTCATTGCACCTCGACAAGCTCGGCGCCAAGCTCACCAAGCTCAGCAAACGCCAGGCCGACTACATCGGCGTACCGGTGAACGGACCGTTCAAGGCCGAGCATTACCGGTATTGATAGCTCCCTCCCGCCTGCGGGAGGAGTGGAGGGTGGGCTCGCGCCGCGTTGTCCACCCTGCTGCCGGTCATGGCCGCTACACGGACGCAAGTCTGGCGTCGTTCCCGCCTCAGGGGGCGGTGTCGGCACGTCTGACGGGGTTGCCTGCGAATTCGGCGGCTACCAAGTTCTCGTTCAGTCACGCGAAACCGGAAGGGCCACAAGGCGTTTCAGATCCGGAAAGCGATGACGGGAGCGTGCCGCTCACACGGCGCGATCATATGAACAGGACAATTCAACTGATTTTCGGGGCCGCGGCGCTCCTCGTGGCAATGCCCCTATCGGCTGCGCCTCGCGGCGATGAGCCGGTCGCGGTGCCGAGTTCGATCAAGCAGGGCGTCGACTTCGTGTATGTCGACCCCGAGATGAGTTCGGTTGCGAAGCGGGTCCAGCGGCCGCGCAATTGGCTACAGCGGATCTTTCGGGGTTCGGGCGAGCGCCAGCGGAGCGCGCCCAACCCTGTGTTCATCGAGCTGGCGCGGGGTCTCGAGCAGTACCAAGCGAGCTGGGGCAGCTTGCCACAAGCCGATATACCGGCCGGTCCGGCGCTCAAGCGCGGCTCGACCGGCAGGCGCGTCGAACAGCTTCGCGCGCGTCTCGGCCTACCGCGCGGCGGTGGGTTCAACGAGGGCCTGCACGAGCGCGTCTCTGAGTATCAGCGGGTCCACGGCCTGGTGCCCGTCGATGGGATCGCCGGCCGGGCGACGATTGCTTCCCTGAACCGCGGCGCGGAGCATTACGCGCGGCGGATCGCGATCAACATGGAGCGCGCCTGGCGGTTGCCGGCGACCAACGCGTTCGACCGATACGTGGTCGTCGATTCGGGCGCGGCTGAAGCATATCTGTTCGAGCGCGATCGTGTGGCGGACGCGATGCGCGTGATCGTCGGCTCGCCGAAGACCAAGACGCCGATGATGGCCGTGCTGATGCGCAACGCGAAGGCGAATCCTTACTGGAACGTGCCGCCGGAGATGATCCGCAGCCTGACCGCCGCGCGCGTGCTGCAGCAGGGCGTCGCTTACCTCGACAACTTCCACTACGAGGTACTGTCCGATTGGACGTCCGACGCCCAGACGGTCGATCCCAAGACGATCAACTGGCGGCGAGTCGCCGCGGGCGACAGCGAGATTCGTGTCCGCCAGCTGCCGGGCCCCTGGAACTCGATGGGCGAGATGAAGTTCGAGATGCCGAACGACTACGGCATTTACCTTCACGACACGCCGGTGAAGGAGCTGTTCGACCAGGAAGATCGCTGGCTCAGCAACGGTTGCGTTCGTCTCGAGGATTATCGCCGCTTCGCGTCCTGGGTCTTCCCGCGCATGCCCGAGGTTAGTTCGTCCTTCGAGCAAGTCCTCGAGCTACCCAGGCCCGTGCCGGTCTACATGACTTATCTCACGGTCGACATGACTGCCGGCGGCCTGATCTTCCGCCCCGATCCGTACGATTTCGACGACCTGGCGATGCCGCAGATGAGGTTCGGTGAGCAAGCGTAGGACGGATGCTGGGTGAGCAGCCCATTGCATCGCCCTTCCGCGCCGCATAGCTGACCACACATGGAACTGTCCCCCACGGCGCTGGTCCTGCTCGGCTTGCTGCTTGCGGGCTGGACGTTCGGCGCTGTCTGGCTGGTGCTGGCGGCGCAGGGGCGGGCGCGGCAAGCGCGCAGCGCGCGGAGTACCGCGCGACGGCTGACCCGCATGATCGAGGATTCGCCGGCCATTCCCCTGCTGGTCAAGGCCGACGGCAAGATCGAAGGCCCCGAGCGGCTGGCGGCCTGGCTCGGGCTCGACAAGTTGCCGGGGTTTCTCAGCGAGTTCGACACGGGCGATGCGGGGCTTTCAGCCGACGATCTCGAGCAATTGCGCGACGCGGTGCGGAAGACCCAAAAGACCGCTTCCCCGTTCTCGATGGTCGTCAACCCGCGCGGCTCGAGCAAGAGCCTCGCCGTGCGTGGTCATCTCGCCGACCCGGTGGTCGCGCCGAATGGGGCGGCGGTGGTATGGTGGTTCGACTTCTCCGAGAGCCATGCGGAGCTGTCGCGACTGCGCGCAGAGACCGCGCGGGCACGCAACGATTTCGCCGCGCTGGTCGGGCTGATCGAAGCGGCGCCGACGCCGATGTGGTTCCGTGGGCCCGACATGAAACTGCGACTGGTCAACACCGCCTATGTCGAAGCGGTCGGGACCGCGAGCGCCGAAGAGGCGGTCGGGAATCAGGTCGAGCTGATCGAGTCCGTCGACGGCCTGACTGCCGCGCAAGTCGCCAAGCAAGCGCGCGACAAGGATCTGCCCGTCGAGCGTATCGTCCAGGCGACCGTTGGCAGCCAGCGCCGCACGCTCAGCGTAATCGACCTGCCGCTCGGCCAGGAAGGCGTCGCCGGGTACGCGATCGACATCGAGGAGACCGAGGAGCAAGCGCGCCAGCTGCGTGCGTTCCGTGAGGCGCAGCGCTCGATGCTCGACCAGCTCTCGATCGGGGTTGCCCAGTTCGATGCCGAGCGGCACCTGACCTTCGCCAACCAGCCGTTCCAGCGGCTGTTCTCCTTGCCGCCGGCGGCGCGGCTCGATCCACTCGAATTCGACCGTTTCCTTGACGTCGCGCGCGATGCCGGGCGCCTGCCCGAGACGCGCGATTTTCCGGCCTGGCGGCGCGAGCTGGGCGCCTGGTTCACCGCCGGGGCGCCTAGCGAGGACGCGTGGACCCTGTCGGATGGCACGCATTTGCGCGTTGTCGCCCAGCCGATGCCCGATGGCGGGCTGGTGCTGATCGCCGAGGACCGCTCCGAACAGCTCGCCCTGTCGGCGGTGCGCGATACGTTGCTGCGCACGCGCACCGCGACATTCGACAGCCTCTTCGAATCGCTGGCGGTGTTCGCACCCGACGGGCGGATGCAGCTGTGGAACCGCTTGTTCCCGCAGATCTGGGGATTGCCCGAGGAATGGCTCGACGAGCATCCGCGCATCGAGGAGCTGATCGACAAGATCGGCACCAAGCTGGCTCGGCCGGCGCAGCGCCAGGCGATCGGCGAGGTCGTGCGCGCCGCGACGCTCGACCGCAAGCAGCGGGGCGGCCGGGTGGCGCTCAGCGACGGGCGCACGCTCGAATTCGCCGGGGTGCCGCTGCCCGACGGCAACGGTCTGCTCACCGTGCTCGACGTCACCGACAGCAAGAAGGCCGAAGACGCGCTGCGCGAGCGTAACGCCGCGCTCGAGGAAGCCGACGCGGTCAAGACCCGCTTTCTCGCCAACATGAGCTACGAGTTCCGCACCCCGCTGACCTCGATCGGCGGTTTCGCCGAGTTGCTCCAAAGCGGAGTGGCGGGTGAACTGACGTCGCAGGCCAAGGAGTACGTCGAGGCGATCCTGTCCTCTGTCGAGCGCCTGTCGCAACAGATCGAATCGGTGCTCGACCTCACGCAAAGCGAGGCCGGGTTGCTGCCGATCGTTACCGCAGACGTCGAGTTGCTGCCGTTCGTCACGCAGATCGTGCGCGAGCGCGAGGATGCGATCGAGGAGAAAGGCCTGACGCTCGATTTGCGCGGCGATCGCACTGCGGGGACGATTTCCGCCGACACCCGTCAGCTCGGTCGCGCCATCGGCAACATCCTCGACAACGCGATCAAGGCTACGCCGCCGAGGGGCAGGATCCTGGTCGCCCTGTCGCGTCGTAAGCAGGGTGCGCGGATCGTCGTTTCCGACAACGGCGAAGGGATGAAGCCGAGCGAGCTGGCGCGCGCCCTCGATGGCTACCGGATGGGCAGCGACGGCAAGCCCGAGGCGCGCCGCGGGCTCGGCCTGCCGCTCGCGCGCCAGCTGATCGAAGCGCACGGCGGGCGGCTCGAGATGACCTCGGAGAAGGGCGCCGGAACCACCGCCACGATCAACCTGCCGTGATCGCTGAGCTGCCCGATCTTGTGGCGATGACGGCGTTCGGAGCGCGTATCGCCGAGCGGCTGCGGCCGGGCGACGTGGTGGCGCTGTCGGGCGGGCTGGGCGCGGGCAAGACCACGCTGGCGCGCGCGGTCATCGCGGCGCTGGGCCATGGCGGCGAGGTGCCGTCGCCGACCTTCACGATCGTCGAGACTTACGCGCCGCCGGACGTGCGGCTGCCGCTGGTCCATGCCGACTTCTATCGCCTCGACCGGCCCGCCGAGGCCGATGAGCTCGGGCTCGATGACTATCGCGAGGGCGCGGTGCTGATTGCCGAGTGGCCCGAGCACGTCGGCGGCTTCGCGACCGAGCCCGGTTGCCTCGCGATTGCGCTGGAAATTGCCGGAATCGGCCGCAGAGCGATTGTCGAACCGGGCGTCGATTGGCTAGGGCGCCTGCCATGAAGCAAGGGCTGCCTGCGGGTGTCGACGAGTTCCTGGAAAATGCCGGCTGGGGCGGGGCAGAGGTCGAGCCGCTTGTCGGCGATGCCAGCTTCCGTCGCTACTTCCGTGTTCGCAACGGATCGCAAACCGCCATGCTGATGGATGCGCCGCCGCCGCACGAGGATCCTGAGCCGTTCCTCGAGGTCGGTGCCTGGCTCGCCGCCCATGGCCATCGCGCTCCGACGATCCATGCCGAGGACCGCGCGCGCGGGCTCGTGCTGATCGAGGACTTCGGCGCCGACCGGATGCGCGATTGGCTCGATGCGAACGCGCACGCCGAGGAAATCACTTACGGCGCAGCTATCGATGCGCTGGTGCGCCTCCACGCCTCGCCGCCGGGCCCGTTCCCGCCTTATGATATGCATGTCTACCAGCGTGAAGCCGGGCTGTTCGTCGAATGGTATTGTCCCGCAATGGGCATGAGCGTCGACGAGCCGGGATACCGCGCGGCGTGGGACAAGGCGCTGAGGCCGCTGCTCGCACGCCAGAACCCCGGAGTGACTGTGCTGCGCGATTACCACGCAGAGAACATCATGCTGCTCGAAGGCGGGGCGCAGGGGCTGATCGACTTCCAGGATGCGCTGGTCGGCCATCCCGCGTACGATCTGGTGTCACTGCTGCAGGATGCGCGCCGCGATGTCTTGCCCGAGCTCGAGCGCCGAATGCTTGACCGCTACCTCTCGCAAGTCGAGGCTGGCCCTGACTTCGAGGCCGATTACGCCCGCCTCGGCGCGCAACGCAACGCCAAGATCGTGGGCATCTTCGCACGCCTTTGGAAGCGCGACGGCAAGGCCCGCTACCTGGCGATGATCCCACGCGTATGGGCGGCGATGGAGCGCGATCTGGAGCATCCGGCGCTGGCTCCTGTCGCTGAATGGTTTGCCGAGAATATCTCCGCCGAGGTGCGCGCGGCACATGGGGGAGGGATCGGACTATGACCGTCCTCGCTTCCGACACTGCGATGGTCATGGCCGCGGGCCTCGGCACGCGGATGCGGCCGCTGACCAACGATCGGCCCAAACCGCTGATCGAAGTCGCTGGCAAACCGCTGATCGATCACGCGCTCGACCGGCTCGCAGAGGCGGGAGTGGCGCGCGCGGTCGTCAACGTCCATCACTTCGGCGACGCGGTGGAAGTCCATTTGCGCGACCGCACCGTTCCGGCAATTGCGATCTCGGACGAGCGGGACCGATTGCTGGAGACCGGCGGCGGATTGATCAGGGCGCAAGGTCTGTTGCCCGATCCGTTCTTCTGCGTGAACAGCGACAACGTCTGGCTCGATGGGCCGACCGATGCGTTCCAGCAGCTCTCGGCCGCCTGGGACGCAAGCCGGATGGACGCGCTGCTGTTGGTCGTGTCGCACGTCCGCGCGAGCAATTTCCGTGGCAAGGGCGATTTCCACATGGACGGGCGCGGGCTGTTGTCGCGGCGCCGCTCGGGCCGGATCGCACCGTTCATCTTCACCGGCATCCAGCTGATCGCCAAACGCCTGCTGCGCGATGCGCCGCAAGGCCCATTCTCGACCAATGTGCTGTGGAGCCGCGCGATCGAAGAGGGGCGGCTCTACGGCGCCGCGTTCAACGGCGAATGGTTCGAAGTCGGCGACCCTCAGGCCATCGCGCCGACCGAGGCTGCGCTGGCGGGTGTCTGACCGCCCGGGTCCCAAGGTCTACTCCATCGCCGCGCACCGCGGTTTCGCCGATGCGCTGGTGGCGGGACTGGTGCCGCGCTACGCTGATCCCGAGCTCGGCCTAGCCCGGCTGACGCTGCTGCTGCCGAGCGGGCGCGCGGTGCGGACTCTGATCGAGGCTTTCATCCGTCACTCGGGCAATGGCCTGCTGATGCCGCGCATGGCGGCGGTCGGCGATCTCGACCTCGACGAGACGCTCGGCGCGTTGCTCGACCCGCTCGGCGCGGGCGAGGCGATCCCGCCCGCCGCCGACCCGACGCGCCGCTGGCTGCGGCTGGCCGAGCTGATCCGCCAGCAGCGGCCCGAGCTGAAGGGCAGCGCGTTGCTGCGGCTCGCGTTCGAGATGGGCCGGACGATGGACCGTCTGCTGGTCGAGGAGATCGGGCCGGAGGAGCTTTACGCCGAAAAGGTCATGGGCCTCCTCGGCGACCTCGCCGACAACTGGAAGCGCAGCCTGGCGCTGTTCATGACGGTGCAGGACAAGTGGCTCACCGAGCTGCAGACGCGCGGCGAGTTCGACCCGGCCGACCGGCGCAATCGCCTGTTCCGCCACGCCGCGAAGCGCTGGCGCGCCGATCCGCCGGCGACGCCGATCGTCGCGGCGGGGGTGACCAGCGCGGCCAAAGGCGTCGCCGCGCTGCTGCGCACGGTCGCGCGGCTGCCGCAGGGGGCCGTGGTCCTCCCCGATCTCGACCTGGCGATGGACCGCGAGGTGTGGGACGAGCTCGGCTCCGCCGGCGCGCCCGACGCCGACCCGCCGATGGAACGCGGCGATGCGGTCACCCACCCGCAGTACCACCTCAAGCTGCTGCTCAACCGCATGAAGGTGAACCGCGACGAGGTCTTGCCGTGGCACCGCGCGGGCGTCGGCAAGGGCCCGCCCGAGCGCAGCCATGCGATCTCGAGCCTGTTCCTCCCGCCCGAGGCGAGTCGATCGTGGGCGACGCTCCCGCCCGAGAAGCGCCGTCTTGCCGGGGTACGGCTAATGGAGACCGCCAATCCCGAGGAGGAAGCGCAAGCGATCGCGCTGCTCGTGCGCCAGGCGCTCGACGAGCCCGAGAAGCGCATCGCGGTGATCACGCCCGACCGCGGCCTGGCGGGCCGGATCGCGCAGCACTTGCGGCGCTGGAACATCGAGGCCGACGATTCCGCCGGCCGGCCGCTGGCGCAGACCGCCGCGGGGCGGCTCCTGCTGCTGCTGGCCGAAGTCGGTGCGGAACAAGCCGCTCCGGTGCCACTGATGGCGCTGCTCGAGCATCCGTTGGTCCGCGCGGGCGAGGGTCGGGCCGAGTGGCTCGACCAGGCGCGCGCGCTCGAGCTGGCGCTGCGCGGTCCGCGCCTGATGCCGGGGCTCGCGCCCGTGCGCGACAAGGCCCCCGCGGAATGGTGGGAAGGCGTCGAGGCCATACTGACGCCACTCCTGCACGACAGCGAGACGCTGCTCGCCGATCAGCTCGACAATCTCGCGGCGGCGGGCGAGGCCTTATGCGGCGAGGCATTGTGGTCGCGCGAGGACGGGCGCGCGCTGGCCGCTTTCGTCGAGGAATTGCGCCAGCAGGCCCGCGATGTGGGCACCGTGCTGGATCCCGCCGAGCTGCCGGCGGTCTTGCGCGAGGCGATGGACCGCGTCGCGGTGCGCCCGCCTTACGGCGGTCATCCGCGCGTCGCGCTCTACGGCTTGCTCGAATCGCGCATGACCCGCGCCGAGCTGGTGATTTGCGCCGGGCTCAACGAAGGCGTCTGGCCGGCGACGCCCGCAACCGATCCACTGCTCGCGCCAGCCGTGCTGCGCGCGCTCGGCGTGCCCGGAGCGGACTTTCGCATCGGCCTCGCCGCGCACGACCTTGCCGGAGCGCTCGGCGCGCCCGACGTGGTGCTGAGCCGCGCGCGGCGCGACGCCGCCGGGCCGGCGATCGCGAGCCGGTTCTGGCTGCGCGTGCAGGCGCTGCTCGGCGAGGACCTGATCGACAAGCATCGCGAGACGGCGATCCCCGAGCTGGGGCGCATCCTCAACGAGCCGCCGCCGGCCGATCCCTATCCCCGGCCGCAGCCGCGCCCTTCGGCGGAGCAGCGGGAGGTCCGGATCAGCGTCACCGCGCTCGATCGCCTGCGCTCGGACCCGTACCAGTTCTACGCCGGCTCGATTCTGCGGCTGAAGGAGCTCGACGCGCTCGATGCCGAGCCGTCGCCTGCCTGGCGCGGGGAGGTCGCGCACAAGATCCTCGAACGCTGGCACAACGGCGAAGGATCGCTGGCAGACGTCGCCGCCGACGAGCTCACCAGGATGAACGCGCACCCGCTGATGCGCGCGTTGTGGCGGCCGCGGCTACTCAAAGCGCTCGAATGGGTCGAGGCGCGGATTGCGGCCGAACCGGAACGGGTGCCCGCGGCGATCGAGGACTGGGGGCGGATGCAGGTCAAGGGCGTCGAGATCTTCGGCAAGGCCGACCGCATCGACCGCTTGCCCGACAGCACGCTCGCGATCGTCGACTACAAGACCGGCGCGCCGCCGAGCGGCCGCGAGCTCGAGGCGGGATATGCGCTGCAGCTCGGCACGCTAGGCCTGATGGCGCGGGCGGGGGCGTTCGAGAAGGCGCAGGGCGAGCCGGTCAGGTTCGAATACTGGTCGCTCGGCAGTAGCCGGACCAGCGAGACCGGCTTCGGCTACGTCACCACGCCGCTCCTTGAAGGCAACAAGCGTACCGGCATTCCGCCCGAGGAATTCCTGCCGCAGGCCGCGTATTTCCTCAATGACGCGCTCGACCGCTGGATTCTCGGAGACGCGCCGTTCACCGCGCGGCTTAACCCCGACGCGCCGGGGTATGCGACCTACGACCAGCTGATGCGCCTCGACGAGTGGCTGGGGCGCGAGACGTGAGTCAGGTCCATCCTCTTCAAGGCGAGCAGAAGCAGGCGGTCGATCCGTTTGACAGCGTCTGGTTGTCGGCCTCAGCGGGGACGGGCAAGACTCAGGTGCTCTCCGCGCGGGTACTACGGCTGTTGCTGACGCCGGGGGTGGCGCCGGAGAACATCCTCTGCCTGACCTTCACCAAGGCTGGCGCGGCCGAAATGGCCGAGCGGGTCAACGGCGTACTGGCGCGCTGGGTGCGGCTCGAGCCGACGCGGCTGTTCGGCGAGCTCGAGCACATCGGCGCGAAGGCGACGCCCGAGGTGCAGGCCCGCGCACGTACTTTGTTCGCGAGCGTGCTTGATTGCCCGGGCGGGGGCCTCAGGATCGACACGATCCACGCCTTTGCACAGTGGCTGCTCGCGGCGTTTCCCGAGGAAGCGGGCCTCGTCCCCGGCACCCAGCCGATGGAGGACCGCGACCGCGAGCTGCTCGCGCATCGCGTGCTCGCCGACTTGCTGGTCGACTGGGAAGAGCGCGGCGAGCGCGAGCCGATCGAAGCGCTCGAAATGCTGTCCGTGCGCATGGGCGCGGACAAGGCACGCGCCTGGCTGATGCGCTGCGCCGAGGCGCGCGAGGCGTGGTTCGGGCCCGGGGGATGGCAGGAGCCGCTTGGCGAGCGCGTCCGCCAGCTGATCGGGCTCGCCGTCGATGCCGGGCCGGAATCGCTCGCCGCCTTGTGCCACGACGACGAATTCGACTGCATCTCGCTGATGCGCTGCCTTGAGACGCTCCATGCTTGGGACAGCCAGACCGGCCGCGACGGCGCCGCGGCGATCCGCCGCTGGCTCGCCCTCGACCCCGCCAAACGGGCCGAGTCGATTGACGGGTTCTACGGAACTTTGCTCAACAAAACAGATCGACAGCCGAAACAGTTGAGTAACATTCTCAAGCGCGATCCGAACTATGGCGATCATATCGCGCAGGTGATGCAGTGTATCGATAAGGTCCGGGAGCACAAGAATCTGATCGATCTTGCCGACCTCCTGACCCCGGCACTCTCGGTCGGGCGCCGCTTCGCGCTGGCGTGGGACAAGGCCAAGCAGCGCGAGGGACTGGTCGATTTCGACGACCTGATCCGCCGCGCCGCGCTGCTGCTGTCGCAGCCGGGGTTGGGCGAATGGATCCGCTACAAGCTCGACCGGCGCTTCGACCATATTCTCGTCGACGAGGCGCAGGACACCAACGAGGCGCAGTGGTCGATCATCCGCGCGCTGAGCGAGGATTTCTTCACCGGGCTCGGCCAGCGCGACGGGAAGCTGCGCACGATCTTCGTGGTCGGCGACTACAAGCAAGCGATATTCCGCTTCCAGGGCACGAGCCCGGAGAACTTCCGCAACGCCAAGGAGCAGTTCGCGGCGGAGATGAATCAGGCGGCGCGGAATGCCCGTCAGATGACCCAGGAGCTAAGGGAAGCGGACCCGAAGGCGCGGCCGTTGCAGGACTTGGGCCTAGGCCGCTCGTACCGCACCGCGCAGCCGGTGCTCGATTTCGTCGACAAGGCGATCGAGGCAATTGGGCCGGAGAGTCTGGGCCTCCCGCCTGATCGAGTCGAGCACAAGGGAGAGGAGCGGCCGGGGCTGGTCACTCTCTGGAAGCCGATCGATCCGCGGCCCGACGACGAGGATGACGGCGAGGGCCCCGAGACCTGGCTGTCGGAGCCCGAGCGGCGCATGGCCGACAAGATCGCGGCGCAGATCAAGGCGCTGATCGGCCGCTTCCCGCTGGTGAAAGGCGAGCCGCGCGCCGCCGGGCCGGGCGATTTCATGGTGCTGGTGCGGAAGCGCCGCGAGCTGGCCGGTCTGATCGTCGCGCGGCTTCACGCGGCGGGCATGCCGGTCGCGGGCGTCGACCGGCTGCGGCTCGGCGCACCGCTCGCGGTCAAGGACCTGATGGCGGCGCTGCGCTTCGCCGCGCAGCCGCTCGACGACCTCAGCCTCGCCGGGCTGCTGGTCTCGCCGCTGGTCGGGTGGAGCCAGGAGCAATTGCTCGAGCACGGCTACCGGCCGGAGAAATTGCGGCTGTGGAGCCATTTGCGGGCTTCGCGCCATCCCGACGTGCTGGCCCTGCGCGAGCTTCTCGACCCACTGCTCGCGCGTGCTGACTTCGAGCCGCCACAGGCGCTGCTGCACTGGCTGCTGGTCGGGCCGTGGGACGGACGGCGCAAGCTGGTCGCGCGGCTCGGGCGCGAGGCGAACGATCCGATCGACGAGCTGCTCAACGCCGCCTTGGCGTTCTCGGCCTCGCACACGCCGAGCCTGCAGGGCTTCATCCGCTGGTTCGACGCAGGCGAGGGCGAGCTTAAGCGCGAGCCGGGGGCGGCCAAGAACCTGGTGCGGGTAATGACTGTGCACGGCTCGAAAGGCCTGCAGGCGCCGATCGTGATTCTGGCTGATGCGACCGGCAATCCCGACAGCTCGCCGACGCGCGGGCTCGAGCTGGAAGAGCCGCTGAGCGCGCTCAAGGTGCCGCTCCCCGACTTGCGCGGCGAGGAGAAGGTCGGCCGCATCGCCGCGGCCGAGGAGATCGCCCGACGCGAGGAGCGGGAGGAGCACTGGCGCCTGCTTTCCGTCGCGATGACCCGCGCCGAGGAAGCGTTGTTCATCGGCGGCGCGCTCGGCAAGCGCGAGACCGAGCCGGCGGCGGATAGCTGGTACGCCCGGCTCGCGCCGCTAATCGACGCCGATCCGCTGTCCGATCCGATCTGGGGCGAGCGGCGCGAATGGGGGGAGCGCGCGCCCCGGGTCGAGGCAAGGCGCCAGGCCGAGCTGCCGATCCCGCCGGTGCCGCCGAACTGGGCGGTGCGCCCGATCGGCCCCGAACCGCGTCCACCGCGCCCGCTCGCGCCGTCCTCCGCGGGCGAGGAGCACGGTGCCGATCCGCCGTTCGCGCCGGGCGTCGCCGTCGAGGCGGCGCGGCGCGGCGTGCTGCTCCATAAGCTGCTCGAGCGTCTGCCCGAAGTCGAGCGGGTCGATCGCTATGCGGCGGCCAACCACTGGCTGCAGCGCAACGCTCCCGAAACCACGGTCGAGGAGCGCGGCGGGCTGGCGAAGCTTGTGCTCGACGTGATTTCGCATCCCGACTGGCGCGAGCTGTTCGGCCCTGCCGCGCTTGCCGAAGTGCCGCTCGCCGCGACGGTCGGCGGGCAGGTTATCGCGGGCACCGCCGACCGGCTGCTGGTCGAGCCGCACCGCGTGCTCGTCGCCGATTTCAAGACCGCGCGGCGCCCGCCCGCGACGCTCGAGGAAGTGCCGGTGGCGACGCTGCGCCAGATGGCCGCCTATGCGGCAGCGCTGGCGGCGATCTATCCCGGCCGCTCGATTGAGGCGGCGGTGCTTTACACCCAGACCCCGCAGCTGATCGCCATTCCGGCCGAGCTGCTCGAGGCGCACAAACCGGCCTTGATGACGCCGGAGGAAAGCTTTGGCGGCTAAGCCGTTGCCACCGGCACAGGCCCGCTTACATCTACGGCACGAAGAAGCAGGAGCACGCTAATGCCCACCAAGAACGTCACCGATGGCAGTTTTCAGACCGACGTCCTCGATTCCGAAACACCGGTGCTGGTCGATTTCTGGGCGGATTGGTGCGGGCCGTGCAAGATGATCGCCCCCGCGCTCGAGGAGATCAGCGACGAGCTGGCTGGCCAGGTCACGATCGCCAAGATGGATATCATGCAGAACCCAGAGGTGCCGGGGAAGATCGGCGTCCAGTCGATTCCGCTGATGGTGCTGTTCAAGAACGGCGAGGCGGTCGCCCACAAGCTCGGCGCAGCGCCAAAGAGCCAGCTCAAGGGCTGGCTGGAGAGCGTTCTCTAAGCGGGCAGGGCGGCCATTCGCGCCGCCATAGCTTCCCATAGCTCCGGACTGGCTGCGCCGATCAGCCCTGTGTCTCGCGCTTTTGAATTGCGGCTCGCCGGA
>CBHCZH010000073.1:0-16430 GCA_965977975.1 uncultured bacterium
ACTTGTTCGGCGAGCAGGCGGTGCTGTGCGGCGGGATCACCCCCCGGAGCCAGGCCGGGTTCGAGACGCTGGTCGAGGCCGGCTACGCCCCCGAGATGGCCTATTTCGAGTGCCTCCACGAGACCAAGCTGATCGTCGACCTGCTCTACGAAGGCGGCATCGCCAACATGCGCTACTCGATCAGCAACACCGCCGAATACGGCGATTACCACACCGGTCCGCGCGTCATCACAGACGAGACCAAGGCGGAAATGAAGCGCGTGCTCGAGGACATCCAGTCGGGCCGTTTCGTCCAGCGCTTCATGCTCGACAATGCGATCGGCAATCCAGAGATGAAAGCCGCGCGCAAACGCCAGGCCGAACATCCGATCGAGAAGACCGGCGCGCAGTTGCGCGCGATGATGCCGTGGATCACGGCGAACAAGCTCGTCGACAAGGAACGCAACTGACGGTTTGAGCGGAACACGCCTCCGGCGCCTTCGTTGTCGAACGGGAGCCGGAGGAATGCCATGCACCGCCCGCTGTTCGTCGCCGTTCTGATCGCCACACTCGCCGCCTGTCAGGTCGAGGGTGCGGACGAGCCCGCCACTTCCGAAGCGACCGGCACCGCGACGGAGACGGCAGCCATTCCCGATACCATCCCGGAACCGGCCGACGCCGTTGCCGCGGCCGCCCGGAACAGCGCGGAGGCCGACGACAGCGGATGCGGTGCCGACAAGCTCGCCAAGTGGCGCAACGTTCTCCCGACCGATGAAGTGAAAGCGGAAATCGCCGCCGCGGTGGGTCAGCGTCCGATCCGCTACTATACCCAGGGCGATCCTATCACGATGGACTTCAGCCCCGCCCGGCTCAACGTCGAGCTCGGCGAGGACGGCCGGATCAAGCTATTCCGTTGCGGCTGACGGAATTCGCGCTCACTGTAGGCCTGTAGCCCGCGTTGGCGATGGACATCGTCAACCGGCCACGCCAGACTGCCGGGCAAACAACCCCCGGGAGACTCTTCATGCGTAAACTGACACTTGCCCTCGCCGTGGCGAGCCTGGCCGTCGTGAGCATCGGCACACTGCACGCTCAGCAAGGCGGACCGCCGCAGCTGCCGGGCGCGATGGACGTGAGCCGCGCCCAGGCCGGCACCTACAAGAGCGACGCGGGCCACTCGCTGATCGGCTGGCGGGTCAATCACTTCGGTTTCAACGACTACTTCGGCCTGTTCGGCGACGTCGACGCCACTCTGACGATCGATCCAGCCAATCCTTCGGCCGCGAAGGTCGAAGCGACGATCCCGATCAACCCGCTCGTCGCCAGCCAGGGACTGCGCGACCATTTGATGCGGCCTCCCGCGCAGGGTCGCCCGGCACCCGACTTCTTCGGTCCGAGCCCGGAGCCGGCCAAGTTCGTCTCGACCAACGTCGCGGTCGACGGCACGAAGGCGACGATCACCGGCGACCTGACCCTGAACGGCCAAACGAAGCCGGTCACGATCAACGCCGAGTTCACCGGCGCCGGCAACGCGATGATGCCGCCCAACAAACTGACTCTCGGCTTCGAGGGCACCGCGACGATCAAGCGCTCCGAATTCGGGATCGGCTTCGGCATCCCGATGGTCTCCGACGAGGTCGAGCTGCAGATCACCACGGCCTTCGAGAAGCAGTAACCGGAACCGAAGCGGCCGCCTGCCATTCATCCGGCATGGCGGCCGCTTCCCATCTGCGCGCAATCGGTCTCGCGGGCTCGTTTCTCCTCGCCGCCTGCACCGACGCGCAGGAGGAGCACGCCGCGGCGGCCGTGCAATCGCCGGATACATTGGTTTCGAACTCCGCCGAGCCAGAGCCGTCCGCTAACTCCAACCGGCCTCCCCTGACGTCTCCCGTCGGGCCTGCCGTAGCGTCGGAGTGCAACGCCCCGAAGGCCGAGCGGTTCGTCGGCCGCCGCGCCGATTCCGCAACCCGTACCGAGCTGACTGCTGCGGTTGCACCGGTCGCCGCGATCCGATGGGTCGGACCGGGCGACGCGACCACCGAGGACTACAGCCCGCAGCGGCTCAACGTCATGCTCGACGTCGGCGGCGAGATCGTCTCGGTTCACTGCGGGTAGACAAACGGTAAGCTCTCCCGCATATCATGCGCTTATGAACCGTCGCGAGCTTCTGTCGCTGCTTCGACTTACGCGCCCTTAGGCGCGTCCGTTTGCCTGCGCGTATGCGCCGGCGCCCGCCTAAGGGCTTCTGAACCCGAAAAGTCGAAACGCCCGCGACGCTTGCCGCGCGGGCCTCAAGCGCTAAGGCACGAACATGACGATGCTCTCCGAGCCGGGCCGCAAGTACAGGCCCTTCCAACCGATCGACCTGCCCGACCGGCAGTGGCCAAGCCGCACGATCACGACGCCACCGCGCTGGCTCTCGACCGACCTGCGCGACGGCAACCAGGCGATCGTCGATCCGATGGATGCGGTGAAGAAGAACCGCTTCTTCGACCTTCTGATCGAAATTGGCGTCAAGGAGATCGAGATCGGCTTCCCGGCCGCAGGGCAGACCGAGTTCGACTTCATTCAAGGGCTCGTCCGCTCGGGCAATATCCCCGACGACGTGATCGTCCAGGTGCTGACGCAAGCCCGAGCGGACCTGATCAAGCGCTCGTTCGAAAGCCTCGAGGGCGCCCGCGCGGCGATCGTCCACGCCTACAACGCGCTCAGCCCGGCATGGCGCGAGATCGTGTTCCGGATGAGCCGTGCGGAAGTTAAGCAGATCGCCGTCAACGCGGCCAAGCTGTTGCGCGACGAGGCGGCGAAGCGGCCCGATACCGACTGGCACTTCGAATATTCGCCCGAGACCTTCTCGACCGCCGAGCTCGATTTCAGCCTCGAGACCTGTGAGGCGGTGATGGAGGTGCTGCAGCCCACGAAGGAGCGGCCGATCATCCTCAACCTGCCGGCGACGGTCGAGGCGGCAACGCCCAACGTCTACGCGGATCAGATCGAATACTTCTGCCGCAACCTGCCTAATCGCGAAGCGGCCGCGATCAGTCTCCACACCCACAACGACCGCGGGACCGGCGTCGCCGCCGCCGAACTCGGCCTGATGGCCGGCGCCGACCGCATCGAAGGCTGCCTGTTCGGCAACGGCGAGCGCACCGGCAACTGCTGTTTGGTGACGGTCGCGCTCAACATGTATACCCAAGGCATCGACCCGGGCCTCGATTTCTCGGACATCGATCGAATCATCGAGACCGTCGAGTACTGCAACCAGATCCCGGTCCATCCGCGCCATCCCTACGGCGGCGAGCTGGTCTTCACCGCGTTCTCGGGCAGCCACCAGGACGCGATCAAGAAGGGCTTCGAGGCCCAGGAAATGCGCAACGACGAACTGTGGCGCGTGCCTTACCTGCCGATCGATCCGCACGACCTCGGCCGCACTTACGAGGCAGTGATCCGCGTCAACTCGCAGTCCGGCAAGGGCGGCTTCGCCTGGGTGCTCGAACAGGGCCAGGGCCTCAAGCTGCCCAAGAAGCTGCAGGCCGACTTCGCGCACCACGTCCAGCGCCTCGCCGACGAGCTCGGTCGCGAGCTCGATGCGGACGACATCTGGCACGCCTTTCAGGACTCCTATTATCTCAACAAGCGCGGAGCGACGTTCGAGCTCGTCGACTACGAAGAAACCCGCGCCAGCGATGGCACGCGGCTCTTCGCCGGCACGATCACGGTCGGCGGCAAGCACCAACAGGTCAGCGGTCGCGGCAAAGGACTGGTGTCCTCGGTGCTGGCCACGCTGCGGCAGACCTTCGGCCTCCAGATCGAGGTGCTCGACTATTTCGAACACGCGCTCGGCAAGGGCGCCGACGCCCGCGCCGCGGCCTATTTGGAGTGCGCGCTTCCGGATGGCCGCACCGTGTGGGGCGTCGGCATCGATGAGGACGTCGCCACCGCGAGCGTGCGCGCGATCCTTAGCGCCGCCAACGCGGCGGTGGCTGCGGACTCCTAGACCCACTCGCCTGTCGACTGCCGGCGAGGCGCGCTTTGCAGGCGCGAGCGAGTGGTCTAATCCTCGCCGCATGACTACCCGCCCCGCAGTCCTCGGCGTCGAGCGTTCGCTGACCGGCAAGGCCTGGCGTTGGCGCGGCGGCAACATGGAGCTCGGAGCCGGGCTGGACGGGGGCGCCGGGCTCAATGACGATATCATAACTCAATTGATGCTCGCCCGCGGGGTCATGCGGGAGGACATCGCGCGGCATCGCAGCCCGAGCCTGCGCGCGTTCCTGCCCGATCCGTCAGAATTCAACGACATGGACCTAGCCGCGGAACGCATCGCCGAAGCTGTGCTCGCCCACGAGACGGTGACCGTTTACGGCGATTACGATGTCGACGGAGCGACCAGCGCGGCGCTGCTGATCCGTTTGTTCCGCATGCTCGGGCACGAAGCACGGCACTACATTCCCGACCGGCTGCTCGAAGGTTACGGTCCGAGCGGCGAGGCGTTGGTGCGGCTCGGCGGCGAGGGTTCGAGCCTGATCGTCACCGTCGATTGCGGCGCGATGGCGCACGAAGCGCTCGCCGCGGCGCATGCTGCGGGAATCGACGTCATCGTCGTCGATCACCACAAGTGCCCGCCGGACCTGCCGCGCGCCTTCGCGCTGGTGAACCCGAACCGCCTCGACGAGAATGAAACCGCCGCGGCGCATAGCCACCTTGCGGCAGTCGGCGTTGCGTTCGTCCTCGCGGTGGCGGTGGTGCGCACCTTGCGCCAGCGCCAGTTCTTCGCCGATCGTCGCGAGCCCGATCTGATGAGCCTGCTCGACCTGGTCGCGCTCGGCACCGTTGCCGATGTCGCCGCGATCCACGGCCTCAACCGCGCCTTCGTCGCACAAGGGCTCAAGATCATGGCTCGGCGCGGCAACGTCGGCCTAGCCGCGCTGATCGACGCAAGCCGGCTCAATCGCGCGCCCAGCTGCAGCGACTGCGGCTTCGCGCTCGGCCCGCGGATCAACGCGGGCGGCCGGGTCGGCGAGGCGACGCTCGGGGTGCGGCTGCTCACCACCGAGGATCCCGACGAAGCGCGGGCGTTTGCCGCGCAGCTTTCGCTGCTCAACGAGGAGCGGCGCGGGATCGAGTTCGCGGTCCAGGAGGCGGCCGAAGCGCTGCTGGGCGCGCAGCACAACCGCGCGGTGCTGGTGCTCGCCGGGCGCGGCTGGCATCCGGGCGTGATCGGCATCGTCGCGGGGAGGATCAAGGAGAAGACCGGCAAGCCCGCGCTGGTCATCGCGCTCGACGACGAAGGCCAAGGCAAGGGTTCGGGCCGCTCGATCGCCGGGGTCGACCTGGGCGCGGCGATCATCGGGGCGCGGGATTCGGGCCTGCTGATCGCCGGCGGCGGGCACGCGATGGCGGCGGGCCTGACGGTCGAAGCTGACAAGGTCGAAGCGCTCGCCGAATGGCTGGACGAGCGGCTGGCGGGCGCGGTCGCGCGCGCTTCGGCCGAGCGCACCACGCTGCTCGATCTCTCGCTCGCTCCCGGCGGGCTGACACCGGAGCTGGTCGAGACGCTCGACAGCGCGGGGCCGTTCGGGGTCGGCTGGCCGGGTCCGCGCGTGGCGGTCGGCCCGGTGCACCTGATCAAGGCCGATGTGGTCGGCAACGACCACCTGCGCCTCATAGCCGGCGGCCAGGACGGCGCCTCGTTCAAGGCGATCGCCTTTCGCATGGCCTCGAGCGAACTCGGACAGGCACTGCTGCACGGCGCGAAGGGCCGCCGGCTTTGGCTCGCCGGCCGGGCCAAGATCGACGACTGGGGAAGCCGCCCGCAGGCCGAACTCCATCTCGAGGACGCGGCCTGGGCCGACTAGCCAGCGCGGGGCTTGACCGCTCCCTTCCCCCCCACTAAGTGCGCCGCTCGCCTTCGGGCGTGGCCCCTTCGTCTAGCGGTTAGGACGCGGCCCTTTCACGGCTGAAACACGGGTTCGATTCCCGTAGGGGTCACCAACTGAGGGTGCTATTGCTGGTTACCACGGCCCCTTCGTCTAGCGGTCAGGACGCGGCCCTCTCACGGCTGAAACACGGGTTCGATTCCCGTAGGGGTCACCAGCAGCAGCAGCGGCGCTAACCGCAGGCTGCCGTCACAATGATCTCTACCTTGTACTCGGGCGCGGCGAGGCGGCATTCGCCGGTCGCACGCGCCGGTGGGTTGGCGGGATCGACCCAGATATCCCAGACCGAGTTCATCTCCGCGAACGTGCCGATATCGGCAAGCCAGATCGTCGCCGTCAGGATGCGCGACTTGTCGCTTCCTGCCTCGGCAAGCAGCCGGTCGATCTGCGCGAGCACCGCGCGAGTCTGATCCGCCACGCTCGCGCCCGGCGCGCCGACCTGGCCGGCGAGATAGACGGTATCGCCATGGACGACGGCCTGGCTCATCCGGGGTCCAGGTTCGATGCGACGTATAGTCATAGTTGGCGGCGGCTCCATTCAAACGACAAGTCGAGGTTGCAGCTGGCGCTTTGCAGGTCCACCGACACGGTGCCCCCGTCCCGGCCCCACAGGAACGGCACGTAGAACTTCCGCCATGCGCCATCCGAATTGGCGGCGATGCGGTATTCGACCGGCCTTACGCCGGCATTCTGGAGACGGAAGCTGACCACCTCGCCCGGCTGCACGCCTTGCCCGGCGATGCGGTAGAACTGGCCGTTGGTGCGCACTTCCGCGCGGCAATCGCCGATTTCCGCGTAGTCGACTTGCGTCCAGCCTCGCGCGGCGACGATCTCGTCGAGAGCTAGCGCAGGGCCAGCTAAGGCCAAGAATGCAAGCCCGGTCAGGCCCAGTCTGACGGTCGATAGGGGCATGGCGGTATCCTTTCGCTGCCTCTCGCCCTTTCATACACGAAACGCGCCGATGCCGGGACCGGCTATTGGCGCGTTTCAACAAGATCAGCGGCACACACCGCCGAAACCGCGCGCCGCCTGGTCGAAATGCAGATGGTCGGCATGCGCAGCATTGTAATCGGGCGAGAGCACCGTGCCGAACACCTCGCAGGCTTCATCGCGCGCTCGGCGCAGGAAAGCGGCGTCTTCGCTGTCGCCGGCCCAACCTTGCGCGACGCTGATCCGCCGCCCGTCCGCAAGCACGAAACCCGCGACGTCGATTGCGTTGCCGGTCGCGTGCTCGCTCCACGGCCCCTCGTCGCGGCCGTACAGGCGGCGGCAGCTGTAAGCGCCGAAGTGCTCGATCCGAGCAACCGGCGAGCCGAGCAGAGCCTCCGCGGCGGGCTGCACGCCCTGGCGTAGCCACAGCACTATCGCCGCGCCGACCGCGCAAGTCGCCGGCGGAGCGTTGGGCGCGAGCGGAGTCTCGCCGAGAACCGTGCGGTCCTCGCGGCGGCAGGCGCCGTCGCCCGCTGCGGGGAGCGCGGTGAACGCGACGCCGCTGCGCTCGAGCACTGCGCGGCATTCGGCCGGATCGCGGCGCAACGCGACTAGCTTGCGTTGAGTGGCCCAGCCCGGCGGGTCGTTGAGGTCGAGCGGCGCCCACGGATCGTGCTGAGGATGTTCGGCGAGCCAACCCCGCGCGGCAAGGAACAGCGCACCGGCGGCGAACAGGGCCATCACGAGGCCGTCGATGGGCCAGCGCCGGCTCACACCATGACACCGCCACGGCGGACGAGATCGACGAGGATTGCCGCGGCGAGGACAAGGAAGATCGCGCCGATCCCGCGTTCGAGCCACTGCCGCACCGCCGGGCGGCTCATCGCTGCGGACAGTCCTCCTCCGGCGGCGACGTAAAACAGGCCGACCGTGAGATCGAGCGAGATGGCGATCGTCGCGAGCAAGGCGAGTTGAAGCGCCACTGGCTGCTGCGGGTCGACGAACGGCGGCAACAGCGCGAGCACGTAGATCAGCGACTTGGGATTGCTGAGCGAGACCGCCAGACTGTCGCGCAACGCGCGGCGGGTGGCCTGTCTGGATGCCCCTTTCGCTTCGGTCGGATCGCCGTGGCGGCCGGCGTAGCGCAGGGCCTGCAAGCCGAGCCACGCGAGATAGAGCGCGCCTATCGCTGTAAGCAGAGTAAACGCACCGGGCCATGCGAGCGCCAGCGTGCCGAGCCCAAGCCCGGCCATCACGAACCAGGTCGCGTTGCCGAGCTGCAGCCCGGCGAGAGCCGCGGCGCCAGCGCGCGGGCCGCGCCAGGCGGCCTGGGTCATCACGAACACCATCTGCGGGCCCGGCACCAGGCTGACCACCCCGGTGACGAGCGCGAAGGCGGCAAGCTTGGCCGGATCGATCATTCGTTGCTCCCCCCCCCGGTTTGGGGTGGGGGCCGGGGTGGGTCTGTCCGCCCCTTGCCCACCCCTAACCCCTCCCGCAAGCGGGAGGGGAATGGTCAATGGAAATCGCGAGACTTGGGGATGACCCGCACGTTGCGCGGATGACCCTGACGGAAATGTTCGGGAATACCCGGCGGCAGGGGCCCGGCGTGGTCGCCATAGGCGATGGCAGGCTTAAGCAGGTCGTCCGACAGATTGTGCAGCATCGGCGTCGCATCGACGAGGTGCGCGGCGATCACGTGGAGCACGTCCTCGTCGTATTCGACGCGGCCGCGCACTTCGATCAGCCGCGCGCCCATCACCACCTTGCGGTAACGCTCCATCGTGTCGGGCCAAATCACGAGGTTGGCGATGCCGGTCTCGTCCTCGAGGGTGATGAACACCACTCCCTTGGCAGACCCGGGCCGCTGGCGGATCAGCACTATGCCCGCGAAGCGGATCATCGAGCGGTGCTTGCGGCTCTTGAGATCGCAGGCGCGCACGAAACCGCGTTCGGCGAGACCGGCACGCAGGAAGCTCATCGGATGCGCCTTTAGGCTGAGCCGCTGGGTCTGGTAGTCCGCAATGACTTCCTCGGAGAGCGGCATCGCGGGTAGCTTCGTAAGCCGCCGTTCGGCTCCCTCGTCGCGCGCGTCGGCGAACTGGAACAAAGGCAGGTCCATTCCCGAAATCAGAGTGCGCGCATCCCACAGCGCTTGTCGTCTCGGCAAGACAAGCGAGCCGAAGCAGTCGGCTGCGGCGAGACGTTCCACGTGGGCAGGTGGGAGGCCAGCGCGACCGCGCAGTTCCGTCACATCGCGGAAAGCCCCGCTCGCTTGCCGTGCCGCTATCAGCTTCGCGGCGAGATGCTCCGGGAAACCGTCGACCTGCCGCAGACCGAGGCGGAGTGCCCAGCCTTTATCCAGGCGCCATTCGGCCTTGCCGCGCCGGCGCTCGGGCTGGTCTTTGCCCACTTCTTCCAGTGTGCAGTCCCAATTCGAATGATTGACGTCGATTGGCAAGACGGTGACACCGTGCTCCTCCGCATCGCGCACGATCTGCGCCGGCGCGTAAAAGCCCATCGGTTGCGAATTGAGCAGCGCGGCAGCGAACGCTGCGGGGTAATGGCACTTCAGCCAGCTCGAGACGTAGACCAGGTGCGCGAAGCTGGCGGCGTGGCTTTCGGGAAAGCCGTATTCGCCGAAGCCTTTGATCTGGTTGAAGCAGCGCTGCGCAAACTCGGGATCATAGCCGCGCCTCACCATGCGGCCGACCATCTTTTCCTCGTGCTCGTGAACCATGCCCCGCGAACGGAAAGTCGCCATCGCCTTGCGCAGCTGATTGGCCTCGTCGGGACTGAACTCGGCCGCATCGATGGCGATCTTCATCGCCTGCTCCTGGAAGATCGGCACGCCGTAAGTACGCTTGAGGATCGAGGAGAGCTCATTCGGGGGGCCATGCTCGGGAGCCGGACCGGGAAGGTGAAAAACCATCTTTCCCTCGCGTTCGGCCTTTCGTTGCTTGAGATAGGGGTGGACCATGTCGCCCTGGATGGGCCCGGGCCGTACGATCGCGACTTCCACCACCAGGTCGTAAAACTCGCGCGGCCTCAGGCGCGGCAGCATGTTTATCTGCGCGCGGCTCTCGACCTGGAAAACGCCGACGGAATCTCCATCGCACAGCATGTCGTAAACCGCCTCATCCTCCTGCGGGAGAGTAGCCATGGCCAAGGATTGGTTGTGATGCTTTTCAAGGAGATCGAGCCCTTTCCTGATACAAGTCAGCATTCCGAGGGCGAGCACGTCGACCTTGAAGATGCCGAGATCGTCGATGTCGTCCTTGTCCCACTCGATGAAGCTGCGCTCGGGCATGGCGCCGTTGCCGATCGGCACCGTCTCGGTCAGCAGCTTGTCGGTGAGAATGAAGCCGCCGACGTGCTGGCTGAGATGCCGAGGCATATCGATCATCTGCTCGGTCAATTTCAGAACACGTCTCAAGTGCGGATCGGACAAATCCAATCCCGTTTCGCGCCGGACATGCTCGCTGTCGATCTCATCCCCGTGCGCACCCCAGACGGTGCGAGCGAGCAGCGAGGTCACGTCCTCCGTTAGCCCCATCGCCTTACCGACTTCGCGGATGGCCATACGAGGCCGGTAATGAATTACCGTGGCGCAGAGCCCGGCGCGATCTCGGCCATATTCCTCGTAAACGTGCTGGATCACCTCCTCGCGCCGCTCGTGTTCGAAGTCGACGTCGATGTCAGGCGGCTCGCTGCGTTCCTCCGAGAGGAAACGATCGAACAGAAGCTCGTGAGTTGCCGGATCGACCTCGGTGATGCCGAGGCAAAAACAGACCGCCGAATTGGCCGCCGAGCCTCGTCCCTGGCACAGAATCGGCGGATCCTGGCTACGCGCGAAGTCCACGATCTCCTTGATGGTCAGAAAATAGGGCGCGATATCGAGCTTGCCGATCAACGCCAGCTCGCGTTCGAGCGTTTTCTTCACATCCGGCTTCAACCCTTTGGGATACCTCCATTTAGCTCCTTCCCAAGTTTGCTGCACCAAGTATTCCTGTGACGTCATGCGGTCAGGATAGGCCCGTTTGGGGTACTCGTATTTCAGATCGCCGAGATCGAACGCGCACGCATCGGCTACTTCGCGTGACGCCACGATGGCGTGCGGCCACCGTGCGAACAGATCGACCATCTCCGCAGGGCTTTTGAGATGCCGTTCAGCATTGGCGTGAAGCAGGTATCCGGCGTCCGAGACGGTGGTCTTATGCCGGATCGCGGTCATCACATCCTGCAACGGCCGTCGATCGGGCAAGTGATAGTGCACCTCGTTGGTGGCGAGTAGCGACAGTCCGTTCGCCCGGGCCAGCGCATCCAGTCGGTCGATCCGGGCGATATCGTCGCCGGTGTAAAGATAGCTGGCGGCCAAGTGGCGCAGCGTCGGGAACTGACCGACGATATGGGGAAGAATGTCGGGAAAGGCAGCAGTCAATTCACGCTGAAGCGTAGAGGCGCAGAAAGATGACTGTCCCACTTTTTCGTCATCCCCGCGAGATGGAGGGCAAACATCCCTCTGCACCCCTGCGTCTCTGCGTGAACCCGGAAACGAAATGACGTTGCTCTTCACCTCGATCGTGAATTCCGCCTCGAGATTCCGCGGAGGCAGCAAGATAAGCTGCACATCTTCGGCATGCTCCGACAGCATCGTCAACGAGATCTCGCAGACGCCTTTGTCCTGCCATTCACCGGCTATCGTGCTCATCCGACCGGCCGAGATCAGCCGACAAAGCCGTCCGTAAGCAGCGCGATCGATCGGATAGGCGAGGAAGGCCAGGCCCTCGACCGTCTCGATCCGGCAGCCGATCACCGGCCTGAGCTTCAACTTTTTGGCATTGGTGTGAACACGGACCACGCCTGCCATCGAATTCGCATCGGCAATGCCGATGGCATCGTAGCCGAGCGCCCAGGCCGTCTTCACCAGATCCACCGGGAGCGAAGCCCCGCGCAAGAACGAGAAGCAGCTGAGCATCCCCAATTCCACGAACGGCGCGCGGGCAGGCGCGGTTATCGTGTCGAGATCGACGTCGAGCTCATGTCTCCCGGGCGTAAGCGGAACGTCGGGCATGTCACCGCGCCGACTCTTGGGCCAGCTCCGCCAGCCGCTCGGCCACCGCGGCGAGGTCGGCCTGGAACATCCGTTCCTGCTGTTCCTTCATTTCGTCCTTGAGCCGCAGCAGGTACGAGGGGTGCGCCGTGACCCAAAGCTCACCTCCGCCCTCGAGCGGGTGAGGACGACCCCGCATCTTCGAGATGGTGACCGCCTTGCCGAGCAGGCCCCGCGCCGCGGTGCCGCCGAGCGCAAGCAGCAGTTGCGGTTGCACGATTTCCCTCTCACCATCGAGCCACCAGCGGCAAATGTCTATCTCCTTGCCCGTCGGCGACTGGTGCAGCCGCCGTTTGCCGCGCTGGACGAACTTGTAGTGCTTGACCGCATTGGTGAGGTAGACCTGCCGCCGGTCGATCCCGGCGCGTTCGAGATGCACGTCGAGCACCCGGCCGGCAGGCCCGACGAACGGCCTCCCAGCGAGATCTTCCTGGTCGCCCGGCTGCTCGCCGACGATCATCAGCTCGGCCTTCTTCGGCCCCTCGCCCATCACCGCCTGGTTCTCGAGCAGGCCGATCGGGCAGCGCCGGCAGGCGTGGATCGCCTCGTCGATCCTGGCCAGCGATTTTGGTCGTTCCTCGAATTCCATCGCACTTTCCTTGCGCCTTGCTCCACCCTTCCAACGCGCGGAATCAACAATCGATGGCGAATGCATTTGTTCCATATATGTTCTCATTTTGGTTTCGCCTAGCCCCCTGCTACTCTGCGCGGACCGGAGGAATGCCATGACCGACCAGCAGCTCGCTTTCGCGCCGGCTACCGAGCAGGCGCGGCTGCTCGAAACCGGCAAGATCGGAGCTGTCGAGCTCCTCGAGCTCTACCTGGAGCGCATCGACCGCTACGATCCGGCCTATAATCTCGTCGTCGCCTTCGACCGCGATCGCGCCCGTGCCGCCGCTCGCGAGATCGACAGCCAGCGCGCCAGCGGCGATCCCCTCGGCGGGCTTGCCGGTCTTCCGATCACTATCAAGGATTCCTTCGAAGTCACCGGAATGCCGACTACTTGCGGCCTCGAGCCCCTGCGCAACTACCGTCCCAGCCAGGATGCCGATGCCGTCGCCCTGCTGCGCGAAGCCGGCGCCAACATCTTCGCAAAGACCAACCTGCCCGCCGGCGCGAGCGACTGGCAATCGTTCAACCCGGTCTACGGGATCAGCCGCAATCCGTGGAACCCGGACCGCACCGTCGGGGGTTCGTCCGGCGGAGCGGCCGGCGCGGTCGCGGCCGGCTTCACGTCGTTCGAGCTCGGCAGCGACATCGGCGGCTCGATCCGCATCCCCTGCCACTTCTGCGGCGTGTTCGGCCACAAGCCGACTTACGGCCTGGTGCCCGTTCGCGGCCAGATTCCGCCGCCGCCAGGCATGCTCAGCCAACCCGAGCTCGGTGTCGCCGGTCCGATCGCGCGTAGCGCCGCCGACCTCGCGCTGCTGATGACGGTGCTCGCCGAGCCGCTCAAGCCGCCGCGCCGCGAGCGTCTCGATCAATTCCGGGTCGGCGTGTGGATGGGCGACGGCGCCTACCGCGACGACAGTGCTTACCGGGCGGCGCTCGAAACCTATATCGCCGACTTGCGACACGCCGGGGCGAGGATCGAGGAAGTCGCCCTGCCCGTCGACCCGCATCACAGCTATGAGACCTACCTGCAGGTCCTCTTCGCAATCGTCGGTGCGCCCGCCCCAGGCGAGGCTGATGCCTTCGAGGCACTGGCAGGCCAGGACGAGACCGGCATCGCCACCAAGCTCGCCCGCTACATGCGCACCACGCTCGGCGAATGGTTCGAGCTCGCCGAGAAGCGCGCCCACCTGTTCCGCTCCTGGGCCGGCTTCTTCCGTGACTACGACTTGCTGCTGTGCCCGGCGGCCCCGGTGGTCGCTTTCCCGCACATGGCCGAAGGCAGCGGCGTCCATTCCGACCAGCTGTTCCGCCGGATCACTATCGACGGCGAGCCGGCGCCCTATCTCGACTTCACCTGGCAGGGCCTGGCGCTTGTCGCCAACCTGCCGGCGACGGTCATGCCTACCGGTAAGTTCGCGAATGGCCTGCCTACGGGCCTGCAGATAATCGGCCCGCACCGCGAGGACCGCACCAATTTCCGCTTCGCCAAGCTGGCCGAGGAGGCTGCCGGCGCTTTCGTTCCGCCGCGGGCGTTAGTCTAACCTTGCGGCAACTTTTTGTTCCCTGTATGTTCCTTCCATGGAACGCCGCAAGGATCCAGCCATTCACGGCCGCGGCGCGCAATCGGGCGCGGTTCCGCAGCGGTTCGGACTCGCCGAACGAGAGGCCGACGGCGATTGGCGCGACTATGTCGAAACGCTCGACGGACCACCGGTCAAACTACGCACCACGGTGACGGAGGAACATCCCAAGACCATCCTCACCTTCAACCAATCTCCGGACATCGGCTTCGACCGCTCCATCAACGCCTACCGCGGCTGCGAGCATGGGTGCATCTACTGCTTTGCGCGGCCTACCCACGCATTCCACGATCTGTCGCCGGGGCTGGATTTCGAAACGAAGCTATTCGCCAAACCGAAGGCCGCCGAGTTGCTGCGCAAGACACTCGCCCGGCCCAAGTATCGGCCCAAACCGATTGCGATGGGGACCAATACTGATCCCTATCAGCCGATCGAAGGACGTTACCAGATCACGCGTTCGGTGCTCGAGGTTTGCCTCGAGACGCACCATCCGGTGACTATCACCACCAAGTCCGATCGGGTGCTGCGTGACCTCGACCTGCTCGCCGAACTCGCCAGGTGGCGCCTCGTGGCCGTCGCGATTTCGGTCACCTCGCTCGATCCAAGGCTGTCCGGCCTGCTCGAGCCGCGTGCTCCGGCGCCGGCCAAGCGGCTGGCGGCGCTGGGCAAGCTGGTCGCGGCGGGCGTTCCCGCCCATTGCTCCGTGGCGCCAGTCATCCCGGCCATCACCGACGAGTTCATGGAAGCGATCGTCGCGCGCGCCGGCGCGCTCGGCGTGCCCTCGGCGGGGTGGATACCGCTGCGCCTTCCCTTTGAAGTAGCTCCGCTGTTCCGCGAGTGGCTGGCGGTCTATTTCCCGGATCGCGGCGATAAGGTTATGAGCATTATCCGCTCGGTCCGCGGCGGGCGCGACAACGACCCGGATTTCTTTACGCGGATGAAGCCGAGCGGGGTCTGGGCCGAGCTTTTCCGCGCCCGTTTCCGCCTCGCCCGCAAGCGGGCCGGGATAGGAAAGATGCGATTTGAGCTCGACTGTGGCCAATTTCGCCCACCGGCAAGTGGCGGACAATTGCAGCTTTTCTAGATATTTACGCGAACCCGCAGTGCATATCGGCCACAATCGTGGAAATATTGCACTGCAACGGAACGCTTGACAGCCTTGCGAGTATGGCCATCGTGCGGCCGCTTGCTTGACGGACGGGCGAGGGAACCTGTCCGGGCGGCCGACTAAAGGGGAACCAACATGCGTAAATTGGCGTTGGGGCTCGCGACTGCGACTGCCGTCGTTGCCTCGCCCGCCGTCGCACGCGACGGCCAGTGGTATGCCGGCCCGGAACTCGGCGTCATCTTTCCGGAAGATTCCGATTACGAAGACCGCCTGACCGGCATCGAAGTCTTGGCGGATTATGACCGCGGCTGGGACGGTGACATTCTCATCGGCTACGACTTCGGTTTGCTCCGCTTAGAAGCGGAAGCCGGATACAAGACCTACGATATCGAGACGCTGGTCGCTCCCGTGGGCTCGTTCGTGCCAGGCGCGACGTTCACTCCCGTAACCGGCACGTTCGCTGCAGATGGCGACGTGAAGATCATGAGCAGCATGCTTAACGCTCTTTTCGACTTCGGCGGCTGGGAGGGCCTCGGCTTCGCGTTCGGCCTGGGTGCCGGCATCGCCGGTGTCGATACCGATATTACGGCGAACGCAGCGGGTCCGGGTTTCATCGACAACGAAGATGTCGCATTCGCCTGGCAAGCCATCGCCGCGGCGCGTGTTCCAGTGAACGATTCGATCGATATCGGCCTGAAATACCGCTATTTCAACGTCGACGACATCGACCTGGTGTCGTCGCGGGGCCGGGAACAGATCCAGTTCCAGAACAGCCATTCGGTGCTGGCGTCGGTGCTGTTTAACTGGGGCGCGGCCCCGCCACCCCCGCCGCCTCCGCCTCCGCCACCCCCGCCGCCTCCGCCGCCGCCTCCCTCGCCGCCGCCGCCGCCGCCTCCGCCGGTCGCGCAGTGCAACCAGGGGCCGTACATCGTGTTCTTCGACTGGGATAAGTCGGACATCACGCCCGAGGCTGCGACGATCCTCAACAACGCGGTCACCGCTTACGGGAACTGCGGCACTGCGGCGATCATGCTGGCCGGCCACGCCGACCGGTCGGGCTCGGTGCAGTACAACATCGGGCTGTCGGAACGCCGCAACACCGCGGTCAGGAACTACCTGACCGGCCGCGGCATCCCGGCGGCGCGGATCAGCAGCCAGGCGTTCGGCGA
>CBHCZH010000074.1:0-16391 GCA_965977975.1 uncultured bacterium
GGCGCATCCGGTCGATCGCCTCGTTCACCGAGCTTTCCTTCTCGATGTAGGTGTCCGACCGCGGAACGTAGGCCTCCGGCTGGTAGTAGTCGTAGTAGCTGACGAAGTATTCGACCGCGTTCTCGGGAAAGAAGCTCTTGAACTCGCCGTAGAGCTGCGCGGCGAGGATCTTGTTGGGCGCGAGCACGAGCGCAGGATGTTGCAGCTCCTCGATCACCTTGGCCATGGTGAAAGTCTTGCCCGAGCCGGTGACGCCGAGCAGAACCTGGGTCTTCTCGCCCTCGCGCGATGCCTCGACCAGCTCGCGGATCGCTGTCGGCTGATCGCCGGCCGGCTGGTAGTCGGATACCAGCTTGAACGGCCGCCCGCCCATCGCCTTCTCGGGGCGCTGCGGCTTATGGGGGGTGAAGCTGGCGGAGGTGTCGGGTTCCTCCAGCCCTCTGCGGATGACGAGCTCGGCCATGAGAACATATATGGGACAAACACGGTGCCATCGCAATCGTTGGCAGCACGCCGCTCGCCTGATAGCCTGCACCTCATGCCGCGGCATCGCGCCGCTTCGAGGAGGGGGAAATCCATGCGCGCCATTCACACGCTGCCGCTCGCCGCAGCGATCCTGCTCGCCGCTTGCGGTGGAGATGCCGACACGAATGACGACGGTTCGGTCTCGGGCGAGGAGATCGCCGCCGAGGCGGCGGGCATGGTCCAGCCGCGGCCGGGCCAGTACACCGCCTCGCTCGAGCTGCTCGAGTTCGATGCGCCGGGCGTGCCCGAATCGGCCAAGCAGCAGATGCAGGAGATCTTCGCCAGCGGCCTGGCCGAAGGAAACAGCTTCTGCATGACCGAGGCCGACGCGGCCGAGAACGGCCCGGAGCAGATGGTCAAAAACCTCGCCGAAGGCGACTGCACGATGAATTCGTTCAATGTCAGCGGCAACACCGTGGTCGCCGACATGCAGTGCCCCGGCCAGGCCGGCGCCGGCGCCAGCAAGGTGCACATGGAAGGACAGATGGGCGCCGAAGGCTCGACCATGACGATGGACATGAGCCAGGAGATGCCCACCGTCGGTACCACCACGATGAAGATGCGAGTAACCTCGAAGCGCACGGGCGACTGCGCTGCCTGATCTGGGCTGGCCTCCGCGGAAACCTCGGCCGAACGGCGCGTTCATCGGCGGACAAGCGGGTCCGGATATGATGAGGCGATGACCGCGAAGCTGGCCTTGCACGTTTCAGCCACGCCCGGTCCGATCGCGCGCCGGGTCGAGCTGCTGCGCCAGAAGCCGCCGGCGGAAGCGCACGGCCCGCACCGCAGGTTGCTGCTTGGCGAGCTGGCCTCGCCGCTCGAACCGCTGCTGCGCCAGTTTCGTCCGCCGCTGGTGCTGCCCAAGACGCAGCGTCCGCGCATCGTCATGCTGCTGCCCGGCTTCGGCACCCATCCGCTGCGCATGCGCTACATGGCCAAGCGGCTCGAGGAAGCCGGGCACAAGACCAAACGCTGGGGACTCGGCTTCAATCTCGGCCCGACCGAGAAGAACTTCGCCTTGCTCGAAGAACGGGTGCGGCAGATCCGTGACCGCTACGGTCAGGATGTGGTGCTGGTCGGCTGGAGCCTCGGCGGCATTTTCGCGCGCGAGCTGGCCAAGCGCCATCCGGACCTAGTGGCCAAGGTCATCACCATGGGTACGCCGTTCTCGCAGTCGCTCTATGCCAACAACGCTTGGCGGATCTACCAGCTGGTCACCGGGCAATCGATCGAGCAGCCGCCGGTCGAGGCCGAAGTTTCAGTCAAGCCGCCGGTCGAGACCGTTGCGCTATGGAGCCCGCGCGACGGGGTAATCTCGCCGCGTAGCGCCTGCGGTCGACCGGGCGAGCGCGATCGCGCGCTCGCGCTACGCTGCACGCACCTCGGCTTCGCGCATTCGGCCGAGGCGATCCGGGTCGTCGCCGAGGAACTGGAGCGCGGGTGAACTACCGCCGCTTCGGCAGCCGCGCGCCGTAACTCTCCGCGATCCGCTCGACGTCATCGAACGTCGCATTGACCAAGGCCTCGGCCTCGAGGACGTCGTGGCCATGCACTCTGGCATCGTCCTTCAGCGCTGCGTACCACTGCCAGGCACGCACGTGCCCCTGATAGCGAGCCCAGAACTCGTCCGGCGCTCGGCCCTTGGGAATGCTGGCCATGGCTTCGGCCACTTTGCGCGGGCTCATGCGGTCAACGTCGAGATTGTCGGCTTCGAGGATACGCTCGATCTCGAGCCGGTGGAGCGGTGCCTCGACCACAATCTCCGGCTCCTCTGCCGTGACCGGGGCGGCCTGCGCGACTAGCGTGAGGAGCAGAAGGCCAAGCATCGATCTCATCGGCAAAATGTGATCGAGTCCGAGCGGCGAGGCAACGGTTTGCGGGAAACGCGACCACGGAACTGGATCGCAGCTGATTCCGTTTGACCGCTACGACCTTGGCGAGGAGCTTCAGGCGTGCCATGGTGCGCTGCACAAACGGGGGGTCATGAACGCGACGGACGGCCAGTTCGACGAAATGTACGCGCCCGATGGCTCGGTGCGCGAGGCCTATCGCGATTACCACCGCTGGCTGTCCGAGCAGGACAACGCCTGGATGCGCCGCAAAAGCGGTGAGGCCGAGGGGTTCTTCCGCCGCACCGGCATTACCTTCAACGTCTATGGCGAGGACGATGCCGAGGAGCGGCTGATCCCGTTCGACATGGTTCCGCGGATCATATCGGGAGCCGAGTGGCGGCGCCTGTCGCGCGGGATCGAGCAGCGGGTGCGGGCGCTCAACGCCTTCATGCACGACCTGTACCATCGGCAAGAAATCATCCGATCCGGCCGGCTGCCCGAGCGCCTGTTCCGCCACAACAGCGCCTGGCTGCCGCAGATGGTCGGATTCACGCCGCCAGGCGGCGTCTACACCCACATCGTCGGCATCGACCTGGTTCGCACCGGGCCCGACGAGTTCCTGGTGCTGGAGGACAACGCGCGCACGCCCTCGGGCGTCAGCTACATGCTCGAGAACCGCGAGACGATGATGGCGATGTTCCCGGAATTGTTCTCGCGCGTGAAAGTGCAGCCGGTCTCGGACTACCCTCGGCGGCTCGCCAAGAGCCTCGCCGCTTGCGCGCCGCCCGGCTCATCGGACAAGCCGGCCGTGGCCGTCCTGACGCCCGGAATATACAACTCGGCGTATTTCGAGCACGCCTTTCTCGCCGACCAGATGGGCGCCGAGCTGGTCGAGGGCAGCGATCTGAGAGTGGTCGACGGCCGGGTGCAGATGCGCACCACGCAAGGTTTCCAGCCGGTCGACGTGATCTATCGCCGGGTCGACGACGATTACCTCGATCCGCTGACCTTCAATCCCAGCAGCGTGCTCGGCGTGCCGGGGATCATGGACGTCTACCGCGCGGGCCGGGTCACGATCGCCAACGCGCCCGGGACCGGCATCGGCGACGACAAGGCGATCTATTCGTTCATGCCCGGGATCGTCGAGTTCTACACCGGTGAAAAGCCGATCCTCGCCAATGTTCGAACCTGGCGCTGCGCCGATCCCGACAGCCTCAAGTACGTGCTGGATCATCTGACGGAGCTGGTGGTCAAGGAGGTGCACGGTTCCGGTGGCTACGGCATGCTGATCGGACCTGCCGCGAGCAAGCGCGAACTCGAGGCCTTTCGCGCCAAGCTTGTCGCCAATCCCGCCAACTACATCGCGCAGCCGACCTTGGCGCTGTCGACCGTGCCGATCTTCACCCGGGCCGGCCTCGCACCGCGCCATGTCGACTTGCGGCCATACGTGCTGGTTTCGCCCGACGGCGTCGAGATCACTCCAGGCGGGCTGACGCGCGTGGCGCTCAAAAAGGGCTCGCTGGTGGTCAACTCCAGCCAAGGGGGCGGGACCAAGGATTCCTGGGTGCTGGACGACTGATGAGCACGCTCGACCTCAAGCTCCCGGTCCCCCTCCCGCTGGCGGGAGAGGCCAGGGGTGGGTCAGTGCGCGGGTGGCTGACAGGCCTATCCCCAGCCCCTCCCGCAAGCGGGAGGGGAGGATGCTAGGCCGCGTCGCCAACGGCATCTTCTGGATGTACCGCTATCTCGAGCGCGCCGAGAACACCGCGCGCCTGCTCGCCGCCGGCCACCGCATGGCGTTAACCAGAGGCGCCGACGCGGCGACCGAGGAGTGGCGCTCGGTACTCACTACGCTTGGCCTGCGAGCACGCTACGAAGCGCAGCACGATGATTTCGCCACCGCGCACGTGTGCGATTTCGTGCTGCGTGGGAAGGCGAACCCGGACAGCGTCATCTCGATGGTGGAGCGGGCGCGGCTCAACGCCCGCGTGTGCCGTTCGGCCATCACGCTCGAGGTATGGGAGGCGGTCAACGAGGGGTGGATGACCTTGCGCGATCTGCTCGCGCGCCCGGTCCGCGTTTCCAGTCTCGATCAGGTCCTCGCGGCAATCCGCCGCGAATCGACGGCGGCGCGTGGCACCACCCACGGCTCGATGCTGCGCAACGAGATCTACTGCTTCACGCGGCTCGGCACGTTCCTCGAGCGAGCCGACAACACCGCCCGCATCCTCGACGTGAAGTACTATCTGTTGTTGCCTTCGCTGGCCTATGTCGGAACCCCGCTCGACACCGGCCAGTGGGACAATGTGCTGCGCTCGCTGTCCGGGGAGCGCGCCTACCGTTGGCTCAACGCCGGGAGGATGGACGCCCGGTCGATCGCCGAGTTCCTGATCCTCGACGACCGATTCCCGCGCAGCCTGGCGTTTTGCTATTCGGCGATGCGCGAGAATCTCGGTTCGCTCGCTCGGCTGCACGGGCACGAGGGACCGGCGCATGAACTGATGCGTCAGGCTGACCAGGAGTTGACCGGAAAGACCATCGACCAGATCTTCGACGGCGGCCTGCACCAGTTCCTGGTGACCTTCATAGCCCGCAACCAGGCGGTCGCCAGCGCGATCGCCGAGCAGTTCCGCTTCACCAGGTAAGGGGCCGGGCCAGGACCATGCGCCTCGCGATCCGACACACGACGCGTTACCGCTTCGCCGAGCCGGTCAGGCATGGCCTGCAGCGTCTGCGGCTGACGCCCAAGGAAACGCAAGGACAGCTGATCCTCGACTGGGAGATGGAGTACGATGGGGCGCGCGAGGAGCTGTCGTACGACGATCAGCACTACAACCACGTCACACTGGTCTCGGTGGTCGACGGCGCGCGCGAAGTCGTCATCACGTGCCGCGGTACGGTCGAGACCGAGGACAAGGCCGGGGTGATCGGCCTTCATGCCGGGCACTTGCCGCTGTGGGCCTTCCTCGGCCATACCGAGCTGACCCAGCCGGGGCCGCGCATCCGCCAGCTGATCGCCGCGGTGGCGCGCGCTGACGAGGGCATGGTGCCGATGCTGCACAACCTCTCCGCCGCGATCCGCGAGCGCGTCGCCTACGACACTGGCCACACCCAGGTCGACACCTGCGCCGAGGACGCCGTCGTCGCGGGGCATGGCGTGTGCCAGGACCACGCGCAGATATTCATCGCCGCGGCGCGGGCGCTCGAAATCCCGGCGCGCTACGTCAGCGGCTACCTCATGATGGACGATCGCATCGAGCAGGAGGCGACACACGCCTGGGCGGAGGCCTGGGTCCAGGGCCTCGGCTGGGTTGGCTTCGACGTGTCAAACGGGATCAGCCCCGATCCGCGCTATGTCCGCGTCGCCACGGGCCGCGACTATCGCGACGCCGCACCAGTCACTGGCATCAGCTTCGGTTCGGTCGCGGAAAACCTGACCGTGGAGCTTGCGGTCGAACAGCAGACGGCGGAACAGTAAGCCGTGCTGCCCCGTTCGAAGGGGGCGTAGGACGGCAAGGACGGAATATGACGTATTGCGTGGGGATGGTGCTCGACGAAGGGCTCGTGCTGATGAGCGACACCCGCACCAATTCGGGCGTCGACAACATCTCGGTGTTCCGCAAGATGTACCACTGGACCAAGCCCGGTGAGCGCGTGATTGCGCTTATGACCGCGGGCAACCTCGCCACAACCCAGGCGGTGATCAGCAAGCTCGAGGAACGCACGAAAGCCCCGGGCGACCGGCAAAATTCGCTACTCGAGCTGCCGACCATGTTCCAGGTCGCGGCCGAAGCCGGCAAGCTGTTGCGGGAGACCGTGCGCGACACGCAGGACGAGAACGGTACATATGGCAAAGGGCGATTCACCGCTTCGCTGATCGTCGCTGGCCAAATCAAAGGGATGGAGCCGCGGCTCTTCCTGATTTACCCTGAAGGCAATTTCATCGAGGCGAGCTGGGACACCCCGTTCTTCCAGATCGGCGAAACCAAATACGGGCGGCCTATCCTGATCCGCGGCTACGACCGCAAGATGAGCTTCGAGGACGCCACGAAGCTGCTGATGGTAAGCTTCGATTCCACGCTCAAGGCCAACCTCTCGGTCGGCTTGCCGCTCGACCTGCTGGTGATCAGGCGCGACGAGTTCAAAACGCTGCACGAACGGCGCATCGAGCACGGGGATGCCTATTTCGACGCGATCTCGAAGAGCTGGAGCGATGCCTTGCGCAACGCGTTCCACTCGCTGCCGGACTACACCTTTGCTCAAGAAGTGAGTTAAGGGATACCCCGTAGAGCGTTGAACATTCGGCAATTAATTCTGTTTTTTTGCTCCAAAACGGATGCAATTTCCACTAGGCGTTCGGCCACACTACGCGATCTCCACATCAGGAATAACACCGCAACCGCGCGGCCTCCTGATGCGGATCGGCTCCATAGGGGGCAACGTATAGACATGGAACGGACAACCCTGCACATCGTCTGCGGCGACAGCCGCTCCCGTGCCGAGCAGGCCCGCATCGTCTTTGCGCTGGGCCATCATGCCGAAGTCTACGGCGAGCTCGACGAGTTGCTCGAGCATCCCCCGCACGACGGCATCGTCATTGCCACCGACACCGGCGATCCGGGCATGGCGGCCGACCTGATCCGGCGTCTGGGCGAGCGCGGAGTCTGGCTTCCGGTCGTGCTCACCGGTCACGAGCCGAGCACCGAGCAGGTCGTGGCCGCGATGAAGGCAGGGGTGCTCGACTACCTTCTGCTGCCGCTTGAGATGAGCAGCTTCGCTCGCCGCTTGCACGCCATTCTGGCCGAAGCCGGCCAGCACGCCGATCGCCGCCGGCGTGAGGTCGAGGCGCAGCTCGCCATTTCGTCCCTCAGCCGCCGCGAGCGCGAAGTGCTCGAGCTTCTGAGCGCCGGGTGTTCGAACAAGGAGATCGCGCGCCGACTCGACATCAGCCCGCGCACGGTCGAGATCCATCGCGGCAATATGATGACCAAGCTCGGCGCGGGCCACGCTGCTGACGCCGTCCGACTGTGGATCGACGCGCGACTCGATATTCCGACACTGCCGCTCGACGAGGAGCCGGACATGCGCGCCGGAGTCGCAGGCAGGATCGAAGAACGCGGGGCAAGCGAGCGCGGCGCGCTGACGCAACGCCGTCAGCGGCAGTAGCTCTTCGTCCCGATCACGCCTTCGAGGTGCAGGTGGTCGTGGTGCGCCGAATTGTAGTCCGGCCCGAGCACCGTGTCGAAGCGCTTGCAGGCGCTCTGCTGAACCACGCGCAGGAACTCGCGCTCGCGCTCGTTTCCTCCATGCCAGCCGTTCTTGACCATGATTCGCCGTCCGTCCGCGAGCACGAAGCCCGCAATGTCTATCGCCGCGCCGGTCGCGTGGGCCGAACGGCGGCCGGAGCCGGCGACGTTGCGGCATGAATAGCTGCCCATGGTCTCGATGCTGCGCACGGGCGTGCCGAGGATCTGACGCGCGGCACGGTCGACGCCGTAGCGCGCCCAGCCGGTGAACGCCTGGCTGACCTCGCAAGTAACCGGACCAAGGTTGGTGACGCCGAGTTGCGAGCTGTCCGACCGCAGGCTCGCGAGTTGCACCGTGCCGAGGATCGCGCAGCCTTGGTCGAGGTAGCGATCGGGTACGGCAGTGTATTGGGCGCCCGTCTGCCCCAGCCGCGCGAGACACTGCCCCGCCGCGGGGCTGCGCGGCGAGGCCACGGCACGGCTCGGCGCGGCGATGGTGCTCGTGCGGCGTTCCGAGGCCTGCTCGGGTAAGGCAGAGCATCCGGCCAAAAGCGCGGCGCAGGTCAGGCCAAGGGTAATACGGACCATGTCCCCTCCATCGGACCACATGGTTAATTTCTCGCTAATGGATACTGAACAGCAGGCACTTTTCCGGCGCTCGGCGGGATTGCGATTGACTTCCGTTCGCGCGCCTCTAAGGGCCGCCGCGGGCCACGCGGTCCCAACGCCGCGCGTGCTCTCTGCAAGGAGAGACTACATGACTGACGTACCTGCCGCCCCGGCCGTAAAGCCGGCGCGTCCGTTCTTTTCCTCCGGTCCCTGCGCCAAGCCGCCGGGATTTTCCCCCGACAAGCTCGCCACCGAATCGCTCGGCCGCTCGCACCGCGCCAAGATCGGCAAGGCGCGCCTGCAGTACAGCATCGATCTGATGCGCGAGCTGCTGCAGCTTCCCGACACCCACCGTATCGGCATCGTGCCCGGCTCGGACACCGGCGCCTTCGAGATGGCGATGTGGACCATGCTCGGCGCGCGCGGCGTGACGGCGCTGGCTTGGGAAAGCTTCGGCGAAGGGTGGGTGACCGACGTCGTAAAACAGCTCGGCATCGAGGCGACGGTGATGCGCGCCGACTACGGCCAGCTACCCGATCTCGACAAGGTCGACTGGGCCGACGACGTGCTGTTCACCTGGAACGGAACAACGTCCGGCGTGCGCGTGCCGGACGGCGAGTGGATTCCCACCGACCGCCAGGGTCTCAGCTTCGCCGATGCGACAAGCGCGGTGTTCGCGTACGATATTCCGTGGGACAAGATCGATGTCGCCACCTTCTCATGGCAGAAGGTGCTCGGCGGCGAGGGTGCGCATGGCGTGCTCATCCTGGGCCCGCGCGCGGTGCAGCGTCTCGAAGAATACACGCCTTCGTGGCCGCTCCCCAAGGTCTTCCGTCTGATGAGCAAGGGCAAGCTCGCCGAAGGAATCTTCAAGGGTGAGACGATCAACACGCCCTCGATGCTCGCGGTCGAGGACGCGATCTGGGCGCTCGAATGGGCAAAGTCGGTCGGTGGGCTCGAAGGCCTCAAGGCGCGCTGCACCGCGAACGCCCACGCGCTCGACAAGATCGTTGCCGAACGCGACTGGCTCGGCCACCTCGCGGCCGATCACGGCACGCGCTCGAAGACCTCGGTCTGCCTGACGGTCGAAGGCGCCGACGCCGACTTCATCAAGGCTTTCGCCGGCCTGCTCGAGAAGCAGGGCGCCGCCTACGATATCGCCGGCTACCGCGATGCTCCGCCGGGCCTTCGCATCTGGTGCGGCGCGACCGTCGACACTGCGGACATCGAAGCGCTCGGCCCGTGGCTCGACTGGGCCTATGCCGAGACCAAGGCATCGCTGGCCGCGGCCTGAAACCTCCCCAAGGCGTCACCCCGGCCTTGTGCCGGGGCCCAGCTTCCTCTTCCCCGCATCAAAAAAGAAAGCGGGGTCCCGGGACAAGCCCGGGATGACTGACAGGACAAGAACCATGACCAAGCCCAAAGTCCTCATCTCGGACAAGATGGACCCCAACGCCGCGCGCATCTTCGAGGAGCGCGGCTGCGACGTCGATGTGAAGCCGGGCATGACTCCGGACGAGCTCAAGGCCGTGATCGGCGAGTACGACGGCCTCGCGATCCGCTCGGCGACCAAGGCGACCAAGGAGATCATCGACGCCGCCACCAATCTCAAGGTCATCGGCCGCGCCGGCATCGGCGTCGACAACGTCGACATCCCTTATGCCTCGTCCAAGGGCATCGTGGTGATGAACACGCCGTTCGGCAACTCGATCACCACCGCCGAGCACGCGATCGCGCTGATGTTCGCGCTCGCCCGCCAGCTGCCCGAGGCCAACGCCCAGACCCAGTCCGGCAAGTGGCCGAAGAACGACTTCATGGGTGTCGAGGTCACCGGCAAGACGCTCGGCCTGATCGGCGCCGGCAATATCGGCTCGATCGTCGCCGACCGCGCTCTGGGCCTCAGGATGAAAGTCGTGGCCTACGATCCGTTCCTCTCGCCCGAGCGGGCGGTGGAACTGGGCGTCGAGAAGGTCGAGCTGGACCAGCTGCTGGCTCGCGCGGACTTCATCACGCTGCACACCCCGCTGACCGACCAGACCCGTAACATCCTGTCGGCCGAGAACCTCGCCAAGACCAAGAAGGGCGTGCGCATTGTCAACTGCGCACGCGGCGGGCTGATCGACGAGGCGGCGCTCAAGGAAGGGCTCGAATCCGGCCACATCGCCGGCGCCGCGCTCGACGTGTTCGCGACCGAGCCGGCCAAGGAGCACGCCCTGTTCGGCACCCGGAACTTCGTCGCCAC
The DNA here is from genome assembly GCA_965977975.1 of uncultured bacterium. Taxonomy (GTDB): domain Bacteria; phylum Pseudomonadota; class Alphaproteobacteria; order Sphingomonadales; family Sphingomonadaceae; genus Croceibacterium_A. The sequence goes on from CBHCZH010000074.1 coordinate 10,455, forward strand.
GCCGCACCTCGGCGCCTCGACCAACGAGGCGCAGGTCAACGTCGCGCTGCAGGTCGCCGAGCAGATGGCCGACTTTCTGGTCAACGGCGGCGTCACCAACGCGCTCAACATGCCCTCGCTCTCGGCCGAGGAAGCGCCCAAGCTGAAGCCGTACATGGGCCTCGCGGAGAAGCTCGGCAGCCTCGTTGGCCAGCTCGCTCACGGCAACCTCGACAAGATTTCGATCGAGGTCGAAGGCCACGCCGCCGAGCTCAACATGAAGCCGATCACCGGCGCGGTGCTGGCGGGCTTGATGAAGAACTATTCGGACACCGTGAACATGGTCAACGCGCCGTTCCTCGCCAAGGAGCGCGGGCTCGACGTGCGCGAGATCAGGCACGACCGCGAGGGCGTGTACCACACGCTGGTCCGCGTCACCGTGGCGACCAGCCGTGGCGACCGTTCCGTGGCGGGCACGCTGTTCGGCACCCAGGAGCGGCTGGTCGAGATCTTCGGCATCGGCATCGAGGCCGACCTCGAAGGCCACATGCTCTACATCGTCAATGAAGACGCGCCCGGCTTCATCGGCCGAATCGGCTCGCTGATGGGTGAGGCGGGGATCAACATCGGCACGTTCCACCTCGGCCGCCGCGAAGCGGGTGGCGAGGCAGTGCTGCTGCTCAGCGTCGACCAGGCGATCCCGCAGGACGTGATCGAGCGCGCCTGCGCGCTGCAGGGTGTGAAGATGGTCAAGGCGCTCCAGTTCTGAGGCGCAGCGTCATCCCGACTTGCGCCGGGATGACGAAGAGGGAATAGGCCGCGCATGATCGATCCCGCCGCCGACCTTCTGCCCGAGGGGCTCGAGGACCGCTTGCCGCAGAGCGCGGCGGCGGCGGCGCGGATCGAGCGCGCGGTGATGGGCGCGCTCGATGCACACGGATACGATCGCGTGCGGCCGCCGCTGATCGAGTTCATACAGTCGATGGCGCGGCGGATGGACGGGGTGACAACTCGTCACCTGTTCCGTTTCGTCGACCCGAAAAGCCTGCGCACTCTGGCGCTGCGCTCGGACATGACGGTGCAAGTCGGACGCATCGCCGCGACCGGCCTGGCAGGCAAACCTCGCCCGTTGCGGCTTTGCTACGCCGGGCAGGTGGCACGCATCGCCGGGGACCAGCTCGATCCTCGCCGCGAGGCGCTGCAGCTCGGTGCCGAGCTGATCGGCAGCGACACCGTCGCGGCAGCAGCCGAGATCGTCGAGCTGGCGATCGCTTCGCTCGAAGCGGCGGGCGCGACCGGCATTTCGGTCGATTTCACGCTGCCCGATCTCGTCGACACGCTCGCGGCCGAAGAATTCCCGCTCGATGCCGAGGAGGTGCGGGCGGTGCGCCGCGAGCTCGACGCGAAGGACGCCGGCGCGCTGCGCGAAGCCGGCGGCGAGGACTACGTGCCGCTGCTCTATGCCAGCGGTCCGTTCGACGAGGCGATCGAAAAGCTCGCGCTGATCGACGCGCAAGGGGCGCTGGCGAGCCGCATCGCCGGCCTGCGCCAGATCGCCGCGCGCGTGGCCGGCCGCGCCCGGTTGACGCTCGACCCGTCGGAGCGGCACGGCTTCGAGTACCAGACCTGGTTCGGCTTCACTCTCTATGCCGACGGCGTACGCGGCACGCTCGGCCGCGGCGGCACTTACCGCATCCACGGTTCAGAAGAAGTCGCCACCGGGTTCTCGCTTTATCCCGAAGAGCTCGTCGAGGCGGTCAAGGCCGACGAGCCGCGCCGTGAGGCGGTGTTCCTTCCGCTTGGCCACGACGCAACTTCCGCTGTAAAGTTGCGCGCAGAAGGCTGGCGCACCGTCGCTGCGCTGTCCGACAGCGACGAACCGGGCAAGCTCGGCTGCACGCACATCCTCGACGGCAGCGCCCCGGCCAAGTTGTAAGCGCAATCGGCGTCTAGATGAGCGCGAACCTCATGATGTCTTGGCGATTTCCAGGATTTGATACGCCAACAAGGTGCGCCAACCGAAGGAAGCCAAATCATCCGGCTCGCGCCATTCGCCATCGCGCCAAGATCGCGACAGCACGAGCGCCAGTTCGAGTGCGTTGATTTCGTTCGACTTCAGGCTGTCCTTGAGCCGTTGGGGCATCGATGCCCAAGCAAGCTGAGCTTCTTCCGCCGTGCGAGCATTCTCGATGCTGGTCTCGGAGCAATTGTCCTCGGTCCAATACTGATTGGCGCGCATGGCCGGTCCGATCTTGTCGGTCCAGCGGAAGCGTTGACTATCGCGATCCGCGTACCCGCCCAAAGACAGCCATTCCATCGCTGTGATGTACCGGGTGGGTGGATCGAACCAGTCGCGTTCATCGGAAAGGGGATTGTCCCGGTATTCGCTATGGGCACAGGCGATACCCAGGAACGCCGCCAGCAGGGTCTCAATGCGCGGATCGCCTTCGCCAACGCGCGTGGCCAAGTATTCCGGCATCTCAACTGCATCCATTGTGAAAACCTGGTATCGATGCCCGCTGTCGCCGAGGGGCTGCAGTTCCATCACGCCGATATCGACCAGTGCGTCCTCCGCAATCCGCCAAGCGACCATGTGCCTGTCGCTGATGGCAAGACCCTTCTGCACCGCTTCACTGGCGCTCCGACCAAGCACAAACAGGCAAAGAGCCGCCGCTACATGGCCGCTCATCCGCCCGTGAGAGAATTCGGCATCGGTCTTAGACATTGAGTCACCACGGCTCCCCTGAGTCACCATCGAGTTAGCCAAATTCTGTTGCGGAACTCCTAGCGCCTGACGGGAGTCGACGAGCGAGGGCGATTTCTACTCGAACACCCGTTTCAGGAACGCATCGACAACCGCGGTTGCCGGATAGTCCGGATCACCCAATCGCCGGTTGATCTCCATGTGGCCCCTAAGGCCCTTGCCGGCGAAGCCGCGCACCTCGGCCTCCGTGCCGGCTTGGCGCAGCGCCCGCGCAAGCGCAGCGCTCTGGCGGGCGCCGTCGTCGCGCTCGACATGGAGGATCAGGAATTCGGCGGCATTGGGTGCGACCGCCTGCGCCGTCGGCGATAACCGCGCCTGGCGGGCCGGTCCGCCGCCAAAGGCCTGACGATAGGTTCGCTGCATGACCCGGGGTCCGTCCTCCAGCTGCGCTGCGACGTCGTAGGCCGCACCGTCCAGCGGGATGATCCCGGCGATGTCGGCGAAGGTCAGTCCGGCGTCATGCAAGTAGGTGGGATCGGTCCCGACCAGCGCGACGAGGTGCGCGCCGGCGCTGTGGCCGACGAGCGAGATAAACCGCTGCGCAAAGCGGTGTTTGAGCAGGGCCAATGCTGCGGCAATGTCCTCAGCCTGCTGCTCGACCGTCGCTTCGGGCACAAGCCGGTAGTTGAGCGAGGCGACCGCGTAGCCCTGGACCTGCCAGTGCCGCAGCTTGTCCGAGCCCTGCATCATCCGCTTATCACCTTTCGACCAGCCGCCGCCATGGACGAACACGACGAGCGGGGAATCAGCCGTTTCGCCGGGCCAGTAGTCGAGCGTTTGCAGCGGATCGGCGCCGTAGGACATCGTCTGCCCGCGCTCGGTACGCTCCGCGACCGTGCCGCGCGCAGCTTGCGACTGGACGCCGGCGGACAGCACCAATCCGGCACAAGCGAGCAACAGAAAAAGGATGCGAAACATGAATGCCTCCGTTCGCTCCCTCGATGCCCAAACTAAGGCGGCCGCTGGCTTAATCCAGTCGCCGATTGTCGCGAATTGTCGACCCGCACGGCTTGCTCTCCGGGACGGCAGCGCTTACGGCGCGCGCGGTTTCCCCCGCAGAAAGCTCGAGCCTTGGCCAACGTCACCGTTATCGGCGCCCAGTGGGGCGATGAAGGCAAGGGCAAGATCGTCGACTGGCTGGCAAGCCGCGCCGACGTGGTGGTGCGCTTCCAGGGCGGGCACAACGCCGGGCACACGCTGGTCGTCGGCAACACTACCTACAAGTTAAGCCTGCTGCCCTCGGGCATCGTCACCGGTACCCTTTCGATCATCGGCAACGGCGTGGTGCTCGATCCCTGGGCCCTGAAGGCGGAAATCGAGCGGCTCGAGGGGCAGGGCGTTGCGATCACTCCCGACAACCTCGCGATCGCCGACAATTGCGCGCTGATCCTGCCGGTGCACAGCGAGCTCGACGTGATGCGCGAGGCCGCCGCGGGCAAAGGCAAGATCGGTACCACGGGACGCGGAATCGGACCGGCCTACGAGGACAAGGTCGGCCGCCGCGCGATCCGCGTCTGCGACCTGGCTCACCTGCACGAACTGGAACCGCTGCTCGACCGTCTCTGCGCCCACCACGACGCCTTGCGGGCCGGATTCGGCGAGCCGCCGATCGACCGTGCCGCGCTGCTCGAAAAGCTGCAGGGCATCGCGCCGTTCGTGCAGCAGTACGCCCGGCCGGTATGGATGCGCCTTCGCGAGGAGCGCAAGAAGGGCAGCCGCATCCTGTTCGAAGGCGCGCAGGGCGTGCTGCTCGACGTCGATCACGGCACTTATCCGTTCGTCACCAGCTCGAACACCGTCAGCGGCACGGTTGCTTCGGGCAGTGGGCTGGGCCCCAACGCCGCCGGGTTCGTGCTCGGCATCGTCAAGGCCTATACCACCAGAGTGGGTTCCGGACCGTTTCCCACGGAGCTGAGCGATGCGGTCGGCCAGCGGCTCGGCGAACGCGGGCACGAGTTCGGCACCGTCACCGGGCGCCAGAGGCGCTGCGGCTGGTTCGACGCGGTGCTGGTGCGCCAGTCGTGCGCGATCAGCGGCGTCACCGGCGTGGCGCTGACCAAGCTCGACGTGCTCGACGGGTTCGAGACACTGAAGATCTGCACCGGCTATTCGTTGCGAGGTAGACAGATCGACTACTTGCCCGCCAATGCCGCCGAGCAGGCCGAGTGCGAACCCGTCTACGAGGAGATGCCGGGCTGGAGCGAATCCACGGCTGGCGCGCGTCGCTGGGCCGACCTGCCGGCGCAGGCGATCAAGTACATCCGCCGCATCGAGGAGCTGATCGAGTGCCCGGTCGCCTCGGTTTCGACCAGCCCCGAACGTGACGATACGATTCTGGTGCGTGACCCGTTCGCCGACTGACGCTATGGGAACCCGTCCCGTCCCCCGGAGATTGCAGCACCCATGACTTCCCGCGAAAAGACGGCGCTGCTGACGATCGACGATAGCAGCCTGGACCGTCCTTTTTCCGAGAAGCTGTTCACCATCGCCTGGGGTGCGATCCAGTGGCCGTGGCTGGCGCGCAGCCTGTGGGGCGGCAAGCTCGCGGACAAGCTCGCGCTGCTCGACCGGCTGGGCCTGCCGCACGACGCGCTGCCGCATCTCGGCAGCTGGAAGGCGGATACGTATTTCCTGTGGCGCATGGTTCACGCTATCGAGCGGCTGCGCCCCAGCGAAGTGGTCGAGCTCGGCTGCGGGGCCTCGACCCTCGTTCTCGCCAAAGCTCTCGAGTTGAACGGCGGCGGCCGGCTGACCAGCCTCGACCAGCACGCCGATTTCGTCGCCGCGACCGGGCGCTGGCTCGGCGAGCACGATCTGCAGGCGGCGATGCGCCATGCACCGCTGGTCGAGGATCCGAGCACGTGGTCGCATAACTGGTACGAGCTGCCTTCGTTGCCACAAAAGATCGACCTGCTGGTCATCGACGGGCCGCCATGGACCGTGAATCCGTTCGTGCGCGGCCGCGCCGAGGTGCTGTTCGATCGCATCGTGCCGGGCGGCATGGTCCTGCTCGATGACGCCGCGCGTCCTGGCGAACGTGTGGTCGCCCAGCGCTGGAAGCGCGATTGGCCGGACTTCCGCTTCAGCCTGTTGCCGGGGGCGAAGGGCACGCTGGTCGGCGAGCGGATGCGCTAGGGCATATCGACATTCAGCCGTGCCCTTCCCCCTTGATGGGGGAAGGATAGCGAAGCTTG
>CBHCZH010000075.1:0-16206 GCA_965977975.1 uncultured bacterium
CCCCACTGCCATATTGTCGATCAGCCGGGTGCCGCCGATCCGCGCCGCGACGAAGAGGCGCGCCGGGCGTTCGTTGAGCCTCTCGAGAGACTCAAGCGATCCTGCATCCGCCAGTTCGATATAATCGACGCTGGTAAAACCGCCGGTCAGCAGAGCGGCCGTCGCCTTCTCTCGTACCACCCCGACATCAGCGCCAGCCTCGATCGCCGCGATCGCCTTGCGCATTGTGACTGGCAGCACCGCGGCGCGCTTGCGATCCGCTGGCGAAAGGTAGCGGTTGCGGCTCGACATCGCGAGGCCGTCCGCCTCGCGCACCGTCGGCACGCCGAGGATGCGCTCGGCGACAGGGTGCGTCAGGTCGAGGTCCCGCGCCATGCGGCGGATCACCGCGAGCTGTTGCCAGTCCTTCTCGCCGAACAGCGCGAGGTCGGGGCGCACTTGGGCGAACAGCTTGGCGACCACCGTCGCTACGCCGTTGAAATGGCCGGGCCGCGAAGCACCGCACAGCCCTTCGCTGAGGCCGGCGACCGAGACGGTCGTTGCGAAGCCCGCCGGATAGACTTCCTCGACCGACGGCGCCCACAGCAAGTCGACGCCTTCCCCTTGGAGCAGCCGCGAATCTTCGGCGAGCTGGCGCGGATAGGCGGCGAGGTCCTCGTTAGGGCCGAACTGGGCCGGGTTGACGAAGATCGATACCGCGACAGCCGGGGCATGCTTTCGCGCTTCGCGGACCAGCGCCAGGTGGCCATCGTGGAGCGCGCCCATGGTCGGCACCAGCGCGACGTCGCCGCCAGCCCGCAAGCTGTCCACAGCCATGCGCAGCTCGGGCAGCCGGTTGACGGTTTGCATGGACGCAGGCCTCCGATAAGAGCCGGGAGGGGGGTGCGATAGCCGTCCCTCCGGAACAGAGGAAGAGCCCGCCATCACCGCTCCCTACCGCATCGTCTTCGCCAACGAGAAGGGCGGCACCGGCAAGTCGACCACGGCGGTGCACGTCGCGGTGGCGCTCGCCTATCAGGGCGCGAAAGTGGCGGCGATCGACCTCGATCCGCGCCAACGCACGCTGTACCGCTATTTCGAGAATCGCGCCGAGACCGAGCAGCGCCGCGGCATCCGCCTGCCCGGCGCGGCCTTCGAAGTTTGCCTCGGCGACAGCGTCGAAGCGATGGAAGCGGAAGCCGAGCGGCTCGGCGAGGGCGCCGATTTCCTGTTGTTCGATACGCCCGGCCGCGACGACCCGCTCGCCCGCCACGCCGCGACCCAGGCGGACACGCTGGTCACCCCGATGAACGACAGCTTCGTAGATTTCGACCTGATCGGCCAAGTCGACGCCGAGACCTTCAAGGTCCGGCGGCTGAGCTTCTACGCCGAGCTGATCTGGGAGGCGCGCAAGAAGCGGGCCCTCAAGCAGATCCGCGAGGCGCGGCGCGAGATGGACTGGGTGGTGGTCAGGAACCGGGTCCAGCATGTCGACGCGCGCAACCAGCGCCGCATCGACCAGGCGCTCGCCGAGCTGTCCAAGCGAGTCGGCTTCCGCGTCGTGCATGGCCTGTCGGAGCGAGTGATCTATCGCGAGCTGTTCCCGTCCGGCCTGACACTGCTCGACAAGGGGCAGCTTGGCGAGCTCGGCACCAGTCATCTCGTCGCCCGCCAGGAGCTGCGCGAGCTGGTCGCCAAGCTGCACCTGCCGGCCCCCCATCGGACAACCAGCGAGGCTGCCTAGCTATGATGAGGATTCTGATCTTCGCCGCGATCGGCGTGCTGGCCTGGAAGCTGATCACCGGGCGTTGGCCGTGGGAACGGAAAGTGGCCACGCGCGCTCAAGCCGTATTCCGCGCGCGCAAGCTCTTGGGTGTGTCCGCGGCTGCCTCGCGCGAGGAGATCCTCACCGCCCATCGGCGGCTGGTGACGATGGTCCATCCCGACCGCGGCGGCAGCAACGGCCAGGTCCACGAAGCGAACGCGGCGCGGGACTTGCTGCTCGACGAATTGCCTCACCACCTGGAGCCTTGATGACCCACCACTTCCATCCCACCGTTCTGCGCGAATACGACATCCGCGGAGTCATCGGCGAGACCCTGGGTCCCGACGACGCACGCGCGATTGGCCGCGGCTTCGCCACGCTGCTGCGCCGAGCCGGCGGCAAGCTGGTGGCGGTCGGCTACGACGGTAGGGTCAGCTCGCCGATGCTCGAGCGCGCGTTGTGCGAAGGGCTGACCGCGAGCGGCTGCGACGTGCGCCGGATCGGCATGGGGCCGACCCCGATGCTCTATTACGCCGAGGCTTCCGCAGACGACGTCGACGGCGGCATTCAGATCACCGGCAGCCACAATCCGGCCAACTACAACGGTTTCAAGATGGTCTTCCAGGGCCGGCCGTTCTTCGGGGAGGATATCCTCACGATCGGCCGGATGGCGGCCGAGGGCGATTGGGCCGACGGCACGGGCAGCACCGAGACGCGCGAAGTGCTGGGCGACTACGTCGACCGTCTGCTGGCCGGCCTTGCCGGCATCGACCGCGATCGGTTGGCCGCCCTTCGGATCGGTTGGGACGCGGGCAACGGCGCCGCCGGTCCCGCGCTCGAAGCGCTCGTGGCGAAGCTCCCGGGGGAGCATTTCACGCTCTACACCGATGTCGACGGGAATTTTCCGAACCATCATCCCGATCCCACTGTCCCCGAAAACCTGGCGGACCTGCAGCGGCTCGTCGCGGACAAGGGCCTCGATTTCGGTATCGCTTTCGACGGCGACGGCGACCGGATCGGTGCAATCGACGGCGAAGGCCGCGTCATCTGGGGCGACCAGCTGCTGATGATCTATGCGCAAGACCTGCTGTGCAGCCGTCCCGGGGCCACGATCATCGCCGACGTGAAGGCCAGCCGAGCCTTGTTCGATCGTGTCGCCGAGCTTGGCGGAAAGCCGTTGATGTGGAAGACCGGGCACAGCCTGATCAAATCCAAGATGAAGGAGATTCATGCGCCGCTGGCCGGCGAGATGAGCGGCCACATCTTCTTCGCCGACGATTACTACGGCTACGACGACGCCCTTTACGGCGCGATCCGGCTGATCGCCGCCTCGGCGAGGCTCGGCAAATCGGTCACCGAGCTGAAAAGCGCGATGCCGCAGATGCTCAACACGCCCGAGCTGCGCTTCCAGGTTGACGAGAGCCGCAAGTTCGCCGCGATCGAGGAGGTCAAGACGCGGCTCAAAGTCACCGACGCGGAGGTCAACGACACCGATGGGGTGCGAGTGACGACACCCGACGGCTGGTGGCTGCTGCGCGCCTCGAACACGCAGGACGTGCTGGTCGCGCGCGCCGAAAGCGGCACCCAGCAAGGGCTCGATCGTCTGCTCGCCCAGATCGACGAGCAGCTCGCCGCATCGGGCCTTGAGCGTGGGCCGCAAGCGGGACACTGACGCGAAACCTCGGGAGGAATCATGCTGCGAAAGATTGCGATATCGGCGCTGGCCGTGGCCGCGCTGGCCTTGGGCGGCTGCAACGCCGTGAAGGGGCTGGGGCAGGACATCGAATCGGTCGGCCAGGCCGGGGATGAGGCTCTCTAGCCAGCCGCCTTTCGAGATCGATCGCCGTCGCCTGCTTGGCGGCCTGGCCGCGCTCGGCGGGCTGGGCCTGAGCGGGTGCGCCTCGAGCCTCGCGGAGCCGACGGCATCGGGTTTGACAACCGGCCGCGGCGATCCGGGGCGGTACCTCGCGCCGCTTCGCGCCCGGCCGGACCGCATCTTCGACATCTCGGTGTGCCTGCGCCCGTTCCGCGCCGCCGGCCCGCGGCTCGATGCCGAGACGATCGGCGAAACGCTGGTGGTCCATAACTACGGGCACGGCGGCAGCGGCTGGTCGCTGTCGTGGGGATCGAGCGAGATCGCGGTCGGCAAGGCGCTCGCCGGCTCGCCGCGCGCTGTCGCGGTGATCGGCAACGGGCCGCTCGGGCTGACTTCGGCGCTGCTCGCGCAATCGGCCGGCGCGCACGTGACGATCTATTCGCGCGAGCTGGTGCCCGAGATGCCTTCGCTGCGGGCGTCCGGCTCGTTCACGCCCGATTCGCGCATCGCGCTGACGGACGCGGTCGACTCAGGGTTCCCCGAGCTGTGGGAGCAGATGGCTCGAGCTTCGTTCAAGTGATACGGCTCGATGCTCGGCCTCGCCGGAGAGCCGGTACGGTGGATCGACCGCTACGTTGTGTCTGATCTCGGGCCGGCACCGCCGCGTCCGATCGCCGCAGCGGGTGAGTTGAACTTCGCCAACTACGGCAGCCGCTTGCGCGACTTGTTCCCGCGGAACGAAGCGCTCGAACCGGGCACGACGCCGTTCCACGGCTTCGCGGTGCGGCGGCAGGCCAACCTGATGTTCAACCTCGCGAGCTATGCCAATACGCTGGTCGGCCAGTTCCGGCTCGCCGGCGGGCGCATCGAACGGCGCGAGTTCCACTCGCCCGGGGAGCTTGGCCAACTGGCTGAGAAAGTCGTAATCAATTGCACCGGTTACGGTGCCCGTGCGCTGCTACGGGACGAGACGCTGGTGCCGGTGCGCGGACAGATCGCTTGGCTGATCCCGCAGCCAGAGTTCGACTACGGCGTGTTCTACCGCGGCGTGAACGTCGTCCCGCGCAGCGACGGGATCGGCGTGCAGGCGCTCTCCGGCGGCGACATGCGCGGCTACGGCGAGGACGGTCTGGTGCCTGATCGCGCGGAGGCCGAGGAGGCAGTTGCCACGCTTGCCGCGCTTTACGCCCGCTTCGGCCGCGCCTGAACGAAAAGGGGCCTGCCGAAGCAGGCCCCCTTCGTCACCGATCGCGCGTGTCAGACCGCACTGGTCTCGCCGCTATTGTTACGCTCCCAGGCGGCCGGTTCCTGGACGCGCAGGTTGTTCTGCACGTTCCTCACGCCCGAGAGATCGTCGACGCAATCCTCGGCGCGGCGCTTTTGCTCGCGGCTCGGTACCGTACCGTCCAGGGTGACTTCGCCGTCATTCACGGCGACCGAGATCTGACGCGCGTCGACACCCCAGTCCTCGGTCAGCGCATCGCAGGCGTCTTCCATGATGCGTTCGTCGGAGCGGGTGTATCCGGACGGGCCCCGTCCGCGATAGCCGCGCGCGTAGCGCTCGTCGTCATCGTCGCTGAACCAGCCCGCGACCGTGTCGCTCGCGCGATCGAACCAGCTGCGGCCGTCGCCGCCCCAGGTACCGCGATAGTCGCGGTACTCGCGGCTCGGCGCGGGCGCGCCGTAGCCGTAAGGGCTATAAGCGCGGCTCGCGGTGTAACGCGGCGTGGAGAAATCGCGTCCGCCGAAATCGTTGCCGGTAAAGCTGGCGAAGCCGCGTGCTTCGGGCCGATAGCGCCCGTAATCGGGGCGCGCGCTGCCATAGCCCGCTGGGCCGGAGCGGTATTCGTTACGGCGGGCATAGCTCGGGTCGCGGCCCCAGTCGCGCGCCGCCTCGCGGTCGCGGCTGTAGGATTGGCCCGCGGTGTCGAATTGGCCGTAGTCCTCCTCGCGCCATCCTTCCATCTGGCCGTAGCCGCGCTCGTTGTCGCGCCAGCTATAGTCGTCGAATTGCTCGGCCTGGCGGCTGTAGCCGCGGTCGGGGTCGTAGCGGTCGCGGCCGCTGCGATAGGTCCGGTCTGCCATGGGATGTCTTCCTCTTGACTGCTGCCGATCCGGTCCGGCGTAGCGCGGCCCGGCAGCGACCCGCGCGACGCCGTTCGCGCTTCGGCGAAGGGAACGGCAGATTAACGGACGAGCGCTGCCATCGTTGCCCCGCTCGCCGCACGCGCGCGGCGATTGGGCGTGTCAACAAATTGAAATACGGCGACTTTCGGGCACGGCGATGAACAGCGCCCGTGGGAAACACTCCCCACCCGCGCGGTAAGCCGCTAGGCCTGTTTTCCATGCCCGCCCTTCCGCCCGAGCTCGACGCCTGGTTCGCCGGCCGCGGCTGGCGCGTGCGGCGGCACCAGGCGGAGATGCTCGCGGCGAGCGAGGCCGGGCGGCATGCGCTGCTCGTTGCCGATACCGGTGCGGGCAAGACGCTGGCGGGGTTCCTGCCGACGCTGGCGGCGTTCTGCCCGAGCCGGGTCGAGCTGCCGCCAGACGGACTGCACACGCTCTACGTCTCGCCGCTCAAGGCGCTCGCGCACGACGTGCAGCGCAACCTCCTCACGCCGGTCGAGGAAATCGGCCTGCCGCTCAGGATCGAGACTCGCAGCGGCGACACGCCGTCGGACCGCAAGAAGCGCCAGCGCACCCGTCCACCCCATGTCCTGCTGACCACGCCGGAAAGCCTCTCGCTGCTCCTCAGCTATCCCGACAGTTTCGAGCTGTTCGCCGGGCTCCAGCGGGTCGTGATCGACGAGGTGCACGCCTTCGCCACCGGCAAGCGCGGCGACCTGCTGGCACTGACGCTGTCACGCTTGCAAGCGATCGTGCCTGGTCTCCGGCGCGTCGCGCTATCGGCCACGGTCGCCGCCCCGCAGGCTTTCCGGGAATGGCTCGCGCCTTGGGGCGAGATCGATACCGTCGAGCTCGTCGAAGGCGAGAAGGGCGCGCCGCCCGAAGTCGAAATCCTGCTGCCCGAGGAAGCGATAGTGCCGTGGGGTGGCCACGCCGCGATTTGGGCGATCCCGCAGCTCTACGAGATCATCAAACGCAACAGGACCACGCTTGTCTTCACCAATACCCGCTTCCTCGCCGAGTTCATCTTTCAGAACCTGTGGGACGCGAACGACGACAATCTGCCGATCGCGATCCATCACGGTTCGCTGTCGAAGGAAGCGCGGCGCAAGGTCGAAGGCGCGATGGCGCGGGGCGAGCTGCGCGCGCTGGTCGCGACCGCCAGCCTCGACCTCGGCGTCGACTGGGGCGACATCGATTGCGTGGTCCAGATGGGCGCGCCCAAGGGATCGAGCCGCCTGCTGCAGCGAATCGGCCGCGCCAACCACCGGCTCGACATGCCGAGCCGCGCGATCCTGGTGCCCGGCAACCGCTTCGAGTTCCTCGAGGCGAGCGCGGCCAAGGACGCGGTCGACCAGGGTAAGCGCGACGGCGAGGACTTCCGGCCCGGCGGCCTCGACGTGCTCGCGCAGCATGTGATGGCCTGCGCCTGTGCCGCGCCGTTCGACGAGAAGGCCCTGCTCGCCGAGATTCGTTCGAGCCTCGCCTATGCCTGGGTCGACGCGGCGATCTGGGAACGCGTGCTGACCTTCGTCGCCACCGGCGGCTACGCCTTGCGCGCTTACGACAAGTTCAAGCGGATTACTCGCGATGCCGACGGCATCTGGCGCCTTACCCATCCCGAGCACGCCCAGCGGCACCGGATGAACGCCGGAATCATCGTCGATGCCGAGATGATCGAGATCCGCTTCAGGAACGGCCGCTCGCTCGGCAAGGTTGAGGAGCAGTTCGCGGCCTCGCTGCGCAACGGCGACACCTTCCGTTTCGCCGGCATGGATCTCGAGGTCGAGAGCTTCAAGGACCTCGACCTCATCGTCCGAGCGGCGAAGCGCTCGGCGACGATTCCGAGCTACATGGGGCTCCGCCTCCCGCTCACCACCCATCTCGCCGACCGCGTGCGCGAGCTCCTGGTCGACCGCGCGGGCTGGGCGCGCTTCCCGGACGACGTGCGCGAATGGCTCGAGGTGCAGGACTGGCGCTCGCAGTTGCCCGGGCCGGACAACCTCCTGGTCGAGAGCTTCCCGCACGGCGGGCGGCACTACACGGTTTATTATACCTTCACCGGGTGGAACGCGAACCAGTCGCTCGGCATGCTGATCACCAAACGGATGGAGGAGCGCGGGCTTCTGCCCGGAGGGTTCATCTCGAACGATTATTCGTTGGCGGTGTGGGGCCTGCGGCCGGTCGAGGACCCCGCGCCACTGCTTTCACCCGACATCCTGATGCACGAGTTCATCGATTGGGTGACCGAATCGCACCTGCTGCGCCGCGCCTTCCGCGAGGTCGCGGTGATCTCGGGGCTCGTCGAGCGCCAGCACCCGGGCAAGCGCAAGAGCGGGAAGCAGGTCACCTTCTCGACCGATCTCATCTACGACGTGCTCAAGAAGTACGAGCCCGACCACTTGCTGATCGAGGCTGCCTGGGCCGATGCGCGGGCGCGGATGACCGATGTCGGGCGCCTCGGCGACCTCCTCGATACCGCGGCCGAGCGGCTGGTCCACGTCGAGCTCGACCGGGTCAGCCCCCTCGCGGTGCCGGTCATGGTGATGATCGGTCGCGAAAGCCTGCCGCAGGGCGCCGCCGACGAGGAGCTGCTGCTGGAGGCCGAGACGCTCGCCGGTGCCGCGATGCGGGCCGACGCCAGCGCGCCGGCCGAGGACGGGTAGGTGCGGGTTCGGCAGCCTACTCGCCGCGTCCGAATTCCCGGTACTTCTCGTTATCGGCAAAGCCGAAGCGGGTGACGCGCGACGCCTTGACGATCTGCAGCACGTTGGCGGTTCGGTCATAGCTGGCGTTCGCCTCGGGGCGAAACTGCACCTCAGGCTCGGGCCGCATCGTGCGCACTTGGGCGAGCGTACCGGCGAGTTCACTGTCGGTCACGGCCGTGCCGTTCCACAGCACCCGGTCCCCGGTAGTGACGACGAGCGAGTTCTTCACGGGATTCGCTCCGATCCCGCCGTGAGGCAAGTCGTACTCGAGTGAATGCGTCGCTCCGGGGATGGTCATGATGAGTATGATCAACAGCACGAGCATGACATCGACCAGCGGGGTGGTGTTGATTTCGCTCATGGGCTGGTCTGACGAGACGATGGCCATGGACATGCGCGCTCTCCCTATGCCGTGATAATATAACATCACAGATTCGGGCGAATGACAAGAGTGATCTTGCCGTCGGCTGCGCAACGAAAAAGGGGCGGATCGCTCCGCCCCTTCCCGTCTGTTGTGTGATTATGGGACCGCCGGGTCCCGCATCAAGCTTTCCCGAAGACCCGGTACTTCTCGTTGCCGACGAAGCCGAACTTGGTCACGCCCGAGCTCTTGATGATATTGAGCACTTTGGCCGACAGGTCGTAGCTCGCTTGCGCTTCCGGCTCGAACTGCAGCTCGGGCTCGACCGAGTAGGTGAGCGAGGTTTGCAAATTGGCCACGAGCGTGCCCTGGTCGATCGGGGTGCCGTTCCAGAGGATCTCGTTGTTGGGCGTCAGCACGATCTTGTTCTTGACCGGGTCCACCATGTCCGGCGGCGGATTCGGGTTAGGAACGGGCAGGTCGATACCGACCGAGTGCGTCGCCACGGGAATGGACATGATGAAAACGATGAGAAGCACGAGCAGGACGTCGATCAACGGCGTCATGTTCATTTCCATCATCGGCTGGCCATCGTCCCGACCGCCTGACATCGCCATGGGAACTTACTCCTTAAAAAACGTGCCTCGCTCAGTCCGCGGTCAGTTGTTCGGATCGACCGGGTTCGAGATGAAGCCGACGGTCGGATAGCCGGCCGCCTGGATGTTGTAGATCGCGCCCGCGACGCAGCGCCACGGCGTGTTCACGTCCGCGCGGATGTGTACCTGCGGGATCTGCTCGGGATCGGCGATCAGCGCCTCGATCCCGCCGGCCCGCTGCACGATCGCGTCGAGGCGCGCGAACGCCTGGTCGTAGAGCTCATCGTTGGTCACCGGCGTGGTGTTGTTGAAGAAGACGCGGCACTCACCGCTGCGGGAAGCGCCGGTATATGCCGTGTCGACCACCGACGGTGTCCGGCCCGCTTCGTCGGTCGTCGTCACCGTGAGCAGAAGGTTCTCCACCTTTTCTTCGGCCTCAAGGGACTCGAAGATCGGAATCTCGAGCTCCTCGACCGTCTGCATGGCCACCGGCACCGCAATGATGAAGATGATCAGCATCACCAGCATCACGTCCACGAGGGGCGTGGTGTTGATGTCGGACATTGGCGTTTCGTCGCCGCCGCCTACCGCAATTGCCATCGCTTGTTGTCCTATCTCACTTCAGGCTGGAAGGACGGGTGGCCCGCATGCCGAATTCCCGTCCTTCCCTGTGCTTCAAGCCGGGCTCAGGCCTTGCTGGCAGGAGCCGTGGCGGCAGCGCGAGCAGCCTGCTGGGTCGACGTGCCGGTCACGACCGCGGGCCTCACGGCGCCACGCGAGGTGATGTTGGCCAAGACGTCGGTCGAGAAGCCGCTGAGCAGCTCGGCGATGCGGCGGTTGCGGCTCTGCAGCCAGTTGTACGCGAGCACCGCCGGCACCGCGACGAGCAGACCGATGGCGGTCATGATCAGCGCCTCGCCGACCGGTCCCGCGACCTTGTCGATCTGGGCCGAACCGGCGATCGCGATGCCGATCATCGCGCGGTAGATGCCGATAACGGTTCCGAGCAGCCCGACGAACGGCGCGGTCGCGCCGACGGTGGCGAGGAACGGCAGGCCGCTGGCGAGCCGGGCGTTGATCGAAGCTTCCGAACGCGCGAGCGAGCCGTGCATCCAGTCGTGCGCCTCGAGGCTGTCGGTCATCTTCGAGTGCTGCGCCTCGGCCGCGAGGCCATCATCGACGAGCTGGCGCCAAGCGCTGTTCTTCTCGAGCTTCGAGGCGCCCTCGGCGATCGAGCCGGCGCGCCAGAAGGTACCGCTCCGGATCGCCTTGTACTGGTTGAGGATCCGGCTCTGTTCGAGCAGCTTGGTGATCAGGATGTAGAACGAGCCGACCGACATGATCACGAGCACGCCGAGAATGACCCAGGCGATGACACCGCCCTGTTCCATCGCTTCGGTGAAGCCGAACTTGCTCTCGGGAGCCGCGTCGCCGGCGGCGGCGGCCAGGATGTCAATAAGCATGCGGGTAGTCCTCTCTTCGGAAAATTGATCAAACTGGGGTTTAGTTCAAATCGTAGACGATCGTCGTCGAATAGGTGCCCGTCGTCGGGTTGCCGGCAGCGTCGAGCGCCGGGTTGAACCGCGCATAGCTGCGCATGCCGGAACAGGCCGCATCGTCGAGAATCGATGATCCGCTGGGCGAGGTGACCGAGCACTCGGTCACGCGGCCGTTTGGACCGATCGAGACGCGCACTCCCACGCGGCCTTCGATCTCGTCGCGAACCGCGCGGGGTGGATAGTTTTCCTGGATTCGAGCCGACCAGCGCGCCAGGCCGTCGGGAGTCGCACCGCGAGCCTTCGAAGGCGCGGGCGGGGGCGGCGGGGCCGGCGGCCGCGAGGGCTGCACGAATACCGGGGCCGGAGGTGGCGGTGTGTCGACCGTCTGGATCTGCGGCGGCGCCACGCTGACGTTGATCGGCGGCGGCGGTGCAACCGGCGGCGGCGGAATCACCTCGTCCGGGGGCGGTGGCGGCGGCTCTTCCTCCTCCGGCACCTCTTCCTCGATATCCACGGTTGTTACGCGCTCGATGGCCTTCTTCACCGCGTTGTAGGCGAGACCGGTTATCAGCGCATAGCCAATTGCGACGTGGATCAGGGCAACGATGATAATCGCGATAATCTTGTTACCGCTCATCTGTTGGTCAGCGTAAGCCATCCAGTCCCTTCACTCCGTTCTATGTTCGCCGAAGCTTTGCCTCGGCATCGGTAAAGGCTGTCGGATTTGGCATCCGCACAGCCCTCAAAAAGCATAACCCTCCCTTGAGGCTCCCACCGGCTGCGACGAACCGATTCCGGAAGTCCTCCGGGAGAGCCTGACGGGCGCGCCTATTTTTAGGTTCTGGCAGGCCCGATTGGCGCGAGCCTTAACCGCACAGGCGGGCTTGGGCAAACGCTTTGTCGGTTAACCCGCGATTCACATGTCTCGGTCTGGAACATCGCTTGCACGGTAAGGGCAAGCCGCCGATATGCCCGGCGCGACTGGAGACTGGCGATGTTCGATTCCCGATCGATGCGACGCAAGCCGATTCGCGGTGCGTTCGCGGCGCTGTTGATCTTCGCGGCCGCCCTTGCCCCGGCGTACGCGCAGAGGGCCGCGCCAGCACCCGCCACGCCCGAGCCTGCGCCGCCCCTTGCGACTTATGCCGACTTCGCAGCGCTTGCGGAGCAAGCCGACGTGGTTGCGCTCGTCGAGGTGCGCGATCAGGCCGCGGTCGAGCCGGAGCGGGCACCCGGCCTCGCGCCCGGCCACGCGCGGCTCTACATCGAAGGCCGCACCCAGGCGTTGCTCGCGGGCCGCGCGTCACTGGGCGAATCGCTCACCTATCTCGCCGACGTCCCGCTCGGGGCGCGGGGCCGCGCTCCGAAGCTGCGCAAGCAGCGCTTCATCGTCTTCGCCGACGCGGTGCCCGGGCGACCCGGCATGCTGTCGCTCGTCGATCCGGGCGCGCATGTGCCGGCGACACCGGAGACGGAGCAGCTCGCGCGTACGGTCATAGCCGCACTCGCTGCCTCGGACCTGCCGAAGGTGACCGGCATCCGCGAGGCGATGTCGGTTGCCGGCAACCTCGCGGGCGAATCGGAGACGCAGCTGTTCCTCGAAACCGCGACCGGCACGCCCGTCTCGCTAACCGTGATCCGCCGCCCGGGAATGGAGCCGCAATGGGGCGTATCGTGGAGCGAGATCGTCGACCAGGCGGCTCGCCCGCCGGCACCCGAGACCATCGAATGGTACCGGCTCGCCTGCTTCCTTCCCGCCCAGCTGCCGCGCGGCGCCTTCCTGCAGGACGATCGTGCCGCGCGCACTCGGGCCGAGGCCGACTATGCGTTCATCCTCGAGCAAGTCGGCGGCTGTCCGCGCATCCGCACCTGACCCGAGCGAGTGGATACTGCCCCTAGCCAAGCGCGGCACGGATAACTAACGCCTCGCCCGCAATCACTCGGGGATGTCATGACTCAACCGCTTCGCATCGCTCTGGCGGGCCTCGGCACGGTCGGCGGCGGCGTGATCCGCCTGATCGAAACCAACGGAACGTTGATCGCGCGCCGCGCCGGCCGCCCGCTCGAGATCGTCGCCGTCTGTGCACGCGACCGGTCGAAGGACCGGGGCGTCGACCTCGCTCGCTATCAGTGGGAAGACGACATGACCTTGCTCGCGAGCCGCGAGGACGTCGATGTCGTTGTCGAGCTGGTCGGCGGCGCCGACGGCCCGGCGCTGGCCCTCGCTCGCCGCACGCTCGCCGCGGGCAAGGGCCTGGTCACCGCCAACAAGGCCATGATCGCGCATCACGGGATGGAGCTGGCCGAAGCAGCCGAGCAGGCCGGTGCTCCGCTTAAGTTCGAGGCTGCGGTCGCCGGCGGCATCCCGGTGATCAAGGGGCTGCGCGAAGGCGCCGCGGCAAACCGAGTGTCGCGAATCTACGGGATCCTCAACGGCACCTGCAATTACATCCTCTCGACGATGGAACACTCAGGGAGCGACTTCGCCGATGTGCTCAGGGACGCGCAGGACCTGGGATACGCGGAAGCCGACCCGGCCTTCGACATCGAAGGAGTCGATGCGGCGCACAAGCTCGCGATCCTGGCGGGAATCGCCTTCGGTGGACGAATCGATTTCTCGGCGATGGAGATAGCCGGCATTACTCGCATCCGCGCCGCCGACATCGCCCAGGCGGCCGCGCTCGGCTACGTCATCCGGCTGATCGGGCTGGCCGAATGCGAGCAGGATGGCCGGCTGTTCCAGCGCGTCCAGCCGTGCCTGGTGCCGCGCGATCATCCCCTGGCGGCGGTCGACGGACCGACCAACGCGGTCGTCGTCGAAGGCAACTTCTCGGGCCGCCTGCAGTTTCAGGGCGCCGGCGCCGGCGACGGCCCGACCGCGAGCGCGGTAGTGGCCGACCTGATCGATATTGCGCGCGGCCAGTCCGGCATGCCGTTCTCGGTACCTGTCGCGGAGCTCGAGACGTTCGCGTCCGCCGACTCCGGCCGCCGCCGCGCCCGCAGCTACTTGCGCTTCACCGTCGCCGACCGGCCCGGCGTGCTCGCCGAGATCACCGCCGCGATGCGCGACGCGGGCGTCTCGATCGAGAGCTTGATCCAGCAAGGCCGGCCCGAGGAAGGCGGCGAAGTGCTGGTGGTCATGGTCACCCACGAAGGCCCGGAAAGCGGCGTCGCCCACGCGCTCGAACTGCTCGAAGGGTCGGCGAGCGTTACGGAGCCCCCGCTGGTGATGCCGCTTCTGGGTTAGGCTGATCTTCGGCCCGAAACACCAGTGCTGCTTCGTCCGGCGTCAACGGCTCGGGAATCGCTGACAGGTCGACAATGTAGATCGGCGCCGGAGTGCGGCCGATCGTCATCATGCCCTTGCCCTGGAAGATTCCCGGACCGTCCACGTTGGGGGCGTTCGGAATGGGGTCAGGCGGCATTTCTCCGGCGGCGTAAGCACGCTCGGTAGGCGACGAAAGCCGGTGCCGGGTTGGATCCTCGAGCTGCCGGCAGACCACGATCTCGTTTCCGGTCGGCGCTGCGCAGGGCTCGTGCCCCCGCTCCTCAACCGAATAGAGATCGCGTGCCGCCTCGATGAATTGCTCGGCGCTTCGCGGCGCTTCGGCGGCTTCCTCAGATTGCGCTTCACCCGGGCCGGCCAAGCCGAGCAGGGCAACCGCCAGCGCTACGGATTGTCCGCGCATCGATTCCCCCGGCCGCAACGGTTCGCGAAAGAGGAGCGCGGGCGCTGAATCGCGGCTGAACGCCGGCCGCTCGACTTTGTAACATGCGCAGCCTAATCCGCCCCGCCATGCCCGACATGAAAACCGCCGCCGCCAGCCGCGTTCTCGATCGCGTCCTGGTGCTGGAAATGGTCCGCGTCACCGAAGCCGCCGCGATCGCCGCCTCGAGCCTGATCGGGCGCGGCGACGAGAAAGCCGCCGATGCCGCCGCGGTGGAAGCCATGCGCCGCGCCTTCGACGAGCTTCACATCGACGGCACGGTAGTGATCGGCGAAGGCGAGCGAGACGAGGCCCCAATGCTCTATATCGGCGAGAAGGTCGGCGGCGCGACCGGCAAGGGCCCGAAGATCGACATCGCGCTCGACCCGCTGGAAGGGACCACGATCACGGCGAAGGCCGGGCCCAACGCGCTCGCGGTGCTCGCAGCGGCGGAGGAAGGCGGGCTGCTCAACGCGCCCGACGTCTACATGGAAAAGCTCGCGGTCGGACCCGGCTATCCGCAAGGGATCATCAGCCTCGCCAAGTCGACGCGCGAGAACGTCGAGGCGGTTGCCGCCGCCAAAGGCGTCGCCCCGCACGAGATCATCGTCTGCGTGCTCGACCGCCCGCGCCATGCCACCTTGATAGCCGAGCTGCGCGCGATCGGCTGCGGCATCCAGCTGATCCCCGACGGCGACGTCGCGGGAGTCATCGCCACGACCGACGAGGACACGACGATCGATCTCTACATGGGCTCGGGCGGCGCGCCCGAAGGCGTGCTTGCGGCAGCCGCGTTGCGCTGCGTCGGCGGCCAGTTCAACGGCCGCCTCCTGTTCCGCAACGAGGCCGAAAAGACCCGCGCCCGCAAGTTGGGCATCGTCGATCTCGATCGCATCTACCAGCTCGAGGACCTGGCCAAGGGCGATTGCATCTTTGCCGCCACCGGCGTCACCGATGGCTCGCTGCTCGACGGCGTCAAGCGCCGCCGCGGCGGCACGATGACCACCCAAAGCGTGGTAATGCGCGCCAGCACCGGAACTTTGCGCTGGGTGCGGACCGAACACCGCATCGGCTAAATCGCAGCGGACCGCGGTATGTCCCTCAGGCCTGGCCCAGGTCGCGCAGCAGATCCCTGAACCACGGCGCCGAGACGTCGAACGCCTTGCCGCCCTTGATCCGCTCGAACTCGATCGCCCGCAGTTCGTCATCCCGCTCTTCGTCCTGGCCGACCACCCCGGACTCGCCCCGCAGCGCCGCATCGACGGCATAAGCGGTGAAATCGCGGATCAGCGCGAGGTCGGCGTCGTTCGGGGCGGCCGAGCGCGAGAAGTACCCGCTCTTCTGGACCAGCACCTTGTCGGCGCCGAGCTCGGCCGCGAACTGCTTGGCGAACCACTGGCCCGGGTTGATCTTGTCGAGCTGGACGTGGCCGAACGGATCGCGCGGCACCGCCTCGCCTGCATCCTCCATCGCGGCGACGATCTCTCCGACGCCGGCGCCCTCGGAAATGAAGAGGTTGACGCCGTCCTGCTCGTCCATGATCGCCCGCAGCCGCCGGGCCTCCTCGGCGATGTCGAACGGCCGCTCCGGCACGAAGACCGCGTGGACGTCCCAGCGGGCGGCGGAGTTCTCCAGCCACTCGGCGAAC
>CBHCZH010000076.1:0-16161 GCA_965977975.1 uncultured bacterium
TGGACGAGGCTCGCGGAGTTTCGGGCCAGTTGCCCGAATTGCTGAAAGGCTAATTGCCGACGACCGGGCTGACCTGCTGCACGCTGCGGCCTGCGCTGTCGCGCAGCTCGCGCGGTTCGAGCAGCGCGGCGGTTTCGAGCAGCTCGAGAGCACGCTGGGCGGCGGCATAGCGTTCAGCGTCGGCGATCCAGTCGGCAGCGGCCGGAGCGTTGGGCAGGTTGCGCACTTCGGAGATCGCGGCGTCCGGGCGGCCGCTTTCGAGGAACAGCCGCGCCCGCTCGAGCCGTCGTTCGGGTTGCGGCGAAGGGGAATTCTCGCGCCGTACCACGAACAGCTCGCTAAGCTCGCGCGTCAGCGAGCTCCAGACCCCCTCTTCCGGCGGCGCATCGGCCAGTTCGGGCGCCAGTCCGTCGAGCCGCGCGATCAGCCGGTCGAGCGTGATCGGATCGCGCGACACCTCGATCACCGTGCGCACCGCGTTGGGCTGGGCATCGCCGAAGCGCAGCCGCAGCTGATCGGCCAGATAGCCGAGCGGCACGCCGCGTTCGAGCGAGCGGCGCGCGGCGAACGTAACCAGCAGGCCCTCGGCCCGCGCCGCATTGCCCGCAGCCGCCTGGGACTGGAGGTCGAGCCGCGCCAAGCGCTGCTCCATCGCCGCGACCCGCTGATCGAGCCCGCCCTGATGCTCGACCATTTCCTCGAGTTCCGCGGCTTGGCTCGCACCTGCGGCGACGGCTTGGGTGGAGGTGACGGCAGGAGCCGGTACCACGGTCGACGTCGCGGTCCGCTCGTCCCTCTTGACTGTGAACAGGTCGAACGAAGGCATTCCGGGAGAGCCGGCCAGGACCCAAGTCGCCACGGCACCGAGCAGGAAGACCACCAGGCCAAGGCCTACCAGTGCGCGCGTTTGCGTTGGACGGCGGGCGGCGCCTGAGGCGGTGGAGAATGGTTCGGCCATGGTTCCCTTCGCGCCCCGCGGTGGTGCGCCGTACGGCGCCTTCTCAACCTCCAGACGGTTCATGGCACATCTGATGCGCCAAAGCCAAGAGCGCGGCTTCGCGCGGCTCGGGCGCGCCGCGAACCTCGTGCCAGCCAGTTCCCGCAGCTTGCGCTATGCGCGGTCCTAGCGCAGCGAGGCTGACCGAGCCGCGGCTTATGCCGTGCCGGTCGCACTCGGCGGCGAAGTGGCGCGCCGCAGCAGCGGAATGGAGCAGGACCAGCGCTCCTTCGCTGAGCCTCTCGACCAGCGTTTGCGATAGCGGAGCGGTCACGCTCTCGTACGCGACGCGAGTGACGATTTCGACACCTGGCGGAGGCATGAGCGGGACATGCTCGGTCCCCGTCACGCGCAGCAGCCGCAGCGGACCCGCCAGGGTATCCAGCAGGGACTGAAGCCCGCCCATTCCGGCGGCAGCGACAGTGAAACCGGCCGCTTCGGCCGCCGCGGCGGTGGCTTCGCCGACCGCGTAGACCGGCTTTGCACGAAGCGCTTCGAGCTCGGGACCGCCGTGGCGAACGGCATTGGCGCTGCCCAGCAACAGCGCATCGATCTCATCGCAGGGCGGCGAGGTCCAGTCGAGCGGGTGGATCTCGAGCAGCGGATGACATTCGATGCCAAGACCCATCGTACGGCCCGCTTCGACCGTCGCCGAGCAGCCCGGTTCCGGGCGGATCGCGATGACCGATGCCGTCACTTGTGTCCGGCGAAGTGCGCCGCGATTCCCGGCGAGGCACGCGAAAGCAGATCGGCGGCGAGGCGCTCGGGTCCGTTTCCGTCGCTCATCGAGAAGGTGGCCGCGCCATCGACTCGCTCTGCCCCATCGGGGCTGAACAGCGCCGCGCGCATGGCCAGCATCTCGCCATCGATGTCGCATAGCACCGCCACAGGGCTGTGGCAGTTGCCCCCGAGCGCGGCGAGCAGCGCACGTTCGGCGGTGACCTCGGCACGGCTCGGAGCGTGGTCGATCGCCGCAAGCCATTCGAGGGTTCGAACGTCGTCGGCGCGACATTCGATCGCGATCGCGCCTTGGGCCGGGGCGGGCAGCCAGTCGACGGGATCGAGCGGATGCCCGGTTCCGGTCTCGCCGAGCCGCGCGAGGCCGGCCGCGGCGAGGAAGGTGGCGTCGGCCTCGCCCGCGGCAAGCTTGGCGAGCCGCGTCGCGACGTTGCCGCGGAACGTGACCACCCGGCAGTCTGGCCGGGCGTGAAGCGCCTGCGCCGCGCGGCGCGGTGCGCTGGTGCCGATCACGGCGCCTTCGGGCAGCGCCGCCAGGCTCGCCGCGCCGACCAGTACGTCGCGCTTGTCGGCGCGCGGCAGGACCGCAGCAAGCGCGAGACTGTCGGGCCGCAAGGTTTCGACATCCTTGAGCGAATGGACGGCGGCATCGATGCGCCCCTGCGATAGCCACTGATCGAGCTCGCGAGTCCACAGCGCCTTGCCGCCGATCTCGGCGAGCGGGCGGTCCTGGACCTTGTCGCCGCTCGCCAGCACCGGAACCAGCTCGACCGCGTCCGTGCTCCAGCCATGCGCCGCGCAGAGCCGCGCACGGGCTTCTTCCGCTTGGGCCATGGCCAGCGGCGAGCGGCGCGTTCCGAGCTTGAGGAGCGGTTGACTGGGCATCGCGTTCGCTTGCCCTAGTCGGCGTTTAAGTCCAGTGGAAGCGCCGGATGAGGATGGTACTCGGCATCGAGAGCAGCTGCGACGAAACCGCCGCAGCGCTGGTGACGGATGATCGCCGCATACTGGCGCAGGCCATCGCCTCGCAGGATGAGGCTCATGCGCCCTACGGCGGCGTGGTGCCCGAGATCGCCGCTCGTGCGCACGCCGAGCGGTTGGCTCCGCTGATCGAGCAGGTGCTTAACAAAGCGCGGGTAGCGCTCGACGAGGTCGATGCGGTAGCGGCAACTGCCGGTCCGGGCTTGATCGGCGGGGTCATGGTCGGCCTCGTCACCGCCAAGGCGCTCGCCATGGCAAGCGACAGGCCGCTGCTGGCGATCAATCACCTCGAGGGCCATGCGTTGAGCCCGCGGCTTGCCGACCCTGGCCTTCAGTTTCCTTACGCGCTGCTGCTCGTCTCGGGCGGGCATTGCCAGCTGCTCGAGGTGTCGGGCGTCGGGCGCTACCGGCGGCTTGCGACGACGATCGACGATGCCTTGGGCGAGGCGTTCGACAAGACCGCGAAGATCCTCGGGCTCGGCTTTCCGGGCGGTCCCGCGGTCGAGCGGCTCGCGGCCGAGGGCAGTCCGAAGGCAGTGCCCCTGCCCCGCCCGCTGCTCGGCAGCGAGGAACCGCACTTCTCGTTCGCGGGGCTCAAGAGCGCGGTGTTGCGAGCGCTTGACAGCGGCCGGTACCGGCCGGCCGACATTGCCTCGAGCTTTCAGCAGGCGGCGATCGATTGCCTGGTCGACCGCTCGCATCGAGCGCTCGACCGGATGGACGAGGTGACCGCGCTCGTCGTCGCGGGCGGAGTTGCGGCCAATGCGCGAGTGCGTATGGCGCTGCAGGAACTCGCCGCAGTCCGCGGCCTGCGCTTCGTCGCTCCTCCGCTGGAGCTATGCACCGACAACGCCGCGATGATCGCCTGGGCCGGACTCGAGCGGTTGGCCACAGGAGCAACGGGCGACCCCCTTGATGTGTCGGCGCGTCCGCGATGGCCGCTCGATGCCGCGGCCGAACCGGTGCGCGGAGCCGGGGTCAAGGCGTGACCCTTCGCCCTTCGACAGGTTCAGGACCTCGGGGCGAGCGGGCCATAGGCGTCGTCGGCGCCGGAGCCTGGGGCACCGCGCTGGCGCAGATGCTGGCAGGGGACGGACGGGACGTGCTGTTGTGGGCACTCGAGCCCGAGCTGGTCGAGGAGATCAACGGGCTCCGCCGCAACTCGCTTTATCTGCCCGGCGCCACCCTGGCCCCGTCGATCCGCGCTACCGGCGACCTAGCCGAGGCGGCCGAATGCGAAACTCTGCTGCTGGTGACCCCGGCCCAGCATCTCGGCCCGACGCTGACCCGAATGCCGATCCTGAGCTCGTCGAAGGGCCCGCGCGATCTGGTACTGTGCGCCAAAGGGATCGAGGCCGAAACCGGGCGGATGATGCACGAGGTCGCAGCCGAAGCCGCCCCAGCCAGCGATATCGCGGTTCTCTCCGGCCCCACTTTCGCGCACGAGGTCGCCGCAGGGCTGCCGACCGCGGTGACGCTGGCGTGCGGCGGCGGCGAGGCGCAATGGCAGCGGCTCGCCCCGGCGATCGCGCGGCCGGCGTTTCGCCCCTACTTCAGCGACGACCTGATCGGCGCCGAGGTCGGCGGCGCGGTCAAGAACGTGTTAGCGATCGCCTGCGGCGTGGTGGACGGCCTTCACTTCGGCCAGAATGCGCGCGCGGCCCTGATCGCGCGCGGCTATGCCGAGATGCAGCGTTTCGGCGAAGCGCTCGGGGCGGAGCGCTCGACGCTCGCCGGGCTGTGCGGGCTCGGCGACCTGGTGTTGACCTGCTCCTCCCCATCCAGCCGAAACTTCTCGCTCGGCAAAGCGCTCGGCGAAGGCCAGGACCCGATCGTGCTGATGAGCGATCGGCACACTGTGGCCGAGGGAGCCCATACTGCTCCGGTTCTCGTTGAGCTCGCGCGTCGCCGCGGCGTTGCGATGCCCATCTCCGAGGCGGTTGCGCGGCTGCTCGAGGGCACGCCCGCACACGCCGTGGTCAGCGAGCTGCTCGCCCGACCGCTCACCGTCGAAGGGCCGCTCGCTTGAACACCGTGCCGGCCAGCGAAGGGCCGGGCGGCGATCTTGCCACGCTCGCCCGCGGCGGCCAGGCCAACTTTGTCGGATTCCTGCTCCGGCTCGCGGCGCGGTTGCCGTTCCTGTTCATCGCCGGCCGCTATTTCGGCGCCGACGCGCTCGGACGCTTCGCCTCGGCGCTGGTCGTTGTCGAGTTGACCGCGATGCTGTGCACCATTGGCGAGAAGCGCGGCCTCGCGCAGCGCTTGTCGGAAGGCGATGGCGACCAGACTCATCTCGTCGCCGACAGCCTGACCGTAGCGCTCCTGGCGGGAAGCCTCGCCGCGCTGGTGCTCTGGCTATTTCCTCCGGTGGTCATGTTCCCGAGTGGGATCCACGCCGAGGCCGACCGCTATATCGTGCTGGCGATCCCGGCCCTCGCGCTGACCGAGATCATGCTCGCCGCGCAAGCCTATCGCTATGATATCGCCGCGACGGTGCGGGCGCGCGCCATCGTCGAGCCATGGACGATTTCAATCATGGCGGGCGTGTTCGCCTATTTCGCCACCAACGGCGGGCTATCGCTCGCTTACCTCATCTCGATCTTCGCCGCACTGGTGACCGCCGCTTGGCCGTTCCTTCGGAGCTACGGCCTGCCGCGCGGCTGGTTGCCCGTGCCCGCGCGCATGTTCCGGATGACGGTGCGCGGTTTGCCGCTCGCCGCCGCCGACGCGATCGAATGGGGCACGCGCCGGCTCGACATCTTCATCCTCGGCCAGTTCTCGGAATCGGCCGCCGTCGGCGTCTACTACGTGGCCCAGCAGGTCGCTAGCCTGCCGCAGAAGCTCAAGACCAGCTTCGAGCCAATCCTCGGCCCGGTCCTGACCCGTAAACTCAAGGAGAAGGACTACGCCGCGATCGCCAAGCAGGTCTGCCAGGTCGGGTTCTGGATCACTGCGGCGCAAGCCGGCGTCGGGCTCGCGCTCGGCATTCCTGGCGAGGCGATCATGGGCCTGGTCGGCGCGACATTCGTCGGCGGCACCGGCGCGCTCGGCTTCCTGCTGCTCGCGGAAGTCGTGGCGGCGACCGCGGTCGTCTCGGAAGCGGCGCTGGTCTACGTCGCGCGACTGCGCAACTTGTGGGTCTCGATCGGCACTATCGGTCTCCAGGCGGTGCTGACCGTGACGGCGATGTTGATCGCCGACCGCTTCGGCTGGAGCGACGGCTGGCGCGCGGCTGCGGCCGCCGCGGCGCTGATGCTGGCGCTCGGCGTCTCTTCGCTGGTCAAGGCAACGATGCTGAGCCGGATCCTCGGGCAGACGATCAACAACTGGCGTTGGGCGCTGGTCTGGGCCGCGGCGGCGGCGATCGTCGCCGGACAGCTCGCGATTCTGCTGCCGGAATGGGGCCAACTGGTCATCGGCATCCCGGCAATCCTGGCGCTGTACGGCTGGATCATCTGGACCCGCGGCTTCGGCCCCGAGGACCGCGTGCTGTTCACCCGCAAGGTGACCCAAGAGGAGCCGACACCGCCCCCTCCTCCGCTCGACTGAACCAACGCTTCATCGCGCGCACGGGGCGTTAAGTCGCGGTTCACGGCTCCGGGCAGAGCCTTCGGCCGACAACACGACCCGCCGGGGAGGCCATGATGCGAACCGCCAGGATTGCCGTTCTCACGCTCGTCACCGTTCTCGCCGCCTGCACATCGACAAGCGATGCTCCGGAGCTGGCGCGGACCGCCGAGGCTCCGCCTCCGCCCCCGCCACCTCCGCCTCCCCCTCCCCCTCCCCCGCCTGTCGCCCAATCGGCAGGTGACCGCAGCATGGTGGTCGCCGGCGCGCCCGCGGCCCAAGCGGTCGGCGCGTTCCCCGACCGGTCGGTGAGTGAAGCGCTTGCGCGGGTCCCGGGTATCGGAATCACCCGCTTCGCCGATCCAAGCGATCCCCAAGCCCGTCCGGAGAGCCGCTACGCCTATGTTCCGCCGGTCATGCTCCCCGCCGACCCCGGCCGCGAGCGCTACGACGGCGAGGAAGTCTCCGCAGTCCATCTCGCCGCGAACGAACCGGTGTCCACGTTCTCGGTTGACGTCGATACCGGCGCTTACGCCAACGTCCGCCGCTTCCTGGCGATGGGCTCGCGCCCGCCGCAGGACGCGGTGCGGACCGAAGAGCTGATCAACTACTTCCGCTACGACTATCCGTTGCCGGAAAGCCGCGCGACGCCGTTCAGCGTCACCACCGACGTCGCGCGCACGCCGTGGAACCCGAACACCCGGCTGCTGCGCGTGGGCTTGCGCGGCTACGACCTGCCGCGCTCGCAGCGCCCGCCGGCGAACCTCGTGTTCCTGGTCGACGTCTCGGGCTCGATGAACAGCCCCGACAAGCTGCCGCTGGTCAAGGCGGCGCTGAGCCAACTCGCGAACAACCTGCAGGCGCGCGACCGGGTCTCAATCGTCGTCTATGCCGGCGCCGCCGGGCTCGTGCTGCCGGCGACGAACGACAAGTCCGAGATCCGCGCCGCGCTCGACCGGCTCGAGGCCGGCGGCTCGACCGCGGGCGGCGCGGGCTTGCAGCTCGCCTATCACATCGCCCGCGACAACAAGGTCGAAGGCGGCGTCAACCGGGTTATCCTCGCCACCGACGGCGACTTCAACGTCGGGGTCACCGACAACAAGGCGCTGATCGAGATGATCGAGCGCGAGCGCGATTCCGGTATCACGCTGACCACGCTCGGCTTCGGCACCGGCAACTACAACGAGGCGCTGATGGAACAGGTCGCCGACCACGGGAACGGCAACTACGCGTACATCGACAGCGCGCTCGAAGCCGAGAAAGTGCTCTCCGACGAGATGGCCTCGACCCTGTTCACGATCGCCAAGGACGTGAAGATCCAGGTCGAGTTCAATCCGGCGCTGGTCAGCCAGTACCGGCTGATCGGCTACGAGAACCGCGCGCTGCGCGAGGAGGACTTCGACAACGACAGGGTCGATGCCGGCGAGATCGGTGCGGGCCATCAGGTCACCGCGATCTACGAGATCGTGCCCGCCGACGCGCAAGGCTGGATCAGCCCGCGCCGCTACGAGGCGAGCGCGATGATGTCGGCCGCCGAAACCGCAGACGAGCTCGCTTACGTCAAGCTGCGCTACAAGCTGCCCGACGGCGACACTTCGCAGCTGATCGAGCGCGCGGTGCCGGCAAGCCTGCTGCGCGAAGCGGCACTACCGCGCGGCGACATGGCTTTCGCGACCGCCGTCGCGGCCTACGGCCAGAAGCTGCGCGGCGACACCTTGCTCAACGGCTACGGGTTCCAGCAGATCGTCTCGCTCGCCGGCGGGCAAGACGATTTCTGGCGTCAGGAGTTCCTGCGCCTGGCGGCGCTCGCGGGGGGCCTCGACGACAGCTAGCACGCGCGGCTAGAGGGTCCTTGCTCTACGGCTTTGTGGGGAAGGATGCCAATGGCTGACTGGGTGCAGGAAAACTGGCTTCTGGCCCTGCTGGCGCTCGTTATCGCGCTGCTGGTCGCATGGCGGCTGTTCGTTGCTTCGCGCCGCACGCGCGTCGAGATCAGTCGAAACGACGAGAATGCTCCGGCGAAGCGCAACCAGGCGCTGATCGATGCGGCCCCCGCAGCCGCGCGCGCCGAGATCCCTCCGCCCACTCCTATGGGCCTGGCTGGCGTGGGCGAGGCGGTCCAGGCCGCGGCCGAGCCGGTGCCCGCAGCGCAATCCGCGGTCGAGGCCAGGGCTGGCGACGACCTCACCCGGATCAAAGGCCTCGGTCCCAGGATCGCCGAGCAGCTTGGCACGCTCGGCGTCACCACGTTCGCCCAGATCGCTGCCTGGGATGAGGCCGAGATCGATCGCATCGACGCTCAACTCGGCCGTTTCCAGGGCCGCATCAGGCGCGACGACTGGCCCGGCCAGGCGCAGCTGCTCGCTGCCGGCGATACCGCCGGATATGAAGCGAAGTTCGGCAGGCTCTAAAGCGCGCGCGGGAACCATCCCGGAGCCGGTGGCTTTGGTAGCGGGGACAGTGTCGCAACCCTGGAGTCCACTCGCCATGGCAAGCCCACAGCTGCAACCGCAACCGCAGCCTCTGGAAAGGCCAAAGGTGCTCGTCGTCGAAGACGAGTTCATCATCGCGCTCGACCTGTCCGAGACCGTCAAGGATCTCGGCTACGAGCTCGAAGGTCCTTATGCGGACAAGGAGAACGCGCTCGAGGCGATCGCGGACGAAATGCCCGATCTCGCTATCCTCGACGTCTTCACCGCTGACGGCGAGGTCTATCCGCTGGCCGACCGGCTGGTCGAAGCGGGCGTGCCGATCGTGTTCCACTCCGGCCACGTCACGCCTGACGAGGTGAAGGCCCGCTATCCCGACGCGCAGGCTTGCGCCAAGCCCTGCCCGCC
Source organism: uncultured bacterium (assembly GCA_965977975.1). Classification (GTDB taxonomy): domain Bacteria; phylum Pseudomonadota; class Alphaproteobacteria; order Sphingomonadales; family Sphingomonadaceae; genus Croceibacterium_A. Next base: position 9,121 of record CBHCZH010000076.1, read on the forward strand.
CGACCGCCTGATCGGCGCGCTGCAGGAAGCCGCCGGCAAGGCCCACGCGGATTAATCCTTTTGGCTCGATTGGCGTAATCCCCCGGCACGGCTAAGGCCGCCGGCGGAGGACTTTGCGTAATGGCCGATATGATGCCCTTCGAGTGGGCCGACCCGCTCGATCTCGATAGCCAACTGAGCGACGAAGAGCGGATGATCCGCGACGCCGCGCGCGGTTTCGCGCAAGGCACGTTGCAGCCGCGCGTCATCGAGGCCTATCGCGACGAGCTCGCCGCGCCCGAGCTGTTCCCGCTGCTGGGAGAGGCCGGGCTGCTCGGCGTGACGATCCCCGAACGGTTCGGCGGCGCCGGCGCCGGGTATGTCGCTTACGGCCTGGTTGCCCGTGAGATCGAGCGGGTCGATTCGGGCTACCGCTCGATGGCTTCGGTCCAGTCGAGCCTGGTGATGTACCCCATCCACGCCTACGGCTCCGATGAGCAGCGAGCCAAGTACCTGCCCGGCTTGGCGCGCGGCGAGTTGATCGGTTGCTTCGGCTTGACCGAACCCGACGCGGGGTCCGACCCGGGATCGATGCGCACGGTGGCGAAGGCCGACGGCGACGGCTTCGTACTTTCCGGCAGCAAGACCTGGATCACCAACTCGCCGTTCGCCGACGTGTTCGTTGTCTGGGCCAAAAGCGAGGCGCATGGCGGCCGCATCAAGGGCTTCGTGCTCGACAAGGGCACGCCGGGCCTCTCGGCGCCGAAGATCGAAGGCAAGCTCAGCTTACGCGCTTCGCCGACCGGTATGATCGTGCTCGAGGACGTGAAGGTCGGCGCGGACGCGCTGCTTCCCGGCGCCGAGGGAATGAGCGGCCCGTTCGGCTGCCTCAACCGCGCGCGCTACGGCATCTCGTGGGGCGCGATGGGCGCGGCCGAGTTCTGCCTTGCCGCCGCGCGCGCCTACGGCCTCGACCGCAAGCAATTCGGCAGACCGCTCGCGGCCAACCAGCTTTACCAGAAGAAGCTCGCCGATATGGCGGCGGAGATCGCGCTCGGCCTGCAGGCCTCGCTGCGGGTCGGCCGGCTGATGGACGAAGGCCGCTTTGCTCCCGAGATGATCAGCCTGATCAAGCGCAACAACGCCGGCAAGGCGCTCGAGATAACGCGTGCGGCGCGCGACATGCACGGCGGCAACGGCATCTCCGAGGAATACCAGGTCATGCGCCACATGCTGAATCTCGAGACGGTCAACACTTACGAAGGCACGCACGACGTGCATGCGCTGATCCTGGGCCGCGCGATCACCGGTATCGCGGCCTTCTGACGCCTGTTAAGATATTAACCATGTCTCCCAACCGTTCTGGAAGAGGAAGGGGTGCATGATGCCTAGTATCGAGGGAGGTCTGTATGCACTACGCCGCTGATCACTACCGGACTGACGATTCGGCAGTCTCCGCCGCGCAGGGTAGTATTTCTCCCGTCGAGCCGTTGGCGCCGCAATCGTGGTTTCGCGCGCTCGGAAAACTGGCCGAACGGGTGGACGGCGCGACAAGCGACCAGCACGAGACGCTCCTCAGGCATGCTTATCATCTTCTGCTGCTCACCCCTCGTCCCCTCAAAAGCATCGTTCGATCGGATTTGACCGAAGCGAACTACGAACAGTTGCTCGACTGCGGAGCGTTCGAAGCGGCCGCGGTAGGTCTGATCGGACGCCCGGTGACATATGCCATCCGCAGGCGTGAGGCCGACCTGGTCGAGGCTCAGGTCTGCCTTCCGGGCCAGGCCAGGCCGATCACGGCGCGGGCCGCCGGCTTGGCAATGGCACTATTGGCGGCATGGACCCAGTGTCTGGTCGCGCTGGAAGCCGACGCAGCGCCTCACCCGCTCGAGACGGTCGAAAGCTGACTTAGCGGAATATCTGCTTCTGGACTGAAGGCTGCCCGTAACACCGGGACTTCCGCGTTTCCGATCGTCGTCAACCAACGCCCGTTTCGCGGCGGCGTTACGCCGCGTGCAGCACGCCGCGGTAATCGCTCTCTTCGAGAGCGCGGCCGGCTCCGAGCGCAACGCAATTCAACGGGTCGTCGGCGAGGCGGACCGGCAGGCCGGTGACGCGCGAGATGACCCTGTCGATCCCGTGCAGCAACGATCCGCCGCCGGTCATGACGATGCCTTGGTCGAGGATGTCGGCGGCGATCTCGGGCGCCGTGGCCTCGAGCGCGCGGCGCACCGCGTCGACGATCTGCGCGACGGGCCCGCCGATCGCCTCCGCGATGTCGGCGCGAGTGATCGTGACCTCGCGCGGGACGCCGCGCACCGTGTCACGGCCGCGGACCGTGATCGCGACTTCGTCGCCCTCGGCCAACGCCGACCCGGCTTCCTTCTTGACCCGCTCGGCGGTGGCCTCGCCGATGTGCAGGTTGTGATGGCGACGCACGTAGGACATGATCGCCTCGTCCATCTGGTCGCCGCCGACGCGTTCCGACAGGCTCAGGCTCATCCCGCCTACCGCCATCACACCGACTTCGGTTGAGCCGCCCCCGATGTCGACCACCATCGAGCCCATCGGATCGGTGATCGGCAGGTCGGCGCCGATCGCCGCGGCCATCGGCTCGTCGATCAGCCAGACCTTGCGCGCGCCGGCGTTCGAGGCCGCGTCGCGGATAGCGCGGCGTTCGACCGCTGTCGCGCCCGACGGCACGCAGATTACGATCTCGGGCGTCTTCTTGAGGCGCGAGGAGACGTTGGCACGGGCCTTGCGGACGAAGTGCTTGATCATGTGCTCGGCGACCTCGAGGTCGGCGATCACGCCGTTGCGCAGCGGGCGGATCGTGGTCAGGTTCTGCGGCGTCTTGCCGAGCATCATCTTGGCATCGTCGCCGACCGCGCGGACTTTGCTGAGGCCGTTCGTGGTCTCGATCGCCACCACCGAGGGCTCGGCCAGCACCACGCCGTGATCGCGCAGGTAAACGACCGTGTTGGCCGTTCCCAGGTCGATCGCCAGGTCCGCCGAAGCGAACCGCATCACCTTCCAGATAGACATCTTTTTATCGCGTCCCGCCCGCCCCCCGGACGGGAGGTCGAACCCGGGATCAGCGCGGTTTCCTGTCTGCTATATTAACGGCGCGGAAACCATGACCGAACGGCGACTAGCGGTGCCGTGGAACGGATGAACCGCGCCGCCCGCTCGGTTCAACCCTCGACAAGCATCAGCGCGTCGAGCGCAAGCACCCCTTCGCTTTCGGGATGGACGATCACGGGGTTGAGGTCGATCTCGCGGATTCGCGGGTTGCCGGCCATGATCCGGCCGACCTGCACGATAAGCTCGGCGAGCGCGGCGACGTCGAGCGCTGGCGAGCCGCGATAGCCCTTGAGCAGCGCGGCCTGCTTGAGGCCGAGCAGTCCTGCATGCACCGCGGCCTGGTCGAGATCGGTGGTGAACAGCTTGACGTCCTTGAGGATTTCCGCGGTCACCCCGCCGAAGCCGGCGAGCACCACCGGGCCCCATTCGGGATCGTTCTTGGCGCCGACGATCATCTCGGTGCCCATCCGGCCCATCTTCTCGATGAGCACGCCGTCGAGCTGAATGGCGGCGTCGTAGGCACGGACGTTCGCGTACATTTGCCCGAACGCGTCGCGCACCGCCTCGGCGGACCTGAGGCTCAGGATCACCCCGCCCGCATCGCTCTTGTGGCCTAGCGCGGCGGCCTGGGCCTTCATCACCACCGGATAGCCGATGGCTTCCGCGGCGGCGACGGCCTCCTCGGCGCTCGCTGCGAAGCGGCTTTCCGGGAAGCGGATGCCGAGCGGGCGCAGCAGTTCCTTGGCCTTGTATTCGGGGACCACGCCGGAAACGGCTTCGAGCCCCGGCACGGCCAGCGGCGGCTGTGAGCGGTCGGCCAGGTCGCGCTTGGCGAGGTCTGCCAGCCGGGCGATCGCGCGATAGGCGCGCTCGGTGCTCGGGAACCACGGAATGCCGACCTTGCGCAGGCCCTCGATATATTCGGGCGGAACGCGCGCGCCTTCGTCCACTCCGGCGAAGACGAGCGGCTTGGCGAAAGTCCCGTCCTCCAGCACCTTGACGATGTGCGGGAACTTGATGCCGCTGGTGATCGGGTCGGACTGGATGATCGAAGCGACCACCGAGCCGACGCGCTCATCCTCGAGCAGAGCGGTCAGGACTTTGGTGTAGATCTCGGGCTCGCTGAGGCCGAGCGCGGTGATGTCGGTCGGGTTCGAGACGGGCACGAAATCGGGCAGCACCGCGCGCAGCGCCGGGCTGTTCCCGTCGTTGAGGTCGATCAGGTCGAGGCCGATGTCCTCGGCAAGGTCGAAGGCCAGGCCGCGCAGCGCGCCGCTTTCGCCGAGCACCGCCATCGCCGCGCCCGGCAGCGCCCGGCAGCGCAACGCGATCTCCGTGATGTCGGCGAGCTCCTCGAGCGTGTCGGCGAAGATCACGCCTTCGCGGGAGAGCTTGGCCTTCATCAGCTGGTAGTCGCCGGCCATCGCGCCGGTATGGGTCGCGGCCGATTCCTGTGCCTTGTTCGACTTGCCGGGGTGCAGGATCACGATCGGCTTGCCGGCGGCACGGGCCCGCCGGGCGGCGGCGATGAAGGCCTTGGGCCGGCGCAGGCTCTCGACATACATCGCGATAACGTGCGTGTCGGCGTCGTCGACCAACCATTCGAGGTAGTCCTCGACGCCCGTGGCGGCTTCATTGCCGGTCGAGACCGAAGTCGAGACGTAGAGCCCGCGCGGGTGCAGCGCGGTCGCCAGAACGGCGGCGAGCGCGCCCGACTGGCTGGCGATGCCCACCGCGCGCGTTCCCTTGGGCGGGGTCGCCATGTTGGTCTCGACGAATGTCAGCGGCACGCGCTCGACGTAGTTGGTGCAGCCGAGGCAGTTCGGCCCTTCGATCACCATGCCGTGCTCGGCTGCGATCGTGCCCAGCTCGAGCTGTTCGCGCATCCCTTCCTCGCCGGCCTCCGAGAAACCGGCCGAATAGATCACGACGGCGCCGCACTTGCGCGCCGCGAGCTGGCGCACGGTATCGAGCACGAACGCGCGCGGGATCGCCAGCACCGCACAGTCGATGTCCTCGGGGAGCTCGGAAATCTCATGATAGACCTTGAGGCCGAGCAGCTCGTCGCGCTTCGGGTTGACCGGATAGATCTCCCCCGCGAACTCGTACTGCACGAGGTTGTTGAGCAACGTCGCACCGAGCGCGCCGGTGCGGTCCGAAGCGCCGACCACGGCCACCGACTTCGGCCTCAAGAGCCGGTCGATCTGCTGGTTGGTGAAGCGCCGCTCGGTCATTCATGCTCTCCCAAGGTCGCGGGCCCTAGCGGTCCGACACACCCACGTCATTCCCGCGAAGCGGGCTCATAGTCGCGATTGGTTCTCGCAGAGCACGCGGAGGAAGCAGGGGGACGCAGAGAAAGAAGATCCGGTTCCTCTGCGGTCTCTGCTTCCTCGGCGGTCTCTGCGCGAACCATGATCAGCCCGCTTGCGCGGGCGGATCGAAACTCAGTCCGCCTTGACCTTCGTCTTGTCGAAGGCGCCGAGACCCGGCTTGAAGCTCTTCTCGTCGAGGAACTGCTTGGTCGCTTCCCTGCGCGCCGCCACGCCGCCGAACTGGTTGAGCGCTTCCTGCGCGCGGATCAGGTAGTCCTCGGCGTTCTCATACGTCATCTCGCGGACGCGGCGCACGGCCCACTTGGTGGCGCGCAGCGCGTGGCTGTCCTTCTTCTTGAGCACGTCGCAGACCTCTTGGACGCGTGCCTTGAGCTTGTCGGCGGGGAGCGATTCATTGACCATTCCGGCTTCCTCGGCCTGCTTGCCGGTGAGGTTCTCGCCCATCATCGCGTGGTACATCGCCTTGCGGAACGGCATCAGCTCGGCCGCGACTTTCGAAGCGCCGCCGCCGGGCAGGATTCCCCAGTTGATCTCGCTCAGGCCGAACTGCGCCTCGTCCGAGCAGAACGCCAGGTCGCAGGCGAACAGCGGGCCGTACGCGCCGCCGAAGCACCAGCCGTTGATCATCGCCACGGTCGCCTTCTCGTACCAGCGCAGCCGCTCCCACCAGCTGTAGGCCTCGCGCTGGGACTTCCGAATGGCGTGGAGCCCTTCCTGCTCGGTCATGCGGAAGTATTCGAGCAAGTCCATGCCCGCCGACCACGAAGTCCCCTCGCCGGTCAGCACCAGCACCTGCACGTCGTCGCGGAACTCGAGCTCGCCCAGCACTTCCATCATGCGCCGGTTAAGCTTGGGGCTCATGCAGTTGCGCTTGTCGGGGCGATTGAAATAGACCCAGGCGACGCCATCGGCGATCTCGTAGCGGACGGTTTCCGCTTCCGGGCGCGGATCGGGTTGCGACGGCGTAGCCATGAAAATTCCTCTCTGCAGAAAAATAACCGGCGAATCGTCGCCAGACCCCCTTACATCGTTATGAGCCATAGCAATCGCAGTTGCTATAAGCAACAACGATCATTACGAATTCGCTATGCGTGATCCGCTTCCTTCCCTTCCCGGTTATGCGCTGCGCCGCGCGGCCAATGCAACCGCGGCGGAACTGGCCGGCCGCCTGACGGAGCTCGGCCTGCGCCAGTCGGACGTTTCGGTGCTGATCCTCATCGCCGAAAATCCTGGGGTTACCGCCAGCGCGCTCGGCCGCGCGCTCGATATCCAGCGCGCCAACATGGTGCCGCTGCTCAACCGGCTCGAAGACCTGGGCCTGATCGAGCGGGAGCCGATCGACAGGAAGTCGCGCGGCCTCGGCCTCACCGCTCACGGCCGGGAGCGGCTGGCCGAGGGGCGCAAGGTTGTGGAAACATTCGAGGCAGAGCTGATCGCGCGCGTGCCCGCCGAGCACCGGCCGCACCTGCTGCCGGCGCTGGAAGCGCTTTGGCGATAAAAGGTCCGGCAACCGCTGCCGCACCAGCGCGAATGATCCTCCCCGTTCACGGGGGAGGTGGCAGCCGCGAAGCGGCTGACGGAGGGGGCCAGTGTCGAGCGCCCAGGCCCCCACCCTCCGCCCCCCCGCACGCGAACGCCAGTGGGC
>CBHCZH010000077.1:0-15552 GCA_965977975.1 uncultured bacterium
GGTCAGGCACGATCACCGCGACCAGATTAGGCCGGAACGAGGTGCCATAGAGATAGATCTGCCTGATCCAGGGAACCGACCCGGCATATTCGATTTCCAACTGGCTCAGCGCGACATATTCGCCCTGGGAAAGTTTCAGCACATTATTCCGCCGGTCGATCCAGACCAGTTCCTCGCCCTCGCGCAGTTCGAACACATCGCCGGTCAGGATCCAGCCATTCTCATCGCGGATCCCGGCCGTGGCCTTGGCGTCCTTGTAATAGCCTGGAATGGCGCTGCGCGTCTTGACCGCCAGTTCGCCGCGCGGCCAAGGGCGGTCGGCGTTTGAATAGCCGAGCTCCGGCACGTCGCGCAGCTCGAAATCCGTGACGAAGCGGCGGTCGAGCCGGCCGTCGAAGGTCACGCCCGAGGTTTCGGTCGAACCATAGCCTACGCATAGCGGAACGCCGAACGTATCCATGAAGAATTGGCGAAGCTCTCGCGATATCGGGGCGCCGCCAACCACGGCAAAAACCAGCCGGTCGCCCAGGAACGTCCTTGCCATGGCCTGACGAACCTCGGCCTCCGCTTCGGCCCGGCCCTGGCCCCTGCTCACCCGGTACAGGACCTCGCCAACGAAGTATTGGTGGATCTGCTCGACCACGCGAGGAAACAGATTGAGGTGGGTAGGCCGGCTGATCCGCAGGTCGTCGAACAGCGAAGACATGTCGCTCTTGAGGGTAAAAAGCGCGGTCCCGCCCTGGGCGAGGGTACGGAACACCTGCGAGTAGCCGAGGGAGTGGTTCATTCCCGCGAAAACGAGCGCGATATTGGCCTCCGCCTTTTCCACCTGGAGGATCGGCAGGCGCACGATCGCCTCGCTGTAAATCGCGCCCTTGGGCCTGCCCGTACTGCCCGAGGTATAGAGGATCGCCAGCATGGCATCCTTGCCTGCAGGATCTGCCGGAAGCGGTTCGAATTCCCTCTCCCGCCCAAAGGCGATCAGTTCGTCGATGGTGGCGAGGGCGATTGCGTGGCTGGAAGCGGCCAGAACCGCGCGTGCGTGCTCGAGGATTCGCGCATCCTCGTCGACGCGGGGATCGGCCGACAGCACCACGAAGCTGCGCAGCGAGGGCGTGGCCAGAGCGAACGGCACCATCCGCTCCACATCGCGGATGTCGACCAGCATCGCCGCCGGCGCAATCTCGTCCAGAATCGCCCGGATGTCCTCCGCCGCTTGGGACGCCAGCAGGGGAACGTGCACCGCCTGGGCGAAGATCGCCGCGAGTATGCCGGTGGTTATATCGATTCCCGGCTGCCCGAACAGCGCAACGAATTCGCCCGGCCGGACTAGGTGCTCGTCGCGGCACCGCCAGGCTGTCGCAAGGCCGGTCACGCTTTTCCCAAGTTCGGCATAACTGATCGTGGAGAACCCATCGAGATACTCACGCACGCGGGCGGCCTTTTCGGTCTCCGCGATGCGCCAGGCCCGCTCGCCCAGCGCGGGATGGGCGGCGTACGCATCGAACAGGAGCGAATAGGCTTGCGTAAGCGAACATCCTGGCTGGCGGATCGCAGCTGTGACGCGATCGTCCGGCTGGACGGCGCGGAGCTGCTCGTCGACCAGCGCGCTCTCGCCGGGAAGGGCTGCCTGGTCTGCCAGTTCGCTCGCCTCTCCGCTCATCCTGTCCCCCCATTCGGCTTGCGGAAGCCCGCACATTCATGCAGCATTTACTTCTTGGCGATGCCACGGAGCGGCAGTCGCTGTTCCGCAGTTCTGGCCAAGCCAAGGCATCCGTCGGGCCAACGATTAGCGAGCCCGCTTTATGCAAATCCAGTCATCGGCGCCGGGCACACGTCACGTCATCGTCCGAGCGGACATGGGTGCGAAGAATCCCGAGATCAGAAACTCAAGGGCTGGGCGCCCATCCGCATTGTGCCGCGCTGACAAGGAGAAGATATTCACAGCCAGTATGATGCGCGGCGAACTGAATAGTCCGGACGGGTGGGGACGAATGCCAGAAAAACGGCATGATCGAGAATGAGTCTGGAGGACATCTTTCATGCCCATTCGCAAGCCAAATGTGGATTTGTCCAAAACACGTGCTCGATGGGCGCCCATCGGTGAATTCGCGCGGCAGATGAACGCCTCCTCGCCGTGGATTCTCCATCTCGAGCGTTTTCTGAACCGTGTCATGACCCTGGCGAACGCCAACCTGGACCCATTCCACCCCAGCCACGCACAGATCAAGGCATTGTCGCCTTTCCACAATCCGCGCACGGACCCTGAGCCAAGGGCCTATCATTCCTACATGGCGAACGTCGAGGCAGCCCTTGCCTGAGGCTGTCGGGGGGCAGGAGACTGCCGCTGAACGGTGCCTAAGGGCGGGCAGTCCGTTCCGGATCGCTGTCTCTGATGAAGAGCTGGCCGATCTTGCGGATCGGCTTGCGCGGACCCGGTTGCCGCACGTCGAAACCGGCGCAGGGTGGAGCCGCGGGATGCCGCTGGAAGCGGCCGCGAAACTGCTGGATCATTGGCGTGAGCGATTCGACTGGCGGGCGCACGAGCATCATCTCAACCGCTTTGTCCAGCGCATGGTCAACGTCGATGGGCAGGACATTCATCTCGTGGTCGAGCCGGGTTCCGGTCCTGATCCACTGCCATTGGTGCTGCTCAATGGCTGGCCCAGTTCCTTCGTCGAATTTGACGGAGTGATCGATCGGCTGGCGCATCCGGAACGACATGGCGGAGCGGTTGAGGATGCCTTCACCGTGATCATACCGTCCATGCCCGGCTATGGGTTTTCCCCGCCGCCCGCCCGGCCGATGTCGGCCGCGCAGATCGGGGTGCTGTGGGCAACGCTTTGCAGCCAACTGCAACTGGAACGTTTTGTCGTGTTCGGGTCTGACTGGGGCAGTTTAGCGGCAAGGTGCCTCGCGGAGTTCGAACCGGCGGGATTGCAGGCGGTTCTGTTTACGACCGCGGGGGGGTTCATTGCCCCCGATCCCGCAGGACCCGGTCCGACCGAAGAGGAGGCACAGTGGCTCCAGCGCGCTACCGCTCCTAATCCTGAGAGCGCCTATCAGGCGATCCAAGGCCATAAGCCCGATGCAATGGCGTTCGGGCTTACCGACTCGCCGCTAGCTCTTGCGACCTGGATTATTGAAAAGTTCAGATCCTGGAGCACGCCCGTCGCCGATGGTGGTCCGCCTTTCCCGATCGATGATCTCTTGGCGAACGTCATGATCTACTGGATCAACGGACCGTCGGCTCCGCTGTGGCTTTATGGCTTTCTGCATGAAAGCGTCATCCCACCAGGAACGCGGATCCCGGTTCCGGCAGGTTTCATGTTATTTGCGGACGACCTGATTCCGCCCATTCCGCGCAGTGCGCTTGAGCGGGTGTATGATGTCCGTCATTATGCGGTTCATCCCCATGGCGGGCATTTTCCGGCACAGGCTGCGGCGGCCTTGTTCGTTGCGGAACTGACCGAATTCTTCAGAGAGTTCAGATAGACTTGTCCGGTCGGATGGCGGACGCATGCGCCAGCGCCGCTTCGCGGAAGGCGACCGCCGCCGCCTTTGCGTCGCGCTTCTCGGCCACGAGATCGCGCTTGTCTTCGCGTATCGCCTTACGCGCCTCGGCTGCCTTCGCCCGCGCAGCTGCAAGCGTGACTAGCTTCGCGTTACGCCGACACCTTTCGGGTTTACGCCCACACTCCTATCATACGCCCACACTTCCGCTCACACTCTTGCGCGACTGAAGCGGCGGCATGCGGCTGCGACAGACGCTCGAAGCGGAGTTCGAATCGGCCGCGAAATCCTTCGCGATTGCCGTTCTCACTCCATGCGGCCCACGCGGCGGAACCGCAGCTTACGAAGCCGGAACGCGATATCCGTTCGTACCCTGGGAAACTCCCACGACCCACTACCCAGCTCTTCGACATTCGATCGGCATCAGCCGGACGCATCGCCAGGCGCAGGTTCGAACCCTGCCGCCCCAGCCAACCGAGTCCTCTAGATTCGGTTCTTTTTAGTGATTTGACGGTAGTTTCTTGCGTTCGCCTGGTCGGACCCAGTCTGCCGCAGCTACACCGGATTCGACCCGATTTCTGTCGGGACTTCTGCCATAATCCGATCTACGCCGGGAGCCTACGGCCGCACGATCGCTCAAGACAGAGATGCCGCAGTATTGCCTACAACAGCCGCAGCTTCAGCAACGACACTGTAAACCTGGTCGAGCTCGTCGTCGGAAATGCAATACGGCGGCATGACGTAGATCGTGTTGCCCAGCGGCCTGAGGAGCACGTCGCGGTCGCGGAAGAACGCCAGCAGCTGCGGAACGACATCGGCCAGATAGCCATTATCCTCGCCCACTTCGAAAGCGGCGATCGTGCCCAAGCTTCGTGGGTTCCTGATATCCATCTGCCTCGCCAGTCCATCTAACCGGCTGCGTTGTCGCTTACCCAACGCAGCGACCCGCTCGCACACGGGCTCTTCGCGCCAGATCGCCAGATTGGCGGCCGCGGCGGCGCAAGCAATCGGATTGGCAGTGTAGCTCGAGGAATGGAAAAACATGCGGGCGCGGTCGGCGGAGTAATGCGCCTCGAAGATCGGTTCGGTCGCCATGGTCACGGCGAGCGCCATGGCACCGCCAGTCAGGCCTTTGGAAAGGCACAGAATGTCGGGCACGATCCCGGCCCGTTCGCAAGCGAGGAGCGAGCCCGTGCGTCCCCAGCCGGTCATCACCTCGTCGGCGATGAACAGGACTCCGGCCGCCGCGCATATGACGCGCATGTCTGCGAGCACGCACGCCGGGTACATCAGCATGCCGCCCGCGCCGAGGATGAGCGGCTCGACGATCAGCGCCGCGGCATCTTGTTCGCAGGCTCGTTCGACCGCGTCGAGCGTCTCCTGCTCACTACCGAACGCAGGAAAGGGAATCCGGATAACGTCGAACAGCAGCGGATCGTACGTGCGATTGAATACGCCGCGCGCGCCCACCGACATCGCGCCGATCGTGTCGCCGTGGTAGCTGTGCTCCATGACGATGATCCGGTGGCGCGGTTCCCCACGGCCTATCCAGTAGCCGAGCGCCATCTTCAGTGCGACTTCGACGCTGGTCGACCCGGAATCGGAGAAGAACACTCGAGTGAGCTCTTCCGGCATGACCGCGCGCAGCCCGCGCGCCACACTCTCCGCAGGCTCATGCGTCCACCCCGCGAAGATGACCTGATCGAGCCTTTGCGCCTGCTCGGCGATGGCCGCCATGATCTTCGGATGGCAATGCCCGTGCGTCGTCACCCACCATGACGAGATGGCGTCTATCACCCGGCGGCCATCCGCCGTGTGGAAGATGGCCCCTTCCGCGCTTTCGACGAGCGGGATCGGCTCCTGCAGCCCGTGCTGGGTAAAGGGATGCCAGATCGGCGAACTCACGTCCGAAAGTCCGCGACGTCAAAATTCTCGCGAAAGGCGGCCGCAAGCGTGGACCGGTTCAACTGATCGAGTTGCGGCAAACGCCCCAGACGGCGAACGCCGCCGAGTTCGGCGACGATGGCCTCGCTGTCCGGATTGGCATCCCCGACGAAGGCGACGCCCAGGATCGCAATACCGCAAACGCGCAACGCCTCGATCGACAGCAGGCTGTGATTGATGGTGCCGAGTGCGGTGCGAGCGACGAGGAGGACGGGAGAAGCCCAGCGTGCAAATATCTCGACGAAGACCAGCGAGCGCGTCAGGGGCACGAGCACACCGCCTGCTCCTTCGACCACCAGCGGTCCGTCAACTTCCGGCAGAGCCAGCCGTGCCGGATCGATCGTCACTCCGTCGATCTCGGCGGCGCGATGGGGCGAGCAGGCCGTGGCGAAGCAATAGGCTTCGGGAAGTATCCGGGCAGGCGATGCCCCCGAAAGCCGGGCGACGCGGGCGCTATCGCTGTCGCCGTTCGCATCGAGGCCGGCCTGCACGGGCTTCCAGTAACAGGCGCAGAGGGCATCCGTGAGCGCCGCCGCGAACACGGTCTTGCCGACGTCCGTATCGGTTCCGGTCACGATGATGCGCGGGGCAGCCATCACGGATGCAGCAGGCCGTGTCCGTAATGGCAGGTCACGACTTCGTAGGTGACGGAACCGCCGTCATCCTGGAAATTGCGCATGACCCGCCGCATCGCTGCCGGATCGAGCGGCCGGTGCCTGCGTGCAGCGGTGTCGGCGCCGATCGCCCGCAGCGAGCGCATGAAGTCGAGCGCGCCGTCGTGCGTTTCGACAAACCGTTCGACGTGAAGTGGGCCGCATTGCGCGTCGGGCAGCATCGCAAGCAGGTACCTCAGCGACGCAAAAGCCGGAGTTCCGGGGTCAAAACCTTCCCTTTCATGGGCCTGGCGCCACTCGGCGAAGCTCCCCGCCCCCAGCGTGGCGAACAGGCAGTGGCCGCCGGGCGCAAGCCAGCGAAGCATCCGCGCGAGCGCGGTCTCCTGGTCGTCGAACCACTGCGTCGTCAAACTCGAACAGATGAGGTCGAAGCCTTCGTCGCAGTCGGGAGATCCGTATTCCCCATCGAGCGCCTCGAAGCGGCGCCCCGGCGCATCGCCCACACGTGCGCGGCAACGCTCGACCATGGCGGGTGCAATATCGGTAATCAGCCACTCGCCGCCAATGCCTCGTTCGATCAGGGCCTGGGTCAAAAAACCGGTTCCGCAACCGATCTCAAGAACGCGCGGCGAAGGGGGCAGAGGCAACGCGGCGATCCGCGTTGCCAAGCGACGCGCCACCAGGCGTTGGACGTGTGCATGACGATCGTAGTCGCACGCGGCGGAGAACGCCGATCGGACTTTCTCGCGATGCATGACATTCACGCAGCTTTCTCCACGAATTGCCTGATGGCGCGGGCGCAGTAAACCGCATCGGTCAGCGGAAGCAAATGCCCGGCAGTCTGGCCGGTCGCGCGAGCGACATGCGGCGCTGCGGCAAATACCTTCTCGTGCATCCCCGGCGACAGGATCGGATCGCCTGCGGCCTGGAGCGAGAGCATCGGCGCGGTCCACCGCGCGCTGTCCTCGCGGCAGTCCATGTCCCTGAGCGCCAGGAGATCGTGCCGCAACGGCGGCGTATGAAATACGCTCGGCGGAGGACCGGCTCCGCAGCGGCGGCGGAAGTCGCCAAGCACGGTTTCCGGGGCGTGATCGAAGCGCATGATCATGCGGTCGACGACACGCGGTGCCACCCCGGGGAAATCGCCCCGCGCGGTGAAGCAATCGAAGCCGTTGACGGCGATCAGCCCGCGGCATCGGCGCGGCGGATCGCGCAGGACGCGCATCGCGCCAAAGCTGTGCGCCACGGCGATCACCGGGCCGTTCACTTCCGGGTCGCGAGCGGCGCCGAAATAGCCGCGCTCGGCGAATGCCTGCGGGAAATCCTCAAGGAGCGCGGCGACATCCCGCCAGATGTCGGCGTCGAAGCCCCAGCCGTGCACGAAGAGAAGCGTCACCGGCACTCGTCGATCGCCCCCAGCAAGCGGTCGATGTCTTCGAAGTCGAGGCCCACGCGAAGCGCCAGGCGCAGCCGGCTCGTACCCGGCGGCACAGTCGGCGGCCGGATCGCCGAAGCGATCATTCCGCGTTCGGCCAGCTTGCCGCTCAACGCAACCGCAGTGCCGGCATCGCCGACGATCGCGGGCACGATATGGCTGCGCGAGCAGCCGACGTCCACGCCGCGCTGCCCCAGCCCCTGCCGCAGACGCTCGGCGAGTGCGGCGAGCTTCGCGCGCTCCACGTCCATGGCCGGCACCAGATCGAGCGCGGCATCGATCGCGCCGAGCACCGCGGGCGGCGGCGCCGTCGAATAGATGAACCCGCTGCAGGTGTTGACGAGATAATCGCAGAGCAGGCGCGATCCCGCGACGTAGGCGCCGAAACTTCCCATCGCCTTGCTGAACGTTCCCATCGCCAAGTCGACCCCACCCGGCACCGTGGCGGACAGCCCGGCTCCTCCCGGTCCGAGCGCGCCCGTCGCATGCGCCTCGTCGACGAACAGGAAAGCCTCGTGCCGGCGCGCCAGCTCCGCCAGCCGGAAAAGGTCGGCCAGATCGCCGTCCATGCTGAAGACGCTTTCGGTCAGGATAATCCGAGCCGGGGCGTTGCTACCTCGCGCCTCCAGCAGACTCTCGAGATGGTCGAGATCGTTGTGCCTGAAGCGGATCTCGCGTGCCCCCGCGGCGGCACAACCATGATGCAAGCTCGCGTGAATCAATCGATCCGCGAACACGGCCGCGCCGGGCGCGGCTGCCAGCAGCGCCGGCAAGACGGCGGCATTCGCCTGCCATCCGGATGCGAAGAGCAGCGCCGCCTCGGTGCCCTTGAACGCTGCGATTCTGTTCTCGAGGGCAAGATGGGCCTCCGTCGTTCCGGTCACCAGCCGCGAAGCTCCGGAGCCGACACCCATGCTTGCGGTCCACTCCCGCGCGCGCTCGATCACCAGCGGATGACGCGAGAATCCGAGATAGTCATTGCTCGAGAAGTCGAGAAATTCCGCGCCTTCGCGCCGCAGCCTGCCGCACGGAGCGATTGCGGTTGCTCCGAGCGTGCGGCGCTGTTCGCGCTTTTCGATCGCGCCAAGCGCGCCAATCAGGAACGAATCGAGAGCGGTCATCGGACCCGCTTTCCGCCAGAGGGACCGTCGCGCGCAAGGCCGCGTTCGCGAACCGGACCTGCCGATCCGGCGAGCCCGGTCCGAATGCATGGCGCCTACGACCAAAGCAATCCGGCGCCCGATAGCCGCAGTACCTTCACGAGATGCTCGGTCCGCTCCGCTGTCGGCCGATGGTCCAGCTGAAGCCTCCCCCGCGCACAATACCGGACACCTGCTTGCCGACGTGCCGCTCGAGCACCGGCCGCCACGGCACGAGGACAAAATCCCGCGATCGCTCGATCAGCGCATGGCGCGCGCTGGTCATCTGACCGCACGGACCAGGCGGCCTCGTATCCACTCGAGGGTCTCCGCGTCCCCGAACGGCATCCCGAGCCGATCGGATAGTTGGCCCGCAACTCGCGCCGCTGGAGCAGCATGCCTGGGCGATAAACCGTCTTGCGGTCCCGCTCCTCAGCAAGCTGCTCGGTGATCAACCGCCGGCGGCACGCCTGCCCGGCTCCGCCGGTTGTTCGCGGGCTTTCACCGGCGACGCGCGCGCGCGGTAGCCGACATCGTCGCGGCACTCGTCACGCCGACCTGAACGCCTGACCAGAAGAGGACTCGCACTCGACTTTTAATGTTCGGTTCTCCGAATGGACGAGGCGATCGACACGGACTCGGTCAATGAGGCATGCGAGGAGAGAAGAAGCATGGCCCTACAGAAATTTGCGCGGATTTGTCCGACGTGCGAACCTAGCTGCGGGCTAGTGATCGAGGCCGATCCGGAAACCGGCGCAGTGGGCCGGGTGTCGGGCGATCCGGACCATCCTTCGAGCCAGGGGTACGTCTGCTCCAAGTCACAGGCCATCAAGGCGCTGCGCGAAGATCCGGACAGACTTCGCAAGCCTCTGATCCGCGAGGGTGACAGCTTTCGTGAGGCGAGCTGGAAAGAGGCGCTGGACTATGCCGCCGCTGGGCTCGGGCGCGTACTTGCCGAGCATGGTCCGCAGGCAGCGGGCCTCTATCTTGGCAATCCTTCTGCGCACGTGGCCGCGTTGCAGATGGTTGTCGGTTCGCTGCTCGGCGTCATGCCGGCGATGATGACCGGCGCGGCGGCGATCGATAATTTTGCGCGCAACATGGTCGGCGCGTTTCTGTACGGCAATATCGGCAACGTGCCCGTGCCTGACGTGGAGCGGACCGATTTCTTCCTGATCTTCGGCGCCAACCCCATGGTATCGCATGGCAGCATGTTCGGAGCCCCCGGCATGCCGGGCCGGCTCAAGCGGCTGAAGGCGCGCGGCGCGCAGCTGGTCGTGGTCGACCCGCGTCGCACCTCCACGGCCGATCTGGCCGACGATCACTTCGCCATCCGCCCGGGCACCGACGCGCTTCTAGCGTTCGCCATGATCGACACATTGTTCAAGGAAGGGCTTGTGCGCCTCGGTCGCCTGGAGGGGCACGTCTCCGGACTTGACGAACTGCGCGCGGTCGCTGCGCAGTTTCCGCCGGATCGTGTCGCCGCCCTTACGGGCATCGAGCCGGATCGCATCGCACAGCTTGCGCGGGATTACGCGGCGGCGGGCAGTGCGGCCGCCTATTGCCGGGTTGGCGTCAACACGCAACGCTTCGGCACGCTTGGCGTCTGGGCGATCGATTGCCTCAACCTGCTCACCGGCAATTGCGATGCCGAGGGCGGGGTGATCTTCCCCGAAGGCAGCCTACCGATATTCACGCACGACGCCTATGAAGGTGATCAGCCGCCCTATGGCCGATGGCGGTCGCGCGTGTCCGGCGCACCGGAACTGGGCGGAACGATGCCCACGCACGCAATGTGGGAAGACATCGAGACGCCGGGGTCAGGCCAGATACGCGGCCTGATGACCATCGCCGGCAATCCGGTGCTGTCCAATCCCAATGCAGGCCGTGTGGCAGCCGCTCTGGGCAGCCTCGACTTCATGGTTTCGGTCGATATCTACCTCAACGAGACCACGCGCTTTGCCGACGTCATCCTGCCGCCCGGCGATCATCTGCGCCACAGCGAGTTCACGCTGATCTGGAACAATTGGATGGTGGAGGACGTGGTCTGCTGGTCGCCGCGGATCCTGCCGGCTGATCCTGCGGAGCGGACCGACTGGAGCATCATCAATGGCCTTGCCGCCCGCATGGCGGGCATGGACGAAGCCGCCTATGACCAGCGCTGCGCGGTCGAATATCTGTCGAGGCAGGCGCCCAGGCTGCCGCGCTTTCCCGCTGGGGCGGAGATGCCCGACCTGTTGGCGCGCGCCGACGGCGAGGACTATCCCGAGCGCATTTTCGATGTCCTGCTGCGCTGTGGGAAGAATGGCGACGGCTTTGGCAGCCACCCAGGCGGCCTCTCCTTGGCTCGCCTGCGCGAGAAGCCGGCTGGGATTTCCTACGGGCCGATGACGCCCGGCCGCCTTCCCGCGGCGATCGGCACGCCCGACGGCAAGATCGCGCTTGCCGCCGAGCCTTTCCTCGCTGACATTCCGCGCCTGGAACGGGCGATCACCGAGGGCGCGTTCGCGCCCGACACGCTTCGGTTGATCGGCCGGCGCGAGATGCGCTCGAACAACAGCTGGATGCACAATCTTTGGCCGCTGGTGAAGGGGCCGAAGCGCTGCACGGCGATGATCAATCCCGCGGACGCGGCCCGGCTCGGCATTGCCGAGAACGATGAGGTGCGACTGCGTTCGCGCGTCGGCGACATTACACTCCCCGCGCGTCTTACCGACGAGGTAGGAATGGGAACCGTCTGCGTGCCGCATGGCTGGAGCGAGCCGATGGACGGCTCGCGCCTGACCCTCGCCCACGGTCTGCAAAGCGCGAACTACAATAGGCTGAGCGACGATGCTGCCTTCGACGTGCCGAGCGGCTGCGCGAGCTTCAACGGCACGCCGATCAGCGTCGAGCGCGTAGGGTCCGCGAAAACAGCATGAGCTCGCGGTCGCCGCAAGCACGCGACTCATGTGAAAAGTTCCTGATCGCTGGCTGGACCGCGCGCCGAAGAAAATAGTCGCGCCGGCCCCTGCGCCGGCTCGTCGGTGACGCACAGGAAGCGCTCGCGGTGGTGGCGGGTCTCGGCGATCGCGGTCTCGAGAGTCCGTCCGGCGCAGACCACGCCGCAGCTGGGCCACCCGGCCGAAATCCGACCCGGCACCACCAAGCGACGTTCTCACGCCTCGGCGCCGTGAACCGGCGGTTGCTCAGGAAAGAGGCGCCACGAAAGAGGGCAAGGTTCCAAAGACCTCCAATCGTCCCCCCCCTCGCTGCACAACAGATCAGGCAGTGCCTTCAGAAATGCCGGCAGAATTCTCCCTCAGTGCGGCAGAATCCAGAGGTCTAGCGTCCCGGCCAGACCGCCAGCGTGGCCTCTGCAACCTGCTGCAGCTCGTCGCGGGTCACGCCCGCGCTGGCATGGACGGAAATGCCCTGCATCACTGCCATCAGGTAGCGCGTCATCGCATCCGCGGTGACAGGCATGGTGAAGTCGCCCTCGTCGATCGCCCGCTGCATCCGTTCGACGAGCGCGTCATGCGAGGTCTGCGTGCGTTCACGCACGTCCTGAGCGATCGGCGAATCCCCGCTGCTGCAACTAACCGATACAATAACCCCGAGGCAGCCCCGGCATTCGCTGGTGATGGTTTCGATCGCGCCTTCGAGCATACACTGCGCCACCATGCGCGCGGTCGGCGCCTCGAGCGAGCGCTTCATATAGGCGAGCTTTTCCGTCTCGTAGAGGTCGAGCGCCCGCTTGAAGAGCGCTTCCTTGTTGCCGAACGCGGCGTAGAGACTCGGCCGGGTGATGCCCATCGCCTCGGTCAGGTCGGTTAGCGAAGCGCTCTCGTAACCCTGGGCCCAGAACACGCGCAGCGCGGCAGCAAGCGCCTCTTCCGTGTCGAACTCGCGCGGCCGTCCTCTGTGGGCGCTCTTTTTCATATCGAACGGTATTTAAATACCTTTCTTGAGGAATTGGCTCAAAGCTTCTCCGTCAGCTCCGGCACCGCCTGGAACAGGTCCGCCACCAGGCCGATATCCGCGACCTGAAAGATCGGCGCGTCCTCGTCCTTGTTGATGGCGACGATCACCTTCGAATCCTTCATGCCCGCGAGGTGCTGGATCGCGCCCGAAATGCCGACGGCGATGTAGACTTCGGGAGCGACGATCTTGCCGGTCTGGCCGACCTGGCAGTCGTTCGGCACGTAACCCGCATCGACCGCAGCGCGGCTGGCGCCGACCGCGGCGCCGAGCTTGTCGGCCAGCGGGATGATCACCTGCTCGAAGGTTGCAAGGTCCTTCAGAGCCCTGCCGCCGGAGACGACCACGCGCGCGCTGGTGAGCTCGGGACGTTCGCTTTTCTCGGCCTCGAGGCCGACGAACGACGAAAGGTCGGCATCGCCCGGGCCCGAGACTTCCTCGATCGTCGCCGAGCCGTTTGTCGCGGCCTTGCCAAATGCCGTGCCGCGCACGGTCAGCACCAGCTTCGCATCCGAGCTCTCGACCGTGGCAATGGCGTTGCCGGCGTAGATCGGCCGCTTGAACGTGCGCTCGCCCTCGATGCCGATCACTTCGGAGATCTGCATCACGTCGAGCAGCGCGGCCACCCGGGGCGCGATGTTCTTGCCGGTCGTCGTGGCAGGCGCCACGAAGGCCTCGTAGCCTTCCATCAGCCTCGCGGCGAGCGGCGCGACGTTCTCGGCGAGCTGATGACCGTAGGCTGCCTCGTCGGCAAGAAGGACCTTGCCGACGCCCGCGAGCTTCGCGGCCGCCTCGGCCACCGCGCGGCAGCCGCTGCCGGCGACCAGCACGTCCACCTGGCCCAGATTGGCCGCGGCGGTGACGGTGCTGAGCGTCGCGTCCTTGAGTGTGGAGTTGTCGTGTTCGGCTAGTACAATCGTGTTCATCCTGCCACCCCCAGCGCCTTCAGCTTCTGAACCAGCTCGTCGACCGAGCCGACCTTGATCCCCGCCTGCCGCGAGGAAGGCTCGTCCACCCGCAGCACCTTCAGGCGCGGCGCGGTATCGACGCCGTAGTCCGCCGGCGCCTTGGTCGCGAGCGGCTTGGACTTGGCCTTCATGATGTTCGGCAGCGAGGCGTAACGCGGCTCGTTGAGGCGAAGATCGGTGGTGACCACTGCCGGAAGCGCGAGCCTGACCGTCTCGAGTCCCCCATCGACTTCGCGCGTCACGGTCACATGATCACCCTCGACCTCGACCTTACTCGCAAAGGTCCCTTGTGGCCGGCCCCACAGCGCGGCGAGCATCTGGCCGGTCTGGTTGCAATCGTCGTCGATGGCCTGCTTACCCAGGACCACGAGGCCGGGCTGCTCCTCATCGCAGATCGCTTTGAGGACCTTGGCGACGGCCAGTGGTTCTGCCTCGTCGTCGGTCTGCACCAGGATCGCCCGGTCGGCACCCATGGCGAGCGCGGTACGCAGCGTCTCCTGAGCCTTTGCGGACCCGATCGAGACCGCGACGATCTCGCTCGCCTTGCCCTGTTCCCGAAGCCTGATCGCCTCTTCGACCGCGATTTCGTCGAAGGGGTTGATGCTCATCTTGACGTTGGCGAGGTCGACTCCGCTGCCGTCGGGCTTGACCCGCGGCCGCACGTTGTAATCGATCACCCGCTTGACGGACACGAGGATTCTCATTGCGCTTGCCTCCAGCTCATTCGAGTTCGAGGATCACCTGGTCGACCGCCAGGCTGCCCCCCTCCGACGCGCGGATGTCTTTGACCGTTCCGGCCTTCGGCGCGCGCAGGATGTTTTCCATCTTCATCGCCTCGACCGTCGCCAGCGGCTGGCCGGGTTCCACCGCATCGCCCCGTGCCACATGCATAGCCACGAGCAAGCCCGGCATCGGGCTGACCAGCAGCTTGGACATGTCGGGAGGCACCTTCTCGAGCATGTGCGCGGCGAGCGGCGTGAGATGCGCCGGCAAGACCAGCGCGCGGTGCGTGGCTCCGCGAGTGGTGATCGACCAGCGCACTCCCGCCTTGCGCACGATCACGCCGAACTTCTCGTTGCCGCCGGTCGCCGCGGCCTTGGTCATGCCCGGTTGCCAGTCGCAGCGGCCCTCGACGCGGTGACCGTCGACTTTGGCGTGGCCTTCGCCGAGGGTCACGGCGTAATCACGACCGCCCATCTGCACGAGCCAGTCGCCCATGCTGCCCGGCGCGCCATTGAGCGTGCCGCTTGTCCTGGCTGCGCGGGCCCGAACGGAGCATTCGATACCGGCGGCGAGGGCGGCGATCGTGCGCAGCGTTTCCTCTCTCGCGGGGGCACCTTCGAACCCCTCGGGATACTCCTCAGCGATGAAGCCGGTCGTGAGATCGCCCGCGAGGAAGCGCGGGTGCTGCATGATCGCGCTGAGGAAATCGACGTTGTGGCCCAGGCCTTCGATACGAAAAGCGTCGAGCGCCTCGACCTGCAGCGAGACGGCTTCCTCGCGTGTCGGCGCCCAAGTGACCAGCTTGGCGATCATCGGGTCGTAGAACATGCTGACCTCGCCGCCCCCGGCCACGCCATCGTCGAGGCGCACATAACCTCGTTCGTCCCCGGACTTGATCCGGGGTCGTCGAAGCACGTTGGTGTCGTTCGTGACGCTCTTCGAAGGGCTCAGGGCGAACGGCTGCTGATGTGCGGCCGGTTCCGGCGGCTCATACCGCACCAGCCGTCCCGTGCTCGGCAGGAAGCCGCGATAGGGATCCTCGGCATAGACCCGGTTCTCGATCGCCCAGCCGTTGAGCGCGATCTGGTCCTGCGTCCACGGCAGCTTTTCGCCTCCCGCGACGCGGATCATCTGCTCGACCAGGTCGATGCCGGTCACCGCCTCGGTCACCGGGTGCTCGACCTGCAGCCGGGTGTTCATCTCGAGGAAGTAGAAGCTCTCGCCGCTCGGATCCTTGCCGCTGACGATCAGCTCGA
>CBHCZH010000078.1:0-15488 GCA_965977975.1 uncultured bacterium
GCCGGCCGAAGCCGGGCGCGGACTGCCGGGCGACCCCGAGGACGTTCAATCGCGCTACATCGAAGCCGACGTGAACGGCGTGCGGGTGGTCAACTTGTACCTTCCCAACGGCAATCCGCAGCCGGGACCGAAGTTCGACTACAAGATCGCCTGGATGGAGCGGCTGCGAACGCGGCTCGGCGAGCTGCTCGAAGGCGAGATGCCGACCGTGGTGGTCGGCGATTTCAACGTCATTCCCGAGGACAAGGACACGTTCTCGGTGCGCGCTATGGCCAACGACGCGCTGATGCAGCCGGCTTCGCGCGATGCCTATGCGCGCATCCTCAACGACGGATGGACCGACGCGATCGATACGCTCAACCCGCAAGGCGGGGTGTGGACGTTCTGGGACTTCCAGGCCGGCGCTTGGCAGCGCGACCAAGGCTTTCGCATCGACCACCTGCTGCTCTCGCCGCAAGCCGCCGACCGGATGGTCGCGGCGGGTGTCGACAAGGAATACCGCGGCCGCGAGAAACCCAGCGACCACGCGCCCGTCTGGGTCGAGCTGGCCTGATTTCTGCTGTTGACGCGGCATGCCCGCGTGCGACACCGCCGGGTGCGAGGCTTGGCGCAAGCCAGGCCCTGATCGACGCCATTAGCGGCACTCAGCGATAGAAGATGTGGGTGTCGATCCGGGCCAGCTGGGTCTTGCGGCGGGCCCAGCTCGGGTTGACGTAGGCCGCGTGAAAATAGAGCGCATCGCGCGCATCGCTCTGCCACAGGTCCTGATGCGCGATCTGCGCGATCGCTTTGGCACGCAGCCAGGCCGGCGAGGTTTCGTCGGCCTCAGGAATGCGCCCGCGCCTTACGAACGAGAATTGCGAGCGCTGGGTGACGACCGCGCAGTAATCGGGCGGATAGAGTCCCGACGTCGCGCGGTTGACGACCACTCGCGCCACCGCGAGCTGCCCGGCAAGCGGTTCGCCGCGGGCTTCGAAATAGACCGCCTGCGCCAGGCATCTCATCTCGGCGGTAAGCTCTTCGACGACCGGCATGTCGCCGACCAGCTCCTGGAGCGACGTCGCTTGCGCGACCCGCGCCTCGAGCGATTGCTCGGTAGGAAGCGGCTGGACCATTTCCTCGGCAACGACCGCCAGAGGGGCCTGCTCCTGAGCCCAGGCGGCGGGAGTCCCGGCGCCGAAGAGAGAAACGAACAGAATGGCGGCCGGAGCGAACACCCCGGCGCGGGGCAAGCCGAATTTCATCGATCCCGTAACTCAAGGCGGCGAGCGCCCGTCGCAGGCCTGGGGGCACATTGCCCGGCAACCGCCAGGCTGCGCCCCGTCCAGGAAAAGCCTGCCGGCTACTCCCCGTCTTGCGCGACCGATCGCGCGGCATCGTGCCGGGTGCGAACCGCCTGCGCTGTTGGAAGTTGACGGGCAGATAGCCGCCGCCCGGAAGGGATCAACCCACGGTTCCCGCCAAATCGATGAACCGTTCTCCATTCGGGACATCCAGTTCCACGATCCAGAGGTCGTCGTCCTGCTTCTTGCGCCGGTCGCAATAGTCCCAGAATTCCTGCGGATTCCCAGCGTCTTGCGTTCTGGAGAGTGCCCACGTGCGGCGCCCGTCAGGTTGCGGCATGCGTTCGTATGCTGCGCAGATGCGATCGGCGCCGCAACAAACGACAAGCAAAGTGCCGGCATCGCGCTCGCCCTTGGCGATTACGGTCGCGAAGCCGCCTTCGGCCTCGACCGCGCGAATCAGGCCGGCGACCTCGAGATGCGCCGGAAGGCGCAATTCAGGCGTATCTGCCACTGGCCCGGTAGCCGGCGAGGCCGGAAAGCGCGATGTGAGAGCGCATGAAAGTTCCGGTGCCGCGGCCGATCTCGTCGCCTTCGGCATCGATCAGATGCGCCTCGGCGATGAACACACGCCGCCGTCCGCTGACCCAGCGTCCTTCGGCCACGACCTCGCCGCTGCGGATCGGCCTGGTGAAGTGAAGGTTGAAGGCGGTAGTCAACAGGAACCGGTCGGTAACCAGCGAATTCGCTGCATAGAATGCCGCGTCGTCGAGCATCTTGAAGTAGATCGTGCCATGCGCCGCCGCCGCCGCATGGTGGAAACGCTCGTCGACCCGAAAACGGATACGCGTCCGGCCTTCGGACAGTATTTCAAGTTGCGATTCGAACAGCGCATTGACGGGGGCCGAGGCGTAGAGCGCCTCGAGCGCACGGTAGTGCACTCCGGCGCCGCCTTCCTCCCCATCGCGATCAGGCGGCGTCGCGATCCGTGGCATTGGTCAGCAAGCCGTAGAGCGCTTCCTTGTTGGGAGCTTCGCTCAGCGCATCGCGCACGCGCTCGTCGCGCATCAGGCGCGAGATCGCCGCCAGCGCATGGAGATGGGTAGCGCCGCTGTTCTCGGGCGAAAGCAGCCCGAACACGAGCTCCACCGGCAAGCCGTCGGCCGCGGCGAACTCGGCCGGGTGGCGCAGCTTGAGCAGCGCGGCGACCGGCCGCCGCATCACCGCCGGCATGCGCGCGTGCGGAATCGCGACACCGCGGCCGAAACCGGTGCTGCCGAGCCGCTCGCGTTCCTCGAGATGCTCGAGAACCTGATCGGCATCGAGCCCGTAGCTCGCCGCGAACGTTTCGCTCAGCTGTTCAAGAATCGCGTGCTTGTCGGCGGCATCGATGATCGCGACTGCCTCGGGCTTGATCGAAAACAGGGGACTCATTTCGCTGATTCTCTTATCCACGTCATCGCTTCGCATGGGAAACACGAGGCCTTACCCAGCGCCCCGCTGTCAACGTTTTCAACAATTTGACTGGCTTCTTGGGTGGCCGGACCGTCCACGGAAACTGGCCTTCAGGAAGGCTCGACCCAACCGATCGAGCCGTCGTCGCGGCGATAAACCATATTGTGCCGCCCGGTGCCAGCGTTTTTGAAGAACAGCGCGTTGGTGTTCCTGAGGTCGAGCATCATGACCGCGTCCGCGACGCTGACTTCGGGGATGTCGGTCCGGGTTTCGGCGATGACCGGCGGTGCCTCGAGTGCGGCCTCCGCTTCAGGATCGCCCGCGGCGAACACCGTATAGGCGGCCTCCTCCTCGCGAATCGCATGGTCGGCCTGCTCGTGCCGGTCGTGAAGCCGGCGCTTGTAACGCCGCAGTTGCTTTTCGATCTTGTCCGCCGCCTGGTCGAACGCCTGGTGCGCGTCTTGGGCCTGGCCGTGGCTCTTCATTACCAGCCCCTGGTTGGCGTGCAGGACAATGTCGCAGGCAAAGGCGTTGGCGGGCGCCTTGTTGAAGGTGACCTGCGATGAGATCGCCCGGCTGAAGTACTTCTCGCTGATCCCGTTGAGCCGATCGGAGGCGTGGTCCTGCAGGGCCGAGCCGGTTTCGATCTGATGGCCGGACACGCGGATATCCATGAGTGGGGGTCCTCCTTTACGATTCTCAGCCCTCCCGGGCGCCCGTCCGGAGAAGATTCATAGCGCCCAGAGCGGTGAGTCAAACGATTCCAGAAAGGCTTTGTGCCGGGCCAGCTCTTGCGCGCTCGCGGAATGCGGGCGGGGCGGGCGGAATTCGCGCTGGCGCGGCCGGAACGCGGTGACTTCGACCGCTACGGCCCCGATGTCGGCTGCGAGCGCGAGACCGATCTGACGCCCCCCGGTGAGCTCGACGTAGACTTGCGCGAGCAGCTCGGCATCGAGCAGCGCGCCGTGCCGGACGCGGTGGCTGCGGTCGATCCCGTAACGCATGCACAGCGCATCGAGCGAATGCTTGGCCCCCGGGTGGCGACGCCGCGCGAGCACGAGCGTGTCGATCATCCGATCAAGCAGGATCTCCGGATGGCCGCAGCAGCCAAACTCGTAGTTGAGGAAGCCGAAATCGAATTGCGCGTTGTGCGCCACCAGCGGCGAATCCTCGAGGAACTCGATCAGCTCGAGCGCATGCTCGTGGAACCGCTTCTTGTCGGCAAGGAAAGCGTCCGAAAGACCGTGAACCTGCTCGGCGGCGAGCGGCATCGGCCGGTCCGGATTGAAATAGGCGTGGAAGGTGCGCCCGGTCGGCACGCGGTTGACCAGCTCGATGCAGCCGATCTCGACCATCCGGTCGCCGCTCTGGGGGTCGAGTCCGGTGGTCTCCGTGTCGAACACGATTTCGCGCATGCGACGAGTTATCGGACGCGCCTTCGAAGCTGGCAAGCTCAACCCGCGAGCTTCTCCACCAACCGCGCGATTTCCGCGCGCGTCTCGGCAAGCGTCGTGCCGGTATGGATCACGTAGTCCGCGCGGGCACGTTTGTCGGCATCCGGCATCTGCAGCGCGAGAATGTTTTCGAAACGCTCGGCGGTCATGCCCGCACGGGTTAGGACCCGGGCGCGTTGTACCTCGGGCGGGGCCGAGACCACCAAGACGGCATCCACTTCGTCGGCGCCGCCTTTCTCGAACAGCAGCGGTATGTCCAGCACCGCCAGCCTGGCGTCGGCGTGCTCGCGAATGAACGCCTTGCGTGCGGCGCGCACGGCGGGGTGGACGACAGCTTCGAGTCGGGCGAGGGCGGCGAGATCGTCGAACACCGCCGCGCCGAGCCTGTCCCGGTCAACTCCATTCGGGCCCGTGGTGCCGGGGAACGCACGCTCGATGGATTCGACCAGCGCTCCACCCGGCCCTTGCAAGCGGCGCACGACGGCATCGGCGTCGAACACCGGCACCCCAAGCTCCTCGAACATGCCGGCAACGGTCGATTTGCCCATTCCGATCGAGCCGGTAAGCCCGAGGACGAACGGCCTGCTCATGCGCTCAGCAAGGCGCGCAGCTCGGCATCGTGCTCGCGCGGGGCAGGAACGTCGAAGAACTTCTCGAACGCGACTGCTGCCTGGCCGATCAGCATCGACAGGCCATCGATCGTGCGTAAGCCCGCCGTCCGCGCCGCCTGGAGCAGCGGCGTGTCCGGGGGATGAGTAACGATGTCGTAAACCACGCTGCCGGGCGGCGCGTGGCTCAGATCGAACGCAAGCTGTGGCTGGCCGGCCATGCCGAGCGGGCTGGCGTTGACGATCAGATCAAGGCAGCCGGAGCGGTCGTCGAAGGCGAAATCGGTCGGATCGGCGAAGTGCGCAAGGTCGGCCGCGTGGTGCTCGCCGCCGGGATCGAGCTCGTCGAGAAGCGCGCGCGCCTTGGCCGGATCGCGCCCGGCGAGCACGATCACGACGTTTTCGTCCGCCAGCGCCGCAACGATCGCCCGGGCCGCCCCGCCGGTGCCGAGCACGCGCGCCATGCGAAACAGATGCCGGTCCTCGAGCAGCGGCCGCAGCGGCTCGAGAAAACCGGCCACGTCGGTGTTGTACCCGGTCAGCGATCCGTCGGCTTCACGCAGGATGGTGTTCACCGCCCCGATTCGCTCGGCCAGCGGGTGGAGCCGCGCGAGATGGGGCATGACGGCCTGCTTGTGCGGCATGGTGACGTTGCAACCGCGCCAGGCACCTTCCGCCCGCCGGCTGCGCAGGTAATCGGTGAGACCTTCTGCCGTGACATGCTCGGCGCGATATTCGGCCTCGATCCCGAGCTTGCCGAGCCAGAAACCGTGGATCGCCGGCGACTTCGATTGCGCGATAGGATCGCCGATCACTTCGGCATAGGCGCGCGTCACGCGGGCAGCTTTCCAAACTCGCGCAAGGCACCGAGAACCGGCAAAAGCGGCATCCCGAGCACGGTGAACATGTCGCCCTCGATGCTCTCGAACAGCTGCACGCCGAGCGCCTCGATGCGGAAGACGCCCACGCACTGGCCGACCTCCGGCCATTCGGCGACGAGGTACTTCTCGATGAATTCTTCGGAGAGCACGCGCACCTGGAGAGTGGCGAGTGCGACATGGTTCCATTCCACCCGGCCGCCGAGCGCGAGCGCGGCAGCGGAGTGAAGCTCCATCGTCTTGCCGGAGAAGAACCGCAGATGCTCGGCGGCCTGGGCGCGGCTGGCGGGCTTGCTGAACCGCCGTCCGGCGACCGCCACGACCGAATCGCTGCCGAGCACCGGCCGCCCCCCGCCGTCGACCGACAGGGCCTTCGCTTCGGCGAGGGCGAGCGCCACTTCGCTCGGCCTCGCGTCCAGCAGCTGCGCTTCGAGCGCGCGCTCGTCGACCGCGGCCGGACGCACTTCAAACTCGACGCCGGCCGCTCCGAGCATGGCTCGGCGCGAGGCGCTCTTGGACGCGAGCACGATCATATCGGTCCAATCATATCGGTTTCGTTCCCGCTTCGGATGAGTGTTCGTGCCGCTCGCCATGCAGCTTCATGACCGCCGCCGCGGTCTCTTCGATTGAGCGCCGGGTGACGTCGATTACCGGCCAGCCGTTGTCCGAGAAGATCCGCCGGGCGAACGCGACTTCCTGCTCGACGCGCTCCTCGTCGACATAGGCGGTCTCGGTCTTCTCGTTGAGCGAGAGCAGCCTGTTTCGGCGTATCTCGATCAACCGGCGCGTCGCTGTGGTAAGGCCGACGACCATCGGGTTCCGGAGCGTGAACAGCGCCGGCGGCGGAGGGCTTTCCATCACCAGCGGAATGTTCGCTACCTTGTAGCCGCGATTGGCGAGATAGATGCTGGTCGGAGTCTTCGAGCTGCGCGAGACGCCGGCGAGGACGATATCGGCCTCTTCCCAATCCTCGGCGGCAAGCCCGTCGTCGTGCGCGATGGTGAAGTGGATCGCATCGACGCGCGCGAAATAGGCCTCGTCCATCTGGTGCTGGCGGCCGGGCCGGCCTTTGGCTTGCTCGCCGAGCCGGTCCTCGAGCGCGACGGTGACCGGATCGAGCGGCGCGACATGCGGCAAGCCGAGCGCCCGGCACCGGTCTTCCAGCCGCCGCCGGGTCTCGTCGTTGACCAAGGTGTAGAGCACCAGACCCGGGTTGCCCGCCAGGTCCTCGACGATGCGGTCGAGATGCTGCGATGAACGGACCATCGGCCAGAAATGACGAATCACTTCGGCATCGTCGAATTGCGCGAGCGCCGCGTTGGCGACCATCTCGAGGGTCTCGCCGGTCGAGTCCGAGAGCAGGTGGAGATGGAGAAGGGTCATGTGGACAAGGTCCGGCATAAACCACGGGAGACGGTGACGGACAAGTTCGGGACAGAATTCCGCCCCCATTGCCCGGTGATTCGGGCCCGGCCGGGCCAACAGGCGCGCGAAACCATCGACAGGCTGGGGATTACGGGGAGAACATGTCCTTGACGCGCGAAGCCGCGGATTCGGCCATGCTCCGGACCCTGTTCAGCGCGGGAGAAATCGGGCAAGGGCCCGCTCTCCCCGCTATCCACAGGACCAACAGAGTCCTGAATCCTTAATAGAATCTAAATTGTATTGGATTGGACTCTTCGATGCCCGGCTTGCTCCTCGATACTCTTCGCGGAAAAACCGGGCCGAGACCGCCGGTCTGGCTGATGCGCCAGGCGGGGCGATATCTGCCCGAGTATCGCGCGCTGAGGGCTGAGAAGGGCGGGTTCCTCGAGCTGGCGACCGATCCGGAATTCGCCGCCGAGGTCACCCTGCAGCCTGTGCGGCGGTTCGGCATGGATGGCGCCATCCTGTTTTCCGATATCCTGATGGTACCTTGGGCGCTGGGCCAGGACCTGACTTTCGGACCCGGTGAAGGACCCCGGCTCGATCCCCCGCTGAGCGAGGGCGATCTCACAAGTCTGACCCCGCAGCTGGACCGCCTCGAACCGGTCTATGAGACGGTGCGGCGCGTCAAGGCAGCCCTGCCCGACGATGTCACGCTGCTCGGTTTTGCCGGAGCTCCGTGGACCGTGGCGACCTACATGGTTTCGGGACAGGGCTCGAAGGACCACCAGGAGCCGCGCCTGCTCACCTATCGCGATCCGCAGGCGACGGCCGGTCTGCTATACGGCATTGCCGAGCTCACGGTGGAATATCTCGCCCGTCAGGTCGAAGCCGGCGCCGAAGCGGTGCAGCTCTTCGATAGCTGGTCGGGCAGCCTATCGCCCGAGCACAAGGGCTGTTGCGTTATCGAGCCGACGCAATGGCTGGTAAACGAATTCCGCAAGCGCTGTCCCGACACGCCCGTGATCGGCTTTCCCAAGGGTATTGGCGATCAACTAGGTGCCTACGCGCGGGCGACCGGGGTCGACGCAATGGGCATCGATGAGACCACAAGCGTTCATTGGGCGCATCGCGAATTGCCGGAGGGTATGCCGGTGCAGGGCAATCTCGACCCGATGGTTCTCTTGGCGGGCGGCGAGGCGCTCGACCGGGCCGTGCGCAACATAACCACAGGTTTTGCCGGCCGTCCGCATGTGTTTAATCTCGGCCACGGCATCGACAAGGAAACCCCGATCGCACATGTGGAGAGGCTGCTCGAGGTAGTCAGGGGCTGAGAGGGGTAAACGGGCCATGCAGGAAGTGCTCGCGATGACCTATTTCTGGCTCAAGGCCGGGCACATCGTGTTCATGGTGTTCTGGATGGCCGGGCTGTTCATGCTGCCGCGGCTGTTCGTCTACCACCAGGAAGCCGAGCCGGATTCACCTGAGAACGCGAAATGGATCGAGCGCGAACGCAAGCTGATCCGGATCATCCTGATGCCCTCGATCGGCGCGGTCTGGGTGCTCGGCCTGGCGCTCAGCCTGACGATCGATGCCTGGAGCCAGGGCTGGTTCTATGCCAAGCTCGCGCTGGTGATCGCCCTTTCGATCTACCAGTCCTACATGACCGCCTATGCCGAGAAGCTGTCGAAGGGCGAGAGGCGGCTTACCGGCAAGCAGCTGCGTATGCTCAACGAAGTGCCCGGCGTCGCCGCGGCGCTGATCGTGATCCTGGTAGTGGTGAAACCCTTCTAAGAAACGCGACGAGCGGTTCGTCGCCTGGCCATTCGCGAATTGACGCTTTCGCGGCGAACCCATATCTGTCGCTCACCACCGGCTGAGGCCGCCGTCCCGAGCGGCCGGGTCTTGCTTTCTCCAAGCCCATCGGACCTGCCGGCTCCCAAACGCCATTTGGCACGACACTGGAATACCATCATGCATTTGAAAGAACTGAAGAAAAGGGCGCCGGCCGAATTGGTCGAGATGGCCGAGGAATACGAGGTCGAAGGCGCCAGCACGATGCGTCGCCAGGACCTGATGTTCGCGATCCTTAAGGAAGTGGCCGAGGACGGCGAGGAAATCGTCGGCCAGGGCACGATCGAAGTGCTGCAGGACGGCTTCGGCTTCCTGCGCAGCCCCGAGGCGAACTACCTCGCCGGCCCCGACGACATTTACGTCTCGCCGAATCAGGTCCGCAAATGGGGCCTCAGGACCGGCGATACGGTGGAAGGCGAAATTCGCGCACCCAAGGACGGCGAGCGCTACTTCGCGCTGACGAAGATCAGCACGGTCAACTACGACGATCCCGAAGCGGTCCGCCATCGCACCAACTTCGACAACCTGACCCCGCTTTATCCCGACGAGCGGCTCAACCTCGACACGACCGATCCGACCGTGAAGGACAAGTCGGCGCGGGTGATCGACCTGATCAGCCCGCAGGGCAAGGGCCAGCGCGCGCTGATCGTGGCGCCGCCGCGCACCGGCAAGACCGTCCTGCTGCAGAACATCGCCAAGGCGATCACCGACAACCATCCCGAGGTGTTCCTGATCGTGCTGCTCGTCGACGAGCGGCCCGAGGAAGTCACCGACATGCAGCGCTCGGTCAAAGGCGAGGTTATCTCCTCGACGTTCGACGAGCCCGCCAGCCGCCACGTCCAGGTCGCCGAGATGGTGATCGAGAAGGCCAAGCGCCTGGTCGAGCACAAGAAGGACGTAGTGATCCTGCTCGATTCGATCACCCGCCTCGGCCGCGCCTACAACACCGTGGTGCCGAGCTCGGGCAAGGTCCTGACCGGCGGCGTCGACGCCAACGCGCTGCAGCGCCCGAAGCGCTTCTTCGGCGCCGCGCGCAACATCGAGGAGGGCGGTTCGCTGTCGATCATCGCCACCGCGCTGATCGACACCGGCAGCCGCATGGACGAGGTCATCTTCGAGGAGTTCAAGGGCACCGGCAACTCCGAGATCGTGCTCGACCGCAAGGTCAGCGACAAGCGTATCTTCCCTGCGCTCGACGTGGGCAAGTCCGGCACCCGCAAGGAAGAGCTGCTGGTCGCCAAGGACGCGCTCTCCAAGATGTGGGTCCTGCGCCGCATCCTCATGCAGATGGGCACCGTCGATGCGATGGAGTTCCTTCTCGACAAGATGAAGGATTCGAAGTCCAACGAGGACTTCTTCGCGACGATGAACCAGTAAAGCACTCGACGAGCGGAGCTCAGGCCCCGCTCAGCTCGTCGATCAGCGTCTGCGGATCGGGCGAATCGGCGAGCCAGACCTTGCCGCTGCGCCGCTTGCTCCTGCGCTCGACGATCGGGTCGTAAGCGGCGTCGCCGCCCTGTTCGTTGAGGTGAAGCTCGCGGGTGACGAGGTCGCCGGTAAGCAGGTTCCAGCTCAGCTCGAACCCGTCGTGCGCGAACGTGCGGCTGTAGAGCGTGGCATCGAGCCCGATCAGGCGCAACCGCTTGGCGCCGCGGTCGTAGCGGTAGCGGCGGATCGAGTTGATCGCGGTGGTGCCGCCGGCTAGGTCCTCGACCTTGAGCACGCCCTGCTCGATCGTCAGCGACGCCGGGCCGAGCAGGGTCGGCTCGAGCTCGGTGGTCTCGGGCAGTTCGAAGTCGATGTTGACCTCGTCCCGGTACGAAAGCAGCACGGTGAGCCTGCGCGTATCGTCGGTGCGCACGACGTAGGCGACGTCGTCGAGCCCGTCGGCGTTGAGGTCGCCTTCGAGCTGGACCTCGATCTCCTCGCTAGGCTCGAGCAGTGGTTCGTAGGCTCCGGCGCCGGCGGGCGCCGCGAGCAGCAGGAAGGCGATGAGTGCGGTCCGGCGCATGAAAACCCCGTCGTCCAGATCGAGCCACGTTACAGCGTTCGGCGCACGGTTGCGACAATCCGTTTCTTGCCGCTCGCATCTGAGGGCCTAGACTGCGCGCCAAAGAGGAGACGAGCCATGAACAGGCTTTCGATTCTCGCTGGCTTGGTGCTCGCGCTGGCGCCGGCCTGCGGCCAGGCGCAGGAATCCGGCTATGCGTTCGAGACAAAGGTCATCCAGCTTCCCTCGGGCTCCCGCCCCCACGATGCTTCGCCGGGCCGGCCGGGCGAGATCTGGTACACAGCGCAGCGCCAGGGCGCGCTCGGCATCATCGACACCGATGAATGGAGCTATCGCCAGGTCCCGCTCGGCGAGGGTTCGGCACCGCACGGCGTGGTGCTCGGGCCTGATGGGATGGCGTGGATCACTGACGGGGGCCAGAACGCGATCGTCCGCTACGACCCGGCGACCGAGGCGATCGATGTGTGGAAGCTGCCCGAAGACAGCGGCTATACCAATCTCAACACCGGCGCGTTCGACAAGGACGGAGTGCACTGGTTTACCGGTCAGAACGGCATCTACGGCAAGGCAGACGCGAGCGGCGCGGTCTCGGTGTTTCGCGACCCCGAGGGCCGCGGGCCCTACGGCATCGACGATACGCCCGATGGCGAGATCTGGTACGTCTCGCTCGCCGGCAGCCATCTCGCGAAAGTGAACCGCGCGGACGGTTCGGTCACGGTGATCGAGCCGCCGGACGAGAACGCCGGCCTGCGCCGCGTCTGGGCGGACTCCAAGGGCGACTTGTGGATCACCGGCTGGAACAACGGCAAACTCTACCGCTACCGCCCGGTCGACGGCAGCTGGGCATCGTGGCTGCTGCCCGGCGATAAGCCGCAGGCTTACGCGGTCTATGTCGACGAGCGCGACGACGTCTGGGTCACCGACTTCGCCAGCAACAACACTCGGGTGTTCGATATCGCCACCGAAAGGTGGGTCGCGACGATTCCCGGCAGCGGACCGAACGCCCAGGTTCGCCAGATTCTCGGCCGCGGCAACGAGGTATACCTGCCCGAATCGGGCACCGACCGGCTCATGCTGGTGACAGTTTCGGAGTGAGAACAGCCGGAGCGCTCGTGCTCCTCGCGGCCGCGGCCTGCGTCAAAGCGGCTCCGCTGGACGATCCGGCCAAGCTGACGGCGGGCGAGCGGGCCTACCAGAAATGCTATTCATGCCACTCGCTCGACGGGCCGGATCCGGCCATGCAGGGGCCCTCGCTCAAAGGCATCGTCGGGCGTGCGGTGGCGGCGGATCCCGGCTTCGCTTATTCGCCGGCGATGCGTTCCTACGCCGCGAAGCAGCCGCGCTGGACCCGTGCGGCGCTCGATGCCTTCATTGCCGATCCGCAGGCGGTGGCGCCGGATAACGATATGGGCTTCTTCGGCATCGCCGACGCCGAGGAGCGCCGCGCGCTGATCGAGTACCTGGCGCGCTCCTAACGCCCATCCGTTCGTGGTGAGCTTGTCGAACCACGCAGGCGCGGCGCGGGCGTCCTTCGACAAGCTCGGGACGAACGGGATAGGACGTTTCAACCCAAATGCTCGGCGAAGAACGCTGCCGTGCGGTTGTCGGCGAGTTGCGCCGCATCTTCGCTTCGTCGCGCGCCCGTCTCGGTCGCGAAGCCGTGATCCTCGCCCGGATAGTCGTACAGTGTGACTTTCGGATGATCGTCGAGCGCTTCGTGGATCGCCTGTTGCTGTTCGGGCGGCACGAAATGATCGGCGCCGGCCAAGTGCAGCATCAGCGGCCGGGCGATCGCGTGCTTCTCGCGCAGCAGCTCGGGCAGGCCGACCGCATAGTAGCCGACGCTGGCGTCCGCATCGGTCCGCGCCGCGACCATGAAGGCGAGCCGGCCGCCGAGGCAGTAGCCGACCACGCCGACTTTCGCGCGGGGATGCTCCGGGTCCATGGCGTCCCGGGCGTGGCGGATCGTCGCCTCGATGTCGCGCACGGCGAGGTCCTGCTCGCAGCGGCCCATCAGCTCGAGCGCACGCTTGAATTCGGGCTCGACGTCGGGATCGAGCTCGACGCCGGGCTCGAGCCGCCAGAACAGATCGGGCGCGAGCGCGAGGTAGCCGTCCTCCGCCAGCCGGTCGCACTTTCGGCGGATCCCGGCGTTCACGCCGAAGATTTCCTGGATCACCACGATCGCCGCGCGCGGCGTACCGTTCGGCCGAGCGCAATAGGCGGAGAAGCCGGCGTCGTGTTCGAGGGTGGAAATGCTGACCGTCTCGCTCATATAAGCTCCTCTGGTCCCGTCCGGGCCGACTGAAGGGGCTTCGCCGATGAAGGTCAATATCGAGATCGACTGTTCGCCCGAGGAGGCGCGCCGGTTCATGGGCCTGCCCGACGTCGAAAAGGCCAACGCGGTCTATGTCGATGCTTTCGCCAAGGCGATGCAGAGCGCCGGCAGTGTCGACAAGATCCAGGAGTACGCCCAGCAGCTCGCGCCGATGGGGCAGATGGGGCTGAAGATGTTCCAAAGCTTCGTCGAAGGGGCGCGCAAGGCTGGCCAAGGAACCGGGGGCGAGCGGCCGGAAAACGCCACCGAACCCGAATAAGTTCGCGATGAAAACGATCTTCGCGCTGTCGAGCGGCGCGCCGCCCGCGGGGATCGCGATCGTCCGGGTCAGCGGGCCCCAGGCTGGAGCGGCCTTACAGGCATTGAGCGGGACCGTGCCGGCGCCGAGAACGGCGCGGCGGGCCTCGTTGCGCGACGAGAGCGGCGAGCTGCTCGACCAGGGGCTGATCCTGTGGTTTCCCGGGCCTCATACGGCGACGGGCGAAGATCTGGCCGAGCTTCACCTTCACGGCGGGCGCGCGGTGGTCGCGGCGGTCGAGGCCGCGCTGACGGCCTTACCGGGGCTGCGCCGGGCCGGTCCGGGCGAGTTCACTCGCCGCGCTTTCGTCAACGGCCGGATCGATCTCGCCGAAGCGGAGGGGTTGGCCGATTTGATCGAGGCCGAAACCGAAGTCCAGCGCCGCGCGGCGATCGGCATGGCAGGCGGACTGCTGTCGCGTCGGGTCGAAGCGTGGCGCGAACGGTTGCTGGCGCTGTCCGCCCGGCTCGAGGCCGCGCTCGATTTCGAGGATGAGGCCGATGTCGCGCAGCTTCCGCCCTCTTTCTTCAGCGAAATCAGGAGTTTGTCGGAGGAGTTGGGGGAAAGCTTGCGCGCGCCGGCGGCCGAGACGCTGCGCGAGGGCTTTCGTGTGGCCCTCGCCGGTCCGCCGAACGCGGGAAAGTCGACCCTCTTCAACGCCTTGGTAGACAGCGAAGCGGCCATCATCGCGCCGCTCGCGGGCACGACCCGGGACGTCCTCGAACGGCCCGTCGCGCTGGCCGGCATCCGGTTCACATTGGTCGAGTTGGCGGGCCTGCGCGACGTCGGCGCCGACCCGGTCGAGGCCGT
Source organism: uncultured bacterium (assembly GCA_965977975.1). Taxonomy (GTDB): domain Bacteria; phylum Pseudomonadota; class Alphaproteobacteria; order Sphingomonadales; family Sphingomonadaceae; genus Croceibacterium_A. Next base: position 14,355 of record CBHCZH010000078.1, read on the forward strand.
GGGGATCGCGCGCGCGCGGGCCGAGATGGAACGGGCCGATCTGGTCCTGTGGCTCGGACCCGAAGGCGAAGGGCCCGGCGGAGCGTGGGAGATCGAGCCGCAGTGCGACCGCCCCGACCGTTCCGGCAAAGCCGAACCGCGCCATCGCGTTTCCGCGGTGACCGGAGAAAACCTCGCCGAGCTTAAGGCCGCCCTGATCGCGGCCGCGTCCGGCGCGATGCCGAAGCCGGGGCAGGCCGCGCTCAGCCGCCGCCAGCGGGATGGGCTGCGGCGCGCGGACGCGGCCCTCGCGCAGACCGAACGGGAGCGCGATCCGCTCTTGGTCGCCGAAGCGCTGCGCCAGGCGCGGCTGGCGTTCGATCGCCTCGTGGGCCGCAGCGCGACCGAGGACGTGCTCGACGCGCTGTTCGGACGGTTTTGTATCGGAAAGTGAGCTGTTTCACGTGAAACACCGCTCGGCTTTGACCGTCGCGCGCGCCGGGATTAGGGGGCGGTCATGAGCGCGTTCGACGTCCTGGTGATCGGCGGAGGCCACGCGGGCTGCGAGGCGGCCGCCGTCGCCGCGCGGATGGGCGCGCGCGCCGGCCTCGTCTCTTTCGATCTCGCGGCGATCGGGGCGATGAGCTGCAACCCGGCGATCGGCGGGCTCGGCAAGGGGCATCTGGTGCGCGAGGTCGACGCCTTCGACGGTCTGATCGGACGCGCGGCCGACGCGGCGGCGATTCACTACCGCATGCTCAACCGCTCGAAGGGCAGCGCGGTGTGGGGGCCTCGCGTCCAGGCCGATCGAGCGCTGTTCAAGGCGGCGATCCGGCGAATGATCGCCGCGCACGCCGGCCTGGAAACGATCGAAGGCGAGGCCGCGGCGCTGGTCGTCGAGGGGGGGCGCGTTCGGGGACTGGACCTTGCCGACGGAAACCGCCTGACGGCGGAGGCCGTCGTCCTGTGCACCGGCACCTTTCTCGGCGGCACGCTGTTCCGCGGTGAGGAGCGGACGATCGGCGGCCGTATCGGCGAGGCGTCGGCTCAGCGGCTCGCGGCGCAGCTGCGCGAGGCGGCGCTGCCGATGGCGCGCCTCAAGACCGGCACGCCGCCGCGGCTCGACGGGCGCACGATCGACTGGGCGCGGCTCGA
>CBHCZH010000079.1:0-15404 GCA_965977975.1 uncultured bacterium
GCTCGAAGCGCTTTCGTTCCGCGCCCGGTTCGACCTCCAGCTCGCGGTCGAACGCAAGGGCGGCCGCCTCGCGCTCGATCCGCGCCCGATCAAGGTCGATTCCACCCCGCTGCGCATCCGTGGCGTCGTCGGTCCGAGCCTGTACCGCTCGGCCCGCGCTGCCGGTGCCCCACCGAGCTCGGTCCAGCAGTACTTGCGCACGCTTGGCGCCGAGGTCGACCTCGACAGCGCCATCGCGGCCGGCGACGAGTTCGACCTCGTCGTCGAATACAAGCGGGCCGCGACCGGCGAGGTCGAGGCCGGCAAGCTGTTGTACGCCGCGCTGCTGCGCGACGGGAAGCCGCGCAAGCAGCTGCTGCGTTGGGGCGGCGACGGGCGGTTCTACGAAGCCTCGGGTGTCGGCGAGCAGCGCTCGGGCCTGCTCGCGCCGGTTGCCAGCCGTGGCGTTTCGTCGGGCTACGGCCGCCGTCGTCATCCGATCCTCGGCTACAGCCGCATGCACTCGGGCATCGATTTCCGCGCCAGCCACGGCCAGCCGATCTACGCGGTGCAGGACGGCGTCGTGCAATTCGCCGGCCGCCACGGAGGGCATGGCAACTTCGTCAGGCTCTCGCATGGCGGTGGGCTCGGCACCGGCTATGCCCACATGAGCCGCATCGCGGTTTCGAGCGGCACGCGGGTACGGCGCGGACAGGTGATCGGCTACGTCGGCTCGACCGGTCTCTCGACCGGCCCGCACCTGCACTACGAGATGTACCGCAACGGCGCGACGGTGAACCCGGCAAGCGTCAGCTTCGTCACCCGTGCGCAGCTTTCGGGCAACGAGCTCGCCAATTTCCGCGCCCGACTCGCCGAGCTGCAACGGATCGAGCCCGGCGCCGCGCTCGCGACACTCGCGCCCGACCCGTCGGCCGAGAAGGAACCGGTACGCGAGATCGATCGGCTCGAAGCGCGCCGGATCGGCTGAACTCTTCCCGCGAGCGGGTGGGACCTTGCGGCTGATTGCCCCACGGGCCGTTTTCCGGCAGGAGGCGGCCCCGATGACCGGTTCCTATCCCGCCCTGCGCCTGCGTCGTACCCGCGCGACGGTCTGGAGCCGTGCGCTGCATCGCGAGACCGTGCTGACACCCGCCGACCTCATCTGGCCGCTTTTCGTCACCGAAGGCAGCGGCGTCGAGGATCCTATCGCCACGCTTCCCGGCGTGTCGCGCTGGTCGCTCGACGGGATCGCGGCGCGGGCGAAGGAAGCGGTTTCGCTGGGCATTCCGTGCGTCGCGCTGTTTCCCAACACGCCCCCCGACCGTCGCAGCGAGGACGGCCGGGAAGCGCTCAACCCCGACAACTTGATGTGCCGTGCGATCAAGACGATCCGCGACGCTTGCGGTGCCGATGTCGGGGTGCTGACCGATGTCGCGCTCGATCCCTACACCAGCCACGGCCAGGACGGGCTTGCCGACGGCGCAGGCCATGTGCTCAACGACGAGACTGTCGCAGTGCTGGTCGATCAGGCGATCAACCAGGCCCAGGCCGGCGCCGACATCATCGCCCCTTCCGACATGATGGACGGGCGCGTGAAGGCGATCCGCATGGCGCTCGAGATGGGCGGCCATCACAACGTTCAGATCATGAGCTACGCGGCCAAGTATGCCTCGGCGTTCTATGGGCCGTTCCGCGATGCCGTCGGCTCGCGCGGGCTGCTCAAGGGCGACAAGAAGACGTATCAGATGGATCCTGCCAACGGCGAGGAGGCGCTGCGCGAAGTGGCGCTCGATCTCGCCGAGGGCGCCGACAGCGTCATAATCAAGCCGGGCCTGCCTTATCTCGACATCGTGCGCCGGGTCCGAGAGCGGTTCGAGATTCCCGTCTTCGCCTATCAGGTGAGCGGCGAGTATGCGATGATCGAAGCCGCGGCCGCTGCCGGGGCGGGCGATCGCGAGGCGCTGGTGCTGGAAACCTTGATTGCCTTCAAGCGCGCCGGCTGCGCGGGAGCGCTGACTTACCATGCCCCGCTTGCCGCGCGGCTGCTGAATGGCTGAATTCAGGCTCGATACCGGGCGGCTCGTCCTGCGCGATTGGCGCGACGAGGACTGGCCCGAGTTCTTTCGCCTGACCAACACACCGGCGGTGATGCGCTGGCTGGGAGACCCGCTCGACGCCGAGCAGCAGGCGGCGATACGCCGGCGGATGGCGGACTTCGCGGCGCGTTATGGACATTGCTTCTGGCTCGTCGAACGCAAGCCTGATGGGGGGCATCTTTCGGGCGAAGTGCTCGGCTTTTGCGGGCTCAAACGGGCCGACTCCCCCGGATGCCCGTTCGCGGGCGGGTTCGAGGTCGGCTGGCGGATGCGCGAGGACGCCTGGGGGCGGGGTTACGCCAAGGAAGCGGCGTGCGCATCGCTCGACGCGGGTTTCGGGCGTTTCGGCGCCGAGGAGATCTTCGCGCTCACGGTGATCCAGAACCGCGCCAGCTGGGGCCTGATGGAACGGTTGGGCATGCGCCGGCGCGCCGAGCTCGACTTTCCCGACGACCGTTACGAACCCGAGCTGCGCGATACGATCGTCTATTCGATCAGGCGCGAGGAATGGACCGGGGCATGAACGTATCGGAGCGCTTCCCTTGGGCGACGATTCTGCCCTTCGAGGGCAAGGCGCCGCGGATTCACGAGACCGCGTTTATCGCGCCCGGCGCGCGGATCATCGGCGACGTGACGATCGGGCCCGAAGCGAGCATCTGGTACAACTGCGTGCTGCGGGGCGACATCCACCGGATCGAGGTCGGCGCGCGCTCCAACGTGCAGGACGGCAGCGTTTTTCATGTCGAGGGCCCGCGCCCCGACACCGAAGGTTGCCCGACGATCGTCGGCGAGGACTGCGTGATCGGCCACATGGCGGTCGTGCACGGGGCGGTGCTCGAGGATCGCGCGTTCGTCGGCATGGGTGCGGTGGCGATGGACGATTGCCGGATCGGCGCCGGCGCGATGCTGGCCGCGGGCGCGCTGCTGAGCCCCGGCAAGCATATCCCGCCGCGCGAGATCTGGGTCGGCCGTCCGGCCAGGTTCCTGCGCACGCAGGATGAGGCCCAGGTCGAGAAGATCCGTTTCCAGACCGAGCGCTATTGCGCGCTCGCACAACGGCACATGGCGATGCTGAGTGGCCCACAGAATGGCTCGGCCGAAGCCTGACTTTCCGCCGGCGGATGCGATCCGGGCGCGTGCCGATGGCGAGGGGCGCCTCGCGCTCAAGGTCACGCCCGGCGCGCGGTCCGAATCGATCGAGCTCGGCCAAGGTCGTCTGCTGGTGAAGGTGCGCGCCAAGCCACATGACGGCGCGGCCAACGAAGCGGTGTTGACGCTGCTCGCCAGGGCGCTCGGAGTGGCGGCGTCACGACTGCAGATGTTGCGCGGCGCAACTGGGCGCGACAAGCTGGTGCAACTGCCTGAAACTGACTGATCGCATCGTGTTCACGATTGACACGGACGATCTGATAGCTGAACCAGCTATACGCAGTTTGATGTATCTGTGTTGATATATTGGATATCAAGGCAGCGAGATGATCACATCGCAACAGATGCGCGCCGCGCGCGCTTTGCTCGGGATCGACCAGCGCCAGCTCGCCGAGCTGGCCGGCCTGTCGCCACCGACGATCCAGCGCATGGAGGCCTCGGGCGGGCAGGTCCGTGGCGTGGTCGACACGCTAGTGAAGGTGGTCAACGCTCTGGAGGACGCGGGCATCGAGCTGATCGGCGAAAACGCCGCGAGCGCTGGGGTCGGGCGAGGGGTTCGCTTGCGTGAAGGCGCGAGAAGCGAGACCGTGCGGGACTAGGCAATGCCGGAAAGCTTCACGCCCAAGCTGATCACCGCGTGGCGCGAAGGATACGGCCTTGCCGACTTGCGCGCCGATGTGATCGCCGGCTTGACCGTCGCGATCATCGCGCTTCCGCTCGCCATGGCGCTCGGCATCGCCAGCGGTGCCTCGCCCGACAAGGGGCTGGTGACCGCGGTCGTCGCCGGGTTCCTGATTTCGGCGCTCGGCGGTTCGCGCTTGCAGGTCGGCGGACCGACCGGCGCGTTCGTCGTCGTCATCTTCAACGTCATCGCGTTGCACGGCTACGACGGGCTGGTGCTCGCGACTTTGCTGGCGGGCCTGATCCTGGTGATTGCGGGCTATGCCCGGTTGGGCAAGCTTGTCCGCTTCGTGCCTCATCCGGTCATCACCGGCTTTACCGCAGGCATCGCGGTTATCATCGCCTCGAGCCAGGTGAAGGACTTCCTTGGGTTGCCGCTGGCCAAGGCGCCAGCGGAATTCGTTCCCCAGTGGCAGGCCTACTTTGACGCAATGGACGGGCTGAGCCTCGTCACACTTCTCGTCGGCCTGGCCTCGCTCGGGCTGATAGCTGGCCTAAAGAAGGCTGCGCCGCGCCTGCCCGGGTATCTGATCGCGGTCATCGCCGCATCGGCGGTCGTCGGGCTATTCGACCTGCCAGTCGACACCATCGGTACCCGATTCCCCGACATCCCGGCCGGATTGCCGCTACCAGACCTGCCGCACGTGACTCTGGCCAAGCTTCAGGCGGTGTTGCCCTCGGCGTTCACCATCGCCTTCCTCGCCGGGATCGAGGCGCTGCTCTCGGCGGTCGTCGCGGACGGGATGGCCGGGACGAAGCACCGCTCGAACCAGGAGCTCGTCGGCCAGGGCGCGGCCAATATCGCGTCCGGCCTGTTCGGCGGGTTGCCCGCGACCGGCGCGATCGCCCGCACTGCCACCAACATCAAGGCGGGCGCACGCAGCCCGGTCGCCGGCATGACCCATGCCGCGTTCCTGCTGCTGTTCGTGCTCTTCGCCACCGATCTCATGGCCTTTGTGCCCATGGCCACGCTGGCTGCGATCCTGTTCACGGTCGCACTGGGCATGAGCGAGTACCGGCGATTCGTGCGGCTGCTGAGCATGCCGAACGGCGACCGCGCGGTCTTGCTGCTCACGTTCTTCCTGACCGTGATGGTCGATCTCACCGTCGCCATTGGGGTCGGCGTCACGCTCGCCTCGCTCCTGTTCATGATGCGGATGAGCGAGGCGGTGCAGGTGGAGGGCAGCGCGGCGATCCAGGCTGCCCCCGATCTCGACGACGACCTCGATCAGCGCGCCGCGTTGCCGCCGGGGGTGGAGGTGTTCCGCATCGCCGGCCCGTTCTTTTTCGGCGTCGCCAGCGATCTGCTCGACACTTTGCGCAATGTCGGGCAGCCGCCGCGCGCCGTGATCCTGCGTATGCGGCGGGTGCCTTTCCTCGACGCGAGCGGCGCGGCGGCACTGGAGCAATTCGTCGAGCTTGCCGCGTCGAGCGGTACCCGGGTCATCTTCTCGGGGGTGCAGCAACAGCCGCTGGCGGTGCTCACTCGCGCCGGGCTTGGGAAGGGGACCGAGCGTGTCGAACACGCGCTCGACTATCCTACGGCGCTCGCGCTCGCGACTGCAGGGTCCGCGCCCATCGGTGACATGCGACCCCGCGCGGACTAGCGCAACAGGTCGAGCGGCACGGCGGCCGCCATCGCCCGATAGCCTTCGAGCGAGGGGTGCAGTCCGTCGCCGGAGTCGAGGGCGGGGTTGAGCCGGGTCGGGTCGGCGGGATCGCGCATCGCTGCGTCGAAGTCGATCACCGCGTCGAAGTTGCCCGGCGTGCGGATCCAGGCGTTGATCCCCTGGCGGCCGGCCTCGGTCTCGGCGGGCGGATGGTAATACGAGGAGGCCGCGAACGGCAGGATCGTGGCGCCGATCGCCTTGATGCCGCGCGCGCGGGCGCGCAGCACGATCTGGCGCAGCGCTTCGGTAGCCTGCTCGACCAGCGCGGCGTGCTGCGCGGGCGTGGTGGGAGCGTCGCGGGTCAGCACGCCGAGGTCGTTGACTCCTTCGAGCACGATGAGGTGAGTGACGCCCGGCTGCGACAGGACGTCGCGCTCGAAGCGGGCGAGCGCGTTCGGGCCGAGCCCGTCGAGCAGCAGGCGATTGCCGCCGATCCCGGCGTTGAGCACCGCGACCTGGGCGAAGGCGGGGTCGGCCCGCAGCCGCTCGGCCAGCCGGTCGGTCCAGCGCAGATTGGTGTCGGGCTGGACGCCGAACCCGTCGGTGATCGAATCGCCGAACGCGACGATCGCGCGCGCCTCCGGCGCGAAAGCCTCGATCCCGGCGAGGATCAGCCAGCGCGCCGCGGTGCGGTCGCCGGGCAGAGTTTCCGCCGCGACCTGGTTGCCGGGCGCGAAATAGCTCGTCGCGCGCGAGCCCGGGTGGCCGGTCGGCCGCGCCGGAGCCTCGGGCAGATGGAGCGACACGGCGAGATCGGTGCCGGCGCTGACGGCGATCTCGACGGGGTCGGACCAGGCTTCGGCGCCGGCCGGGATCACCGTCGCCGGCCGCCCGCCGAACGTGACCACGGCAAGGCTCGCCGGCTCGATCCGCGCGGTGCGGTTGTCGGCCGAGCGCGCGACGGTCACCGCGCCGATGGCGAGCGGTTCGGTGCCGTAAGCATTGGAGAGCCGCAGGCGGACGCGCGGCGCGGCGATGCCGACGCGCACGACCTGGCGCAGCGTCGCGTTCGCGAGCCACTCGGCGGGCACGACCTGGTCGCCCGCGGGGACCATTTGCGCCGGTGCCCAGACGGCGGTCCAGCCGTCGGCGCTCCCCGCTCGCAGCGGTGCGGCGACGAGGGCGAGGATCAGGAGCAGCCAGCGCATCGCTCCCGTCTAGCGTGCGGCTAGTCGCGCACCAAGCTCCGCAAGCTTTCGATCCGGTCGGCCTCGTGCGCGGGCTTGTCCCAGCGGATGCGGTGGATGCGCGGGAAGCGCATCGCCAGGCCCGACTTGTGGCGCTTGCTCTCGTGCACCGAATCGAAGGCGACCTCGAACACCAGGCTCTTGTCGGTCTCGCGCACCGGCCCGAAGCGGTTGACGGTATGGTTGCGGACGTAGCGGTCGAGCTGCTTCAATTCCTCGTCGGTGAAGCCGAAGTAAGCCTTGCCGACCGGCAGCAGCTCGGCGCCGGCATCCGGATCGCCGTCCCAGCAGCCGAAGGTGTAGTCCGAATAGAAGCTCGAGCGCTTGCCGCTGCCGCGCTGGGCGTACATCAGCACGCAGTCGACCAGCAGCGGGTCGCGCTTCCACTTGTACCACAGGCCCGTCTTGCGGCCCGCCACGTAAGGCGAATCGCGGCGCTTCAACATCAAGCCCTCGATCGCCTCGTCGCGCGCGCCGGCGCGGATCTCGGCGAGATGCTCGAAATGGTCGGCATCGACCACAGCGCTGAGATCGAAGCGGTCCGTGGGCAGGTGCCGCACCAGCGCCTCGAGCCGGCGTCGCCGCTCGATCCACGGCAGCTCGCGCAAGTCTTCCCCTTCGAGGATCAGCACGTCGTAGAGCCGCACGAACGCCGGGAACTCGGCGAGCATCTTCTTCGAGACGAGCTTGCGCCCGAGCCGTTGCTGCAAGGCGTTGAAGCTCGCCGCCCCGCCCGCTTCACCGCCCTGGTGGCTGCCGCGGACCAGCAATTCGCCATCGAGCACCGCGGGGATGGTGAGCGCGTCGGCCATTTCCGGGAAACTTTGCGTTATGTCGTCGCCTGTGCGCGAATAGAGCCGCGTCTCGCCGCCCGCATGGACAAGCTGCGTGCGGATCCCATCCCACTTCCACTCGGCGACGTAGTCGGCAAGGTCGAGCACGGTGTCCTCGAGCGGATGCGCGAGCATGAACGGGCGGAACAGCGGCATCGCTTCCGTATCGGGCGGCGGCGCGCCGTCGGCGGCCCAGGCGAACAGCTCGGCGAACGGCGGAGCAAGCGCGTGCCAGTACTCCTCGACTTCCTCGACCGCGACGCCGAACGCCTGCGCGAACGCGGTCTTGGCGAGCCGCGCCGAAACCCCGACCCGCATAGCCCCCGTCGCCAGCTTGATCAGCGCGTAGCGGCCCTCCGGGCTCATCCGATCGAACAGTCTGGGCAGCTCGCCCATCACTGTCACTCTGGTCATCTTACCCAGTAAATCAACAGCTTGACTAACAGTCGGTGGCGTCGTGGCGTCGCTTGCCGACGGCCACAACAAGCTGACCGTCTCGGCCGTGTCGCCGACGAAGTCGCGCGACAGCGCCCACAACACCGGGTCGACGCGTTCCATCATCAGGCTGCGGATGGTGCTGCCCTTGACCGCCGGGAAGCTCAGGCAATCGGTCAGCGCCGCGAGCGCCCAGCCGCGGTCCGGATCGGGGGTCTCCCGCAAGTAGGTCGCGATCAGCCGCAGCTTCTCATTGCGGCTGCGCGTGTAGACGAGCGCGTCGACCAGGGCGGCGAAGCGCTCCATCATTCCTCCCCCACCGGGGGAGGGGGACCGCCGGCCACAGGCCGGGGGTGGAGGGGCACGTGCCGCAGAGGTAAGGTTTTCGGCATGTGCCCCTCCACCACCCTTCGGGTGGTCCCCCTCCCCGTTCCGGGGAGGAACTCAGTCATCCTCGTCCTCGTAGCCGACCAGCGCGAGCGCCCGCGCCCGTCGCTGGTGCAGCTGACACCAGCGCAGCAGCGCTTCCTCGCGGCCATGGGTGATCCAGCTCTCGGCCGGGTCCACCTCCTCGATCGTGCGCGTCAGCTCGCCCCAGTCGGCGTGGTCGGAGATTACCAGCGGCAGCTCGACGTTCTGCTGGCGGGCGCGCTGGCGCACGCGCATCCAGCCCGATGCCATCGCGGTGATCGGATCCGGAAGGCGCCGGCTCCAGCGGTCGTTCAAAGCAGAGGGCGGACAGACCACGATTCCACCGCGCAGTTCGTCCTTGCGTGCATCCGAAACCAGGCGAAGCTCGCCAAGATCGACACCGAACTCCTCATAGAGCCGACACATCCGCTCCATCGCGCCGTGCAGCCATATGACGTCATGATGACCGGCGCGACGCACCTCGGCGATCACGCGTTGCGCCTTGCCGAGCGCATAGGCGCCGACCAGCACGCATTGGTCCGGATGATCGGCACGCGCCTTCAGCAGCTTGCCGATCTCGTGCTCGATCGGCGGATGGCAAAACACCGGCAGCCCGAACGTCGCCTCGGTGATGAACACGTCGCACGGCACGACTTCGAACGGTAGGCAGGTGGGGTCGGGCCTGCGCTTGTAATCGCCGGTAACCACCACTCGCTCGCCGGCGTGCTCGAGCACGATCTGCGCCGAGCCGAGCACGTGACCGGCTGGAACGTAAGTCACGTCGACATCGCCCGGCAGGCGGATCGTCTCGCCGTACTGCACCGGCAGCGCGCCTTCGCGCGTCTGATAGCGCAGCTCCATGATCGCCAACGTCTCGGGCGTGGCCATGGTGCGCCCGTGCCCGCCGCGCGCGTGATCGGCGTGGCCATGGGTGACGAGAGCGTTGCCGACCGGCCGCGAAGGATCGATCCAGCAATCGGCGGGAACGACATGGATGCCGTGCGGTTCGGGCCGGATCCATGCGAAGTCGGCGATCATGAGGGGGAGAATAGGACGAGAGGGCTGGTGGTTCCACACTGACCCACCCCCAGCCCCTCCCCCAAGCGGGAGGGGAGAAATCAAGCGCGACCAATCCCCCCTCCCGCTTGCGGGAGGGGTTAGGGGTGGGTCAGTGCGGGGACTATTCCTCCGCCGCCGGCTTGGCCTTTGCGGCAGGCTTCTTCTTCGGCCGCGGCTTGGCGTCCTTGGGTGCCGCGGGAGTCAGCTCGAACGCCGGCGCCTCGTCCTTGATCGAGACGTGGACCTCGCCGCCGTGCGCCAGCTTGCCGAACAGCAGTTCCTCGGCGAGCGGCTGCTTGATCTTGTCCTGAATCAGGCGAGCCATCGGCCGCGCGCCCATCAGCTTGTCGTAGCCGCGCTTGGCCAGCCAGGCGCGGGCGTCCGAATCGAACTGGATGTGCACGTTCTGGTCGGCCAGCTGCAGCTCGAGCTGGAGGATGAACTTGTCGACCACCCGGCTGACCGTCTCGGTGCCGAGATAGTCGAACGGCACGATCGCATCGAGGCGGTTGCGGAACTCGGGAGCGAACATCTTCTTGACCGCTTCGTCGCTCGCTTCCGCCTTGGTGCCCGCGCCAAAGCCGATCGACTGCCGCGCCATGTCGGCCGCGCCGGCATTGGTGGTCATGATCAGCACCACGTTGCGGAAATCGACCGTCTTGCCGTGATGGTCGGTCAGCTTCCCGTGGTCCATGACCTGCAGCAGGATGTTGAAGAGGTCGGGGTGCGCCTTCTCGATCTCGTCGAGCAGCAGCACGCAGTGCGGATGCTGGTCGATCGCATCGGTCAGGAGGCCGCCCTGGTCGTAGCCGACATAGCCCGGAGGCGCGCCGATCAGACGCGAAACGCTGTGGCGCTCCATGTATTCGGACATGTCGAAGCGCTTGAGCTCGATTCCCATGATCGAGGCGAGCTGGCGAGCGACCTCGGTCTTGCCGACGCCGGTGGGGCCGGAGAACAGGAAGCTGCCGATCGGCTTGTCCGGATCGCGCAGACCGGCGCGGCTCAGCTTCATGGCAGTCGAAAGCACTTCGATCGCCTTGTCCTGACCGTAGACGACGCGCTTCAGATCCTTCTCGAGGCTGGCGAGCGCAGCCTTGTCGTCGCTCGACACCGACTTGGGCGGGATGCGCGCCATCGTCGCGATGACGGCCTCGATCTCCTTCGAAGTGATCTTCTTCTTCCGCTTGCTCGGCGGCACGAGCATTTGCATCGCGCCGACCTCGTCGATCACGTCGATCGCCTTGTCGGGCAGCTTGCGGTCGTTGATGTAGCGCGCGCTGAGCTCGACCGCGGTCTTGATCGCGTCGGGCGTGTACTTGACCTTGTGGTGCTCCTCGAACGCCGAGCGCAGCCCGCGCAGGATTTTGATCGTATCCTCCACGGTCGGCTCGTTGACGTCGATCTTTTGGAACCGCCGCAGCAATGCGCGGTCCTTCTCGAAGTGGTTGCGGAACTCCTTGTAGGTGGTCGATCCGATGCAGCGGATCGCACCGTTGGAGAGCGCGGGCTTGAGCAGGTTCGAGGCGTCCATCGCCCCGCCGCTGGTCGCGCCGGCGCCAATCACGGTGTGGATCTCGTCGATGAATAGCACCGCCTCGGGTAGCTTTTCGAGCTCGGAGACGACTTGCTTCAAACGCTCCTCGAAATCGCCGCGATAACGCGTCCCGGCGAGCAGCGCGCCCATGTCGAGCGAGTAGATCACCGCGTCCTGCAGCACTTCGGGCACGTCGCCCTCGACGATCTTGCGCGCCAGCCCTTCGGCGATCGCCGTCTTGCCGACGCCCGGATCGCCGACATAGAGCGGATTGTTCTTCGAACGGCGGCAGAGAATCTGGATCGTCCTGTCGACCTCGGGCCCGCGGCCGATCAACGGATCGACTTTGCCTTCGAGCGCCTTCTGGTTGAGGTTGACGCAGAACTGGTCGAGCGCGGAATCCTTCTTGCCCTTCTCGGGCTTGTCCTCGCTCTTGGCCTCGGGCTCCTCGCTGCCCTGCGGCGTGCGGGTTTCGAGTTGACGGCCCCCCTTGCCGATGCCGTGGCTGATATAGCTGACCGCGTCGAGCCGGCTCATGTCCTGCTGCTGCAGGAAATAGACCGCGTAACTGTCGCGTTCGGAGAACAGCGCCACCAACACGTTGGCGCCGGTCACCGTATCCTTCCCGCTCGATTGGACATGCAGGATCGCGCGCTGGATCACGCGCTGGAAGCCCGCGGTCGGCTGCGGGTCGGCTTCGTCCTCGGTCTTGAGCGATTGGTATTCCTGGTCGAGGTACTGACGCACCACGCTCGACAGCTCCGAGAGATCGACGCCGCAGGCGGTCATCACTTCGGCCGCTTCCGGATCGTCGACGAGGGCGAGCAGCAAATGCTCGAGCGTCGCATATTCGTGCGTCCGGTCGGTCGCGTGCTGCAACGCGGTGTGAAGGGTCTTCTCGAGGCTTTGAGCGAAGCTAGGCATTTGTCATGTAATCCAGGCGGTGAAGATACGATCCGAATAGTTGCGATTGTGCAAAGGGCCGTCTGAATGCGCCAGGAACGGCGCTCGGCCTTCTCGTTAAGCAAGATATGGGGCGCTGGCGGCGCGAATGCGAGAGGGACGGAGCCGACGCGGCCCCCATCAGCTCGGCTCTCGCGGCTTGAACAGCTGATCGGCCAGCGAGCGGTGGCTTGCGGCCTTCGCGTGGTGGGCTCTGACTCGCTCGATCTCGGCTTCCAGCAGCGCGATCCGCTCCATCAACTCGTCCTGCGAGTAGGAGTCGAGCGGTTCGCGGGCCAACTGGCTCGCGGCATCTCCGCGCGCGCGGGGGAGATCGTCGTCGTCCATGACCCCGGCAGGATGATTCTGGCCCGGCTTGCTGTCAATGGGGCCGACGATTAGGGCTGTGGAGCGTGGCAATAGGGCGACAGGGGGTCTACGTGGACTTGCCGGCGACGATGGAGGCGATTGCGATCGCCGAGCCCGGCGGACCGGAGGTGCTCCGTATCGAGCGGCGGGCGGCGCCGCGGCCGGGGCCGGGCCAGGTACTGATCGAAGTCGCCTATGCCGGCGTCAACCGGCCCGACGTGCTGCAGCGGCTCGGCCGCTATCCGCCTCCGCCCGGTGCGTCGGACATTCCGGGGTTGGAGATCGCAGGGACCGTCGTTGCGGGAGCCGCCGAGTTGCTCGGGCGGAGGGTCTGCGCGCTGGTCACCGGCGGCGGCTATGCCCGATACTGCCTGGCGGCCGCCGATCATTGCTTGCCCGTTCCCGACGGGCTGACCCTCGCCGAAGCCGCCGCGCTGCCCGAGACCGTGTTCACCGTCTGGCACAACGCGTTCGAGCGCGGACAGGCGAGTGAAGGCGAGACCTTGCTTGTCCACGGCGGGACGAGCGGGATCGGCACGATGGCGATCAAGCTCGGCAAGCTGTTCGGCCTGACAGTGATCGTCACCTGCGGATCGGACGCCAAGTGTGAGGCGGCGCGCGGGCTCGGCGCCGACCATGCGATCAATTACCGGACCGAGGACTTCGTCGAGCGGGTCAAGGCGCTCACCGCCGGCAAGGGCGCCGAACTGTGTCTCGACATGGTCGCCGGCGATTACACCCAGCGCAATCTCGATTGCCTTGGCGAGGACGGCCGGCTGGTAACCATCGCGGTGCTGGGCGGGGCGAAGGCGACGATCAACATGGCCGGCCTGATGGTCCACCGGCAGACGCTGACCGGTTCGACGCTGCGCGGCCGGCCGGATGCATTCAAGGCAAGGCTTGCGGCGGAGATCGCGGGGAAGGTGTGGCCGCTCGTCGGTGAAGGGCGCCTGCGGCCGGCGATGGATCGGATCTTTCCGCTCGCTGAGGCGGCCGCGGCTCATGCGCGAATGGAAGCCGGCGAGCACGTCGGCAAGATCGTGCTCGCGGTGAAGGGAGACTGAGGAATGAATTCGAGACCGGCCAATAGGCTTACCCGCGAGGCTCTCTATGCGCACGCCGATGCCTATCTCGCGGCGCTCGCAGCGAGGGATCCATCGCGGTTGCCATGGGCCGACGAAGTCGCGTTCTCCGAGAACAACGTCCGGCTCATGGTCGGCGACGGGCTGTGGAACACCGTCAGCGGCGTGCGCGACAGCTATGACCTCAAGGCGGCCGACCCGGTCACCGGCCAGGTCGCCTGGTTCGGAGTGGTCGAGGAGCATGGCCACCCCGCGGTCATGGGCCTGCGGCTCAGGATCGCGGGCGGCGCGATCGCCGAAGTCGAGACGATCGTCTGCCGGTCGATGGAGTTCGGCCCCTTTCCCGTCATCGACGACGAGCGCCGTCCGCGCCCGCGTCTCCTCGCCGACGTGCCCCAAGCGCAGCGCCGCCAACGCGCGCGGCTGGTCTCGATCGCGGACGGCTATTTCGACACGCTGCAGCTGAACGACGGCACGCTGTTCACCGAGTTCACCGACGATTGCGACCGCATCGAAAACGGCCTGCAGACGACCAACAATCCGACGATGCCCGACTACCCGATCGCTGCGATGGGCTGCGCCGACCAGTTCCGCCGGGGCCAGTACATCTACGACGACCGGCTGCGCGACCGCCGCTTTCCGCTCGTCGACGAGGAGAAAGGCCTGGTCCTCGCCGGCGGGTTCATCGATCATTGCGGCAAGGTCGTCGATGTCACCTGGACCGACGGCACGACCAAGACCAAGTCGGTGTTCCATTTCCCGCACAGCTTCGCGCTGCTCGAGCTGTTCAAGATCGTCGACGGCAAGATCGCCGGAGTCGAAGCGGTGTTCGTGACCGTTCCCTACAACATGCCTTCAGCCTGGTAGGTACCCATGGAGAAACTGATCCTTCACGAGGATGCCCGCAGCGGCAACTGCTACAAGATCCGTCTCACCGCCGCGCTGCTCGGCTTGCCGCTCGAACGGGTCGGCTACGACATCATGCTCGGCGAGACTCGCACGCCTCAGTTCCTGGCCAACGTCAACGCCAACGGCCGCATCCCGGTCCTGCAGGTCGGCGGCCGCTTCCTTCCCGAAAGCAATGCCGCCTGCTGGTACCTCGCCGAAGGCAGTGCGCTGATCCCGTCGGACCGGTGGCAGCAGGCCGATACGCTGCGCTGGATGTTCTGGGAGCAGTACAACCACGAACCGAACGTCGCGACGCTGCGTTTCTGGCTCTACTTCGTCGGCGAGGCCAACCTCAACGAGCTGCAGCGCGCCCAGCTGCCGCTCAAGAGCGCCGCCGGCGAGGACGCGCTGTCGCTGATGGACGAGCACCTTGCCGAACGGGCATGGTTCGTCGGCGATCGGGCCTCGCTCGCGGACGTCGCGCTCTATGCCTACACGCATGTCTGCGAGGCGGGCGGGTTCCGGCTCGAAGATCACCCGAACGTCTGCGCCTGGCTGGGCCGCGTCGCCGGGTTGCCGGGTTATGTGCCGATGGACTGAATGCTCGCTGCCAATCGGCGTTCGTACGCTCCTGACGTTCGATCGTTGCTTCGGGGGCTTCGAATTTCGTTTCCGCACGGGATCGCGAACCCTCGCCAGCGCGTTTTCCTTGCCGTGAGGCGGCAAAGCGCCTAGATCGCGGAGATTACGGCCGTCCCGCGAGGGGCGGCCCTTCTATTTTCACCGGAGAGAAACCGTGGCCCAGCCCACTCCCCTGATGCCGCATGCGACCGCTTCCTGGCTGGTCGACAACACTGCGCTGAGCTTCGAGCAGATCGCCGAGTTTTGCGGGCTGCACATCCTCGAGGTGCAGGCGATGGCCGACGACCTCGCCGGCTCCAAGTATACCGGCCGCGACCCGGTCCATTCGGGCGAGTTGACGCACGATGAGATCGACAAGGGCCAGGCCGACCCTTCCTACCGCCTCAAGATGCAGCGCGCGCCGGTCGACGTCAGCCGCACCAAGGGGCCGCGCTACACGCCGGT
>CBHCZH010000080.1:0-15366 GCA_965977975.1 uncultured bacterium
GGGGAGGATTGGTAGTGCTAAAGTCCTCCCCCGTTTACGGGGGAGGGGGACCATGAGGCGAAGCCGAATGGTGGAGGGGGCCGTTCACTCCACCGAGTCGCGCTTCAGTTCGTAAAGCAGCTCGAGCGCCTCGCGCGGACTGAGCGCGTCGATATCCAGGCCCTGCAGCCGTTCGCGCATCGTGTCCCTGTGCTCTTCCTCGGCCTGCGCAGCGGCGGCGAACAGCGGTAGCTCGCCGAGGCCCGCAGCGAGGCCGCCGGTTTCGCTGCGCCCCTTCTCGAGCCGGCTGAGCACCTCTTTGGCCCTGTTGAGCACATCCTTGGGGACACCTGCCAGCTTGGCCACGGCAAGCCCGTAGCTCCGGTCCGCCGCGCCTTCGGCGACTTCGTGCAGCAGCACCAGCTCGCCCTTCCATTCCTTGGCGCGGACATGGTGCAGCGAGAGCGCGGGGCAAGTCTCGGCGAGGCGGGCGAGCTCATGGTAATGCGTGGCGAACAGGCAGCGGCTGCGGTTGCTTTCATGGATCGCCTCGGCCACTGCCCAAGCGAGGGCCAGGCCGTCGTAAGTCGAGGTTCCGCGCCCGACCTCGTCGAGAATCACGAAGCTCCGTTCGGTCGCCTGAGCAAGGATCGCCGCGGTCTCGACCATCTCGACCATGAAAGTCGAGCGACCGCGAGCGAGGTTGTCCGAGGCACCGACGCGGCTGAACAAACGATCGACGAGGCCCAGCGTGGCGCGCGCGGCGGGCACGAAGCCGCCAGCCTGTGCGAGCAGGACGATCAGCGCGTTCTGCCTCAGGAACGTCGACTTGCCGCCCATGTTGGGCCCGCCGACCAGCCATAGCCGGTCGTCGGGTCCGAGCCGGCAGTCGTTGGCGACGAAGCGATCGCCGCCCCTTGCCAACGCCGCCTCGACGACCGGATGGCGACCGGCCTCGACTTCCAGGCAAGGCGCCTCGACGATCTCCGGCCGGCACCACCCGCCTTCGGCCGCACGCTCGGCCTGACCGGCGCCGACGTCGAGCCGGGCCAGCGCAGCGGCGGTGGCGGCAATGCGTTCCTTCGCTGTCACGACCTCGCGGACCAGCTCCTCGAAATGCGCCTCCTCGGCGGCGAGGGCGCGGCCGCCCGCCTCGGCGATGCGACTCGCTTCTTCGTGCAGGGAAACCGAGTTGAAGCGCACCGCGCCGGCCATCGTCTGGCGGTGGGTAAAGCCGCTGTCCGCCGCCATCAGCGCATCGGCATGACGGGCCGGCACTTCGATGAAATAGCCGAGCACCCCGTTATGCCTGATCTTGAGCGCGGCCACCCCGGTTTCGCCGCGATAGCGCGCCTCGAGCGCGGCGATCGCTCGGCGGGCATTGCCCGAGACGAGGCGCAGCTCGTCGAGCGCATGATCGTAGCCTTCGGCGATGAAGCCGCCCTGCGAGCGCTCGGTCGGCGGCGTCTGGACGAGAGCGCGCGCGAGGTGGTCGGTCAGCGCTCCGTGGCCGGTAAGGCAGGGGAGCAGCGCGGCCAGCAGAGCGGGTCTGTCAGGCTTGCCATGGAGATGATCGTGGACGCGGCGCGCCTCGATCAAACCGTCACGGATCTGCCCGAGGTCGCGCGGCGATCCTCGCCCGGCGACGATCCGGCCGAGCGCGCGGCCGATGTCGGGCGAGGCGCGCAGCACGTTGCGCAAGTCTCCGCGAAGCAGCGGATCGTCGTGCAGCCACTGGACCAGGGCGAGGCGGGATTCGATCTCTGCGCGGCCTGCCAAGGGCGCCGCGAGATCCTCGGCGAGCTGGCGCGCGCCGGCGCCGGTCACGCCGCGATCGACGGCGGCGATCAGGCTGCCGCTGCGCCCACCGCCCTGCGCCTCCAGGATCTCCAGGCTGGCGCGCGTCGCCGCGTCCATCGCCATGACGTCCTCCCCACCGCGCACGACCGGCGGCAGCAAGAGCGGAAGCCGGCCGCGACCGACGTGTTCGAGATAGGCGAGCAGTCCCCCCGCCGCGGCGAGCATCGGGCGCGTGAACTGGCCGAAACAGTCGAGCGTGGCGACGCCGTGGAACGACTTGAGGCGGGTTTCGCCTTCGTCGCTGGAAAAGGTTGGACGCGGACGTTGGATGACAAGCCCACCCCCGGCCCCTCCCGCAAGCGGGAGGGGAGATTCAGCGCGACCGGTCCCCCTCCCGCCTGCAGGAGGGGTTAGGGGTGGGTCAGCCTCTTCCGGTGCAACCAGCTCGCTCGCGCCCACACGTGCCAGGACAGCTGCAAGCTCACCGGATGCGCATTCTTCGAGTTCCATCCGGCCGGTCGAAATGTCGCAAGCGGCGATGCCGCAGGTACCGCGCACATCGCACACCGCAGCGAGGACATTGGCCCGGCGCGGTTCGAGCAGCGCCTCCTCGGTCAGCGTGCCCGCGGTGACGAAGCGAACGATATCGCGCGCCACGAGTGCTTTCGAGCCGCCGCGTTTCCTTGCCTCCTCGGGGCTTTCGACCTGTTCGGCGATCGCCACTCGGCAACCGGCCTTGATCAGCCGGGCGAGGTAGCCTTCGGCCGAATGGACTGGTACTCCGCACATCGGAATCGGCGCACCAAGATGCTCCCCGCGACTGGTCAACGCGATGTCGAGCACTGCGCTGGCCGTCTTCGCGTCCTCGAAGAAGAGCTCGAAAAAATCGCCCATGCGGTAGAACAGCAGGCAATCCCCGGCCTCGCGTTTCAAGGCGAGGTATTGCGCCATCATCGGGGTGGGTGCTGTATCACCGGCCATCAGGGCCCGTCGATTAGCGGACTCTGTCGCGAAGAGTCACCGGGCGGGCCGGGATAAACTGCGGAAAGCGAGCATTCCCCTCCCGCAAGCGGGAGGGGAGCTTCTATCGCTCGATCAGCGGATGATGTTTGTCGAGGTGGCGTTTGACGATGCGGAGATTCCGTGTGTTCGAGCGGAACAGGAAGTCGAACAGGTCGCCCGCGACGGGTATCGCGCCGACGGCGCTATCGAACGCCACGTTGCCCGCCATCCGCCACAGCTTCCATTTGGGCAGACCGAGGTTGCTGGCCTCCCAGACGATGTAAGCGCCCATCGCCGCGGCGACGACGTCGCCCACCACCGGCACGAGTCCGACGATAGCGTCGAGTCCGACGGGACGGTTGATCCCCGGCAACACGAAGCTGCGTTCGAGCAGGTGCTCGAGCGCCTCGAGCCGCTGGCGAACCGCGAGCGGATCGCGGCCGACCGGCAGTCCCATCGGACGTGGACGCTGGGGCTGCTCCATCGGGCTACTCCTTTCGGTGTGCTATCTGGGTATGACAGCGAGCGCCGGCAAGGGATGGAATGCCCAAGCGTTGGGCGCGAAACCTTCGACGTCGCCGCGCACCAGCGAGAAGCGTAGCGGGGAGCCGAACGGGATATAGACATTGGCCAGCGTCAACTCGGCCTCGGCCTGGGCAAGCAGAGTGGCCTTGGCGGCGGGATCGGTCTGCACGATCGATTCGCGCACCAGCGCGTCGGCTTCGCTCGAGCACATGCCGTTGCGCAGCGAGCAGTTGAACTGGTTGAGGAACCAGCGCGGCTCGGCATAGCGCGCGACTCGGTCGACCAGAGCGAGATCCGCCGCGACACCTTCCGGGGCGCGCTCGAGCGTGACGCCGATGGTCGCGAGTTGGGCGGCGAGCTCGCGGAACAGCAAATCCAGACCCGGCCCGCGTGCGATCGCAAGCGAGACCCGGGCCTCGCTGCCGCCGTTTGCACGGCGCCAGGCAGCAACGCGGCGCGCGGCTTCGGCGCGTGTTTCCTCGATAGAGCGTTCGGCCCAGCGCTCGGCGATATAGCCGGGATCGGACGGCAGGCCGGGGGCAACGACGCGGGTGGTGGGGACCCAGCCGCCGATGCCGAACGGTTCGATCAGCGCCGCGCGATCGAGCGCCATCGCGATCGCCTCGCGGCCCTGTGCGGTGGCGAGCAGGCCTTGGGCCCGGCGCACCTGCAATCCGAACAAGCCAAGCGCCGGGTCGAGCCGCACGGTACCGCGCGAAAGCGGTCCGGTATCGACCAACGGAAGCGCATCGATGCGGCCGCCCAGCACGAGATTCAGCTCGCCGTCGTCGAACTGGGCAATGGCCTGCCGCGCGCTTTCCGCGCGCACCTCGACCGCGCGGACGTGCTGTTCCCAATCGCTCTGCTCGGGAATGCCGCGTGCGGCGGGCGGCTTCATCGCCAGCACGGCGAGGGCGCCATTGCGGCTGAGCAGCATGTCGCCGCTTTCTCCGTCACCGCGCGTCAGCGCCAGCTCCGGCTGCGCGAGAAGCTGGAGCAGCATCGGTACCGGAGCCGAGAGGCGGATCTCCACTACCCGCCCGGCCATCGCGCGGACTTCCTCGATCGGTGCCAGATCGAGGCCCAGCGAGGTCCCGTCGAGCGAGCGAATCGCCTCGCTAAGCGCGGTACGGGTGCTTTCGGCGGTGAGCTCGCGGCCGTCGGGCCAGGTGCCGTCACGCAGCCGGAAGATGAAACTGCGCCCGTCGTCGGTGACGATCCAGCGGTCGGCGAGAGCCGGGATCACATCGCCCTGGGCGTCAAGGGATACGAGGCCTGCGGCGGTGGCGCCGCGCAAATGCTGGGCCCCCGATGACAGCCGAACGCCACCGTCATAGAGGCTCTCAGCCGTATCGATGAAGGCGACCCGCACCGCGCCGTCGTCGTCGCGCCAGCATCCCGTCAGCGCCATGGCGAGAAGCGGGAGGAACAACCAGCGAAATGCCATACCGCGACGCTAGACCCTGTTTCACCCGGTTGGAAGCACCGGGACGGAGCCGATTTTGGCCGAGTGCAAGGAGCGAGGAGAGGCGCGATGCCGAAGCATCGTGCCCGACGAGCAACGCCGCAATCGGCCAAAAGCGGCCCGCCCCCGCAGGGCGATCACGGTGCTTCCAACCGGATGAAACAGGGTCGAGGCTCGCGCGCGGCCGCGTTCAACAGTGGGCAGTCGTCTCAGATCTTGCGGAGGCGCGACGGGTCGGGCTGCTGGCTGAGCGGCACCGCCTGATGGTTGCGCGTGTAGCGCGGCGCGTCGTATTCGGGCACCTGAGACCCGCTCGGACCGCGGACCACGACCGGATCGATCTCATCGACGAAAGCGATGCCGAAGCGATCGCCCTGCTTCCAGGCCACGGAGCCTTCGACCCACCCGATGTTGCGCAATTCGACCATGACCAGCGAACCGCGCATGACCTTGGCTTCGCCTTCGGCCATCATGCCGCCGGCCGAGAGGTTGCGCACCTTGACGCGAAAGATCGTATCCTGGCCGTCGACCCGCAACTGGGCGAGCAGGAACAGGCTGTCGCGATTGACCTGACGAGTGTCGACGTTGCTCATCGAAGCGTGCGGTTTCCCGAATTGGCCATCCGCCTGGCACAGGCAAATGGCAGGCCTAAAGATCTGGCGTGAGTATCCCGAATCTTGGCTAACCGAGAGTTAACGGTCTCCTGCGGTTTGCAACTGTGTCCCATTCCGGGTCAGTCGTCGCGGGAAATCTTTTCGCGCCGCTCGTGCGCCTGTTGCGCTTCGACCGTCATGGTGGCGATCGGACGGGCGATCAGGCGGTTGATTCCAATCGGCTCTCCGGTGACTTCGCACCAGCCGTATTCGCCTTCGTCTATCCGGCGCAGCGCGGAATCGATCTTGGCGATCAGCTTGCGCTGCCGGTCGCGCGTGCGCAGTTCGATGCCCCAGTCGGTTTCGCTCGAAGCGCGATCGTTGAGGTCGGGCTCGCGTATCGGGCCGTCCTGCAGCAGCTGCAATGTGTTCTCCGCCGCGCTGAGAATCGACTTCTTCCATTCGAGCAGCAGAACCCGGAAATAGTTCAGCTGCTGCGGCGACATGTACTCTTCGGCATCGGAAGGCGCGTAATCCGGGTTCAGCGCGCGTTTTGCCTTGGCGAGAATGTCGATATCAAAATTGGGGACCGACGCCATTCACCAACTCCGCCAAGCACGCCGCCCTGGAACCGGCCGTTCGATCCGCGCCGGCGCCCGGTCGTACGGACCAACCGGATTTGGGGCCGGCCGGACCTGGCGCGGCCTATAGTGGCAGCGAAAATCCGGCACAAGCCGCAATCGGGGGCCGTAACGCGGCGCGGATTAAGCGCTCCCTAACGCGAGCATTATCGTGCAACCCGAAGCGGTTAACAAATTTCCCGCCGCGTTAACCATTTCTTGACCGGACAGGTCCGAACATCGCTGCAACGCCGTGAAGGGGGAACCCGGCGAAGAGGAGAGCGATCATGGATTTGGTCAAGATCGAGGAATTCGCGAAAATTCGTCCGGCCGATCCAGGCCTGGCCGACTTGCACGTGGCGCGATGCCTCGCCGCGGCGGCCGCGGGCGACACCGATGCCTGCTACGATCTCGGAGTGATCTTCTCGACCGGCGGCCACGGGGTCTCCGCCGACCTGATCGAGGCGCACAAGTGGTTCAACCTCGCCGCGGCCGCCGGCCACGAGGAAGCCGCCTGGTGCCGCGCCGACGTGTCGGAGGAAATGACCGCGCGCGAGATCGCGGAAGCTCAGCGCCGCGCACGCGAATGGCTCGCGGCCGAAGTTCGCCGGGCTGCTTGATCTTCTCCCCTCCCGCAAGCGGGAGGGGAACTAGATTTTACGGAACGGTGTCCGTTCACCGAGGAATAGCTGCTCCTGCGCGATGCCGAGACGCTCGCGCTCGAGGAAATCGCGCACCGCAGCGCGGAAACCCGGATCGGCGATCCAGTGCATCGACCAGGTCCGCACAGGTTCATAGCCGCGCGCCAGCTTGTGGCCGCCCTGGGCCCCCGCTTCGACCCGCGCCAAGCCCCGCGCGATGGCCGCATCGATCGCCTGGTAGTAACAAAGCTCGAAATGCAGGAAGGGTTTGTCGACGAGGCAACCCCAGTAGCGGCCGTAGATCGCTTCCCCGCCGATGAAGTTGAGCGCTCCGGCGATCGGCCGCCCGTGCTCGAACGCGAGCAGAAGCAGGATGCGTTGGCCCATCCGCTCGCCGAGCAAATCGAATGCCTCGCGCGTCAGGTACGGGCTGCCCCATTTGCGCGCGCCGGTGTCCTGGTAGAACAGCCAGAACGCATCCCAGTGTTCGGAACGGATCTGCGCACCGCTCAGCGCGCGGATTTCGACGCCCTGCCGCGCGGCGGAACGCTCCTTGCGAATGGCCTTGCGCTTGCGGCTCGATAGCGCGCCCAGGAAATCCTCGAAGCTCGCGTAGCCGCGATTGAGCCAGTGAAACTGGATGTCGCTGCGCGGCTGCCAGCCGGCCTGCTCGAACAAGGGCAACTGGTCCGGCTCGATGAAGGTCGCATGGGCCGAAGAAAAGCCGTGGCGTAGGCACAGCGTTTCGGCGGCGTGCAGCAGCGGGGCCGCGTAACCGGGGTCAGCCAGCAATACCCGCGGACCGGTCGCGGGCGTGAAAGGCACCGCGATCTGGAGCTTGGGATAGTAGTGCCCTCCGGCGCGATGCCAGGCGTCGGCCCAGGCATGGTCGAACACGTATTCGCCCTGGCTGTGGTCCTTGGTGTAGGCGGGCAAGGCCGCGAGCAGGTGGCCGGCACCGTCTTCGATGACGAGGGGCAGCGGGCTCCAGCCGGTTCCCGCCCCAACGCTGCCCGAATCCTCGAGCGCGGTCAGGAAGGCATGGCTGACGAACGGGTTGGAGGCACCGGCGAGCGCGTCCCATTCGCCGGCCGGTAGCGCCCCGACCGAGGGGGCGACGCGAACTGTCAGGTCGGCTTCGGCCATGTCTTAAAGCTAGGGTTCGGCGGAAGCGGTTGCGAGCCCCTCGCCTTCCGCGATCCATCCGTCGGCATGCGTCATCGCTCGCTGTCGCAGCGCCGATGTGGCGACGGTCCAGGTGAGCACCGGCCGACCGCGCGCGCGCTGCGTGGCGGCGAATCGGTTCGGCAGGTCGCGCACGTCGTAGGCGAGGAAATCGGGTCTCGCCCGCCACAAGGCGAGCCGGCGCTTGATTGCGGCGCCGAAGGTGCGTGCGTTCGCCTCGCTGACCACGAGCCCGCGCACCGTCTCCGGCGAATGGCCGGCGAACCAGTGACCGACACGCGGATCGAAGCTCATCACCGCATGCGGCCCGCGATAGCCTTCGAGATCGCGCAGCACCGCGCGGCACAGCGGCGAGATCGGATGCCCCCGGCGGCTCTTGAGCTCGATCAGCAAGGGGGCGCGGCCTGCGATGAGCTCGAGCAAGTCGCGCAATGTGGGAATGGTCTCGGCGATGCCGTGCAGCTCGATTCGAGTCAGCTCGGCGACCGTCCGCGCCGCGACCGGCCCTGAATCACCGGTCAGCCGGCCAAGCTCCCAGTCGTGGAACACGACCGCGCGGCCATCGGCGGTGCGCTGGACGTCGCACTCGACGCCGAACCCCGCCGCGACAGCCGCTGCGAACGCGCCGAGTGAGTTCTCGACCCGGCCAGCCCCGTGCAATCCGCGATGCGCGTAAGTGATACCGCGGAGCCATTCGACCCGCGCCGGCGAGGATTGCTCAGTCGGCCCTGACGGCAACGATCGCGTCCACCTCGACCGCGGCACCGAGCGGCAGCGCGGACACGCCGACCGCGCTCCTGGCGTGCTTTCCCGCCGCACCGAGCACGTGGAACAGCAGTTCCGAGGCGCCGTTGGCGACTTTCGGCTGGTCGGTGAACTCGGGCGTCGAAGCGACGAAAGCACCGAGCTTGACGACCCGTTCGATCCGGTCGAGCGGAATGAGCGCCGCTTCGAGCTGGGCGAGGATCATCAGCGCGCAGGCCTGCGCCGCCTCCTTGCCCTGCTCTATCGTGAGATTTTCGCCCAACCGCCCGGTCATCAGCTCGCCGCCGACGAACGGCAGCTGCCCCGAAACGTGCGCCAGATGGCCGTGAACCACGACCGGCACATAGGCGGCGATCGGGGCCGCGGGTTCGGGCAAGGTCAGGCCGAGGTCGCGCAGACGGGCGTAAACACTCATGATCGATCCCCATGCAACGCTTCGAGCACCCAAGGCAAGGCCTCCGCCCAGCTATCGAGTCGCGCGTGAGCGTGGCCGGCCTCGAGCGCGCAGGGAATGTACGGCGCGACCGCCGGCTCGCCGCAGAAATGAAGGCGCCGCGCTTCGGGCAGGACCTCGGCCGCGGAAGCGTGATGCTGCGCGAGATCGTCGATGAAGACCACCCGGGTCGGCGTATATTCCTCGACGATCCGGCGCAGCGCGGCACCCTTGGGCCCCTGGTTGGTGAACACCCGCGCCGGGATGCCGTGCTCGCGCAGCTGCGCGGCTCGCATGTCCCGGTAGGCGTCCGTAAGGTTGGTCAGCACCACGACGTCGGCCTCGAGCGCCAGGTCGGCCATTGCCGCCGCCGCGCCTTCGACCGCGGTCTGGCGGTGCATCTCCGTGTCGAAGAACAGCGAAAGATAGCGCCACTTCTCGTCGTCGGGCAGCGGCGCGCTATCGCCGCGCCGGGTCATCGAGGCGAACGGATTGCCGTCGAGCGCGAAATCGATGCCGTGCGATTCGGCCAGCCACTCGCGGAAGTGCCGCACCATGTGGAGCAGCACTTCGTCGCAATCGCTCACCAGCAGCGGCTTGCTCATGGCGTGATCCGCTCGCGGGTAGCGGCGAGTTCGGCCGGCGCGAGTCCCAGCGCTTGTGCTGCCGCAATCAGGTCCGGCTCGTGCGCGCAGAGGAAATCGAGCACCGCGAGATGCGTAGCCGACTCGCTAACAGCGGCACGCAGGCCGTCGGGATCGAGACCGGTGACGGCGAGGAAACGCTCCGCCCGCACTGTGTCCTCAAGGACCCAGCCGAGCGCGTTAAGGGAAATCCTGGTAGGGTCCTTAACCGAATCTTCAGACTCATTAAGAATTGTCAGCCATCCGTTAAGGAGATAAAACAGTCGCGAAAGCTTCCGTGGGGGCGGAAGTATCGGGGGCGCAATGGCAAAGCGAATTCTCGTTGTCGAGGACAACGATCTCAACCGCAAGCTGTTCTGCGACGTGCTGCAGGCCAGCGGTTTCGCCGTCGAACCGGTAGCCGACGGCAATGTGGCGATCGAGAAGGCTCGAAGTTTTTTCCCCAACCTGGTGGTGATGGACATCCAGCTGCAGGATGTCTCCGGACTCGACCTCATCGCCGATCTCAAGAACGACGCGGCGCTCGCCGACGTGCCGGTGCTGGCGGTGACCGCCTACGCCGGCAAGGGCGACGAGCAGCGCATCCGCGACGTCGGGGCGGAGGGTTATCTGGCCAAGCCGGTTTCCATCGGCCCGTTCATGGCCGCCGTGAAAGGCCTGGTCGGCCAAGCCTAGCGCGAGGCGAGTGCCAGCTCGAGCGCGAAAGCGGCAAGGGTGACGAGCAGCCCGGCGATGAAAATACGGTAGGCATAGCCGAGAAAGCGGTACTTGCGCCGCTGCAGCACTTGCCCGTTCTGATAGATGTCGTGCAGCATCAGGCGGAACACCGTCTCGTCCCGATGCAGCTCGCCGAGCACTTCGCCGGTCCACTCCTCTTCGTCGCGATCGCCGAAGTGGCCGAAGAACAGTTTGTTGCGGGCCGCACCGGCGCCCGGCGGCGGCGGGCCGACCGACGGCATGACCGCAATCGCCGCGCACAGCGCGCTGAGGAAGGCGAAGAACCCGAGGATCGCCAGCGGCCAGGCGAGCTCGGTCGCCAGGGTGCGCCCGACCGCGATCGAGAACACCACGAAGCTGGCGCCCATCAGCATCGAGGCCTTCTGGTCGGCCATCTGGGAAAGCGTGAGGGTGCCGAGCTGCACCGTGCGCAGCGCGTGGATCGCATTGAGCGAGTACTCGGCCGGCGGATTCGCCGGGCCTGGCGCCTCGGAATTCGCGGCCGGTTCGCTCATGCCCTATCCCACCTGTCACCTCGGGCGCTTGGCCTGCGGGAGGCTTGCCATTGCGTCCTGTGCTTGACAAGCGCCACCGCGTGGCGCTCTTCCGCCACGAAGACAGCCGATGTGCGGCTGTTCCGATATCGGGAATTGCCATGGACCGCGACGAGGTCGACGACCGCATCCGCACGCTGATCGAGCCGTTCAATAAGAAGAACGTCGAGGTGGACGACGCCACGACCTTTGCCGGCGACCTCGAATTCGACAGCCTGACGGTGATGGATTTCGTCGCCGCGATCGAGGACGAGTTCGACATCATCATCAGCATGAACCAGCAGGCCGAGATCGAGAATTACGGCCAGCTGGTCGATGCCGTGTGCGAGCTGACGGAAGCCTAGAGGCCGCCATGAGCGAAGGTGTGAGCCAGGCGGACCGGCCCGAGGTCCTCGAAGGGTCGGGAGCGACCGGACAACGCGACCTGTTCAGCAAGTTCGACGACGTGATCCACACGCGCGAGACGCTGCTCGCGAAAGGCGTCGAGGATCCGTTCGGACTGGTGATGGAACGGGTGCTCAGCCCGACACGGGCGGTCTGCAACGGGCGCGACACGATCCTGCTGGGCACTTACAATTACATGGGCATGACCTTCGATCCCGACGTGATCGAGGCCGGCAAGAGCGCGCTCGACAACTACGGCTCGGGCACTACGGGCAGCCGAGTGCTCAACGGGACCTACCAGGGGCACAAGGAAGTCGAGGCGGCGCTGCGCGAGTTCTACGCGATGGACCACGCGATGGTGTTCTCGACCGGCTATCAGGCCAACCTCGGGATCATCTCCACGATCGCCGGCAAGGGCGACTACATCGTGCTCGATATCGACAGCCACGCGAGCATCTGGGACGGCTGTGCGCTGGGCAATGCCGAGGTGGTGCCCTTCAAGCACAACGACATCGAGGCGATGGACAAGCGGCTCGGCCGCATCCCCGAAGGCGCCGGCAAGCTGGTCGTGCTCGAGGGCGTCTACTCGATGCTCGGCGACGTCGCGCCGCTCGACGAGATGGTGCGCGTCGCCAAGAAGCACGGCGCGATGGTGCTGGTCGACGAGGCGCACTCGATGGGCTTCATCGGCGAGCACGGCCGCGGCGTGGCCGAGGACCAGGGCGTGATCGACCAGGTCGACTTCATCATCGGCACATTCTCGAAGAGCGTCGGCACGGTAGGCGGCTTCTGCGTCTCCAATCACCCGAAGTTCGAGATCATGCGCCTGGTCTGCCGCCCTTACGTGTTCACCGCCAGCCTGCCGCCGAGCGTGGTCGCGACCGCCGCGACCAGCATCCGCAAGCTGATGCACGGCTCGAACAAGCGCGCGCACCTGTGGGAGAACTCGAAGCGGCTGCACGCGGGGCTCAAGGAGCTCGGCTTCCGGCTCGGCACCGACGAGCCGCAGAGCGCGATCGTCGCGGTGATCATGCCCGACCTCGAGCGCGGCGCGACGATGTGGGAAGCGCTCCTCAAGGAAGGGCTCTACGTCAACCTCGCCCGCCCGCCGGCGACTCCGGCAGGGATGACGCTGCTCAGATGCTCGCTCTGCGCCGAGCATTCGAGCGAGGAGGTCGAGACGATCCTCGGCATGTTCGAGCGGGCCGGCAAGGCGGTGGGGATTATCTAAGCTTTTGTAAAACGTTCGTTTATCCTGCAAAATTGATTTTTAGAGAAATGCAGGATAAAAGGCGTCCGTGCCGATAGTTCGCCCTTTCAGCGATGAGCAAGCGCGTACGCTGGTCAACCTCCGGCCGCGCTACGAGGCGCTGATCGAGGCCGAGGGCGCATTGGCGCGGCTTCCCTATAACCTGGTGCGCAAACGCGTTGGCGAGCGCGAATATCTGTACGAGGTGATCGACCGCCTCAACAACGGCAAGAGCCTCGGGCCGATGACGCCTGAGCTCGAGCAACGGCTCACAGAGTACCAGGCAACGAAGCAGGATTTGCAGCAACGCCGCAACACCGCGCTGGAACTCGTCCGCGAGATCGGCCGCCTCGCTCGGCCCCTGCGCTTGCCGGTGCTATCGAGCGCGGCAGGCGAGGTACTGCGCGAGATCGACCGGCGCGGGCTGCTCGGCAGCATGCTGCTCGTGGTCGGCACCAATTGCCTGCCGGCCTATTCGCTCGAATCAGGCGGCACGATTGCCGACGCGCCCGGCGAAACCGACGATTTCGACTTGGCCTGGGTCGCTGAGCAGCAGAGTGACGAGGCCGCGCTCTGGGCGGCGCTCAAGGCAGTCGATCCGACCTTCACCATCAACACCGAGCGGAAGTTTCAGGCGCGCAACGCCAAGGCCTACGAGGTCGAGCTGCTGGTCGCCCCCTCCCGTGCCATCACGATGCACCGGCAGGAGAAGCCGCGCCCCATTCCGCTGCCGGAACAGGAATGGCTGCTGCCGGGTCGGCGCGTCGACCAGGTGGTGCCCTGCCGCGACGGCACGGCGGCCCGCCTGGTCGTGCCCGATCCCCGCTGGTTTGCGCTTCACAAACTGTGGCTCGCCGACAAGCCGTCCCGCAACCCTCTCAAGCGCGCCAAGGACCGCAAGCAGGGCATCGCGCTCCTCGACGCCGTTGCCGAGGCGATGCCGCACTATCCGCTGGATGCGGCGTTCGAAGTGAGCATTCCCGTGGAGTTGGCGCCTTATTGGGCGGAATGGCAGGCTACTCGCCCTGGCTGAAACAGCCAGCGCAGCATAGATCAGGCCAAACTTGAGTTCGGAACGCGTCAGAAAACCTGATAGACGAGCGTTGTCGTGTAGAAGCTCGCAACGGGCGCGCCGCTGGCGTCGAGTGCCGGCTCGAAACGCGCGTGCCGCATCAAGAGATCGCAAGCGGCCTCTTCGAACGAGGGATGCGAGATGTGCACCTGCACGTGGCACGACGTCGGCTTTCCGTCAGAGCCGACGATCAGGCGCGTTTGGATGGACGCGCCTTGGCCCGTCCGAACCATCTCCGGTGGGTAATGCTCCTGGATGCGGCGCGCCCAACGCGCCATTTCGATCGGCTGGACGCGACGGGACAGCGTCCGTTGCGCCGCGACGTCGAGACCCCAGTGGGTAATCAGATCATCCATGCAGGCGCGCATCGCGCCCATAGGCGCATGCATGCTGCCGGTCTTGAGCAGGATGTCGCGATCGAAGCCATCGTTGACGGACAGGCCAGTGATCGCCCGCTCGCGGGCGTCGCGGTCGGCGTCGGTGATGGCGACAGGCGGCGGGTCATCCGCGCTGGTCGCGTTGGTCAGAAGCGAGTCGTTGTAGTAGATGCCCCGCCGCGAGCCGGCCTCGACAAACATCGGCGATAGCGGCTCGTGCCACTCGTCGTCGGGCTCGAAACGCACTCGCGGTGATTCCCGCGTCACCGCCAGAGTGTCGCTGACGATCGTGACCTTGAAACCATTGCCGGGCGAAAACCCGCGCAGCTCCAGAATGGCTTCGTGATCGCCGCCGCGGAATGCGCGCCGCAACGCGCAACTGTCGGCGTCGTAGTCGGCCACCCACTGCGAGTGCGGCGCCATCTCCACCGGCGGCTCGTCGGCAGCCGCGGCGCAGATCGGCGCGGCGCCGAGCGCCACCATCAAGACAAGCTTCGGCAAGACCCCCACGACGAGAACTCTAGCGCCCGGGCCGCTTGCCAACAAGTAGCCGGCCCCTCAATTGATCGTGATCACTCCATCCACCGCGCGCCATTCCGCGGGGCCGATCAGGTGCTTGTGGGCGACCTGGACCGAATGGAGCACCGCCTCGATCTCGCGGCGCCAGTAGGCGAGGAAGCGGTCGAGCTCGGGGAACGTGGGGGCGAGATCGTACTGCTGCATCACGAACGCCTGCAGCAGGCTGGGATGGTCCGGCAGATAGTAGTGGATCTGCACGGTCGAGAGGCCGTAGCCTTCGAGCTGGCGGACGAAATCGGCGTCACCGGTGCTGACGTGCATCGCGCTCTCCCTCCTTCCGGACGAACCGCGGCGAAGGAACCGTTACACGCGAAAGGTTTGCGTCTGGTGAACGGGCCGTCGGAAACGCGCCTTCGATAAGCTCAATTCCTTCTCGGGCGCGTTTTTTGCCAGATCGTCCACAAGGTAATCGCTCGCTCGCTACACTTTTCTAACCATTCGGGAGCATATTCGGCCGGTCACCTTCGGGGAGGGGACCATGAAGACGAAAACGATGCGCCATGAGCGCTATGTCGAGGAAGACGGCGAGAGGTTCGCGCGCGGTCTTGCGTACGGTCTCGGAATTGGCGCCGCGGGATGGCTGACGGCCGCGGCGGCCGTAGCGGCGATCTGGCTGGCATAACGGCACCCGCGAGGCCGGGCGCGCGCGGCCGCGCGGGGTGGCGCGTCGGCGCCGGCAATACGTGTCAACGGAATGTAGGGGGGGGGAGCAGACACACGGCGACCGCCTCCACGTCGGGCTCCGCATCACTTGCCGTGGATCCCGCCCCTCAAACCTCAGG
>CBHCZH010000081.1:0-15308 GCA_965977975.1 uncultured bacterium
CGCCGCCGCCTTGCTTCCGGAAGCGGGGGCGACGGGGCGCGGGGGTTAGACGCTCACCGTCACTTCTGACAGGCTGTCCGTAAGGCGCGGGAGCGGACCTCGCTGAACAGCGCCTCGCGTTGGTCGTCGGAGCCCGCGCGCCAGTTGCACGCGGGCGCCGGCTCAGTCACGATCTGGCTGTCAATGTGCGCCTGATCCGAACCAGGCCCTTGGCCTCCAATGTGGTCAAGACCACAACTGCGGCGGCTTGAATCAGGACGAATGCGGTACCGATCGTGGTAATGAGCGGCGTGCTCGCTGCGACCACCAGGCTTTCCGCCACCCACAAGACATTGCCCGCGATAATGATAAAGACGAAGACCGGCGCGACGTTTTCGCGCAGCGCCACGGCCAGTATGTAGAGACCCACCGGCAGCAGCGTCAGGCCGGCTCCGAATACGAGGCCGCCGGCCAGCCCGAACAGCTCCGCGAGCGGCGCGGTCGCAGCTACCAGGGCTGTGCCCATGCTCAGGCAGCTGAGGGCATCGGCGGTGAGCACCAACTTCAGGAATCGAGTCATCCGCATCGTCGTTCTCCTCAATTGCAGTCCGGCACTTCCGGACCGGTGCGCCGGGAGATGACCCTTTGAGGGAAGCGAGTCGATTACCTCTGAGGTAATGGTATGCTTGGCACCGATAAGGCATGAAACGGCCGAGGAGGACCCGCATGCTCAATGCCGAAGCTACCTTGGGCGATCAGCTGCGGGGCTGGCGCCAGCTGCGGCGGATGAGTCAGCTGGACCTTTCGCTGGAAGCGGAAATCTCGACGCGGCACCTGAGCTTCGTCGAGAGCGGCCGCTCCAGGCCGTCACGCGACATGGTGCTGCGCCTGGCCGAGCGGCTCGATATCCCGCTCCGCTCACGCAACGACCTGCTATTGGCTGCCGGGCATGCGCCGGCCTATCCCGAGCGGACGCTGGACGATCCGGCACTCGGTCCCGCGAAGCACGCAATCGAATCGATTCTCAAGGGGCACGAGCCTTTTCCCGCACTGGCCGTCGATCGCCATTGGACTCTCGTGGCAAATAACGACGCCGTCCCGCCCCTGCTCACGGACGTCGCTGATGCGCTCCTCGAGCCGCCGGTCAACGTGCTGCGGCTCAGCTTGCATCCGCAGGGCCTCGCGCCGCGAATCATCAATCTCGCCGAGTGGCGGACGCACCTCCTGCAGCGCCTGGAAGAGCAGTGCATCGCTAGCGGCGATCCGAAGCTGGCGGCGCTCCGCGACGAGCTGCGTTCCTACCCCGCACCGCCGGCCGCGAGCGAGCGGAAGGACTTTGCCGGCCTCATCGTTCCTTTGGTCCTCGACGTCCGCGGGGAAGCGCTCTCGTTCCTCTCGACGACGACGATTTTCGGAACGCCGATCGAAGTCACGTTGTCCGAACTGGCGATCGAGTCCTTCTTTCCCGCCGACGAGAAAACTGCGATCGCACTGGGCCAGCGTCGATAGGTCACGCTCCGGGCCGCGGCGCCGTCGACCGCAGCTTCAGCCGTCCCGCTCCTTCCACGCGAGGTCGTGCCAGCCGATCTCGCGGTCATCGTGCGCACGGATACCGATAGGGCGGATCGGCTCCCCGTCGCGCATGTCGACCAGCACCGGGTTCGAGGGCACGCGCATCGTGTATTTTTCGCCCCACTGACGCAGCGCGATCATCGCGGGGAGGAGGTCGCTTCCCTTCTCGGTGATCCGGTACTCGACCTTACGCCGGTCCGCCGCGCACGGAACTCGCTCAAGCACGCCATGCTCGACCAGCCGCACGAGGCGATTGGAGAGGATGTTGCGGGCGATCCCGAGCTCGCTCGAGAACTCCTCGAAATGAACGAGGCCGTTGAACGCCGCGCGCAAGATCAGGAACGACCAGCGTTCGCCCATCACTTCGAGCGCCGGCGAAAGGCCGCACGTGGCCGCGTGCTTCAGGTCTTCGCGCAGCATGGTCATCGGATCCTTGTACCCACAAATCGGCACGGACCCAAAACGGCATCCGCGTCACACGTTGCAAATCGCAACTGACCGATCTAGGTAGCGATTCGCAACTAACATTGTTGTTCACAGGAGTCCGAAGATGAACCGCCTGCCGCACCTCTTTGCTGCCGGTCTCGTTGCGACGACGGCCACCGGTGTCGTCGCTCAAGCGCCCGGTACCGGTTTGCGCGCGGAGTTCGCGGCTCCGTTCGAGCGCGCGACCGAAGTCGTCCTCGATGGCAAGATCTGGTCATGCAGCGGCAATGTTTGCACGTCGCCTACCAGCGATGCGAGGCCCGCGGTCGCCTGCCGTAAGCTCGCGCGCAAGCTCGGCCCGGTCACTCGCTTCGCCGCGCCGCAAAGCGAGCTCGACGCGGCCGGCCTCGCGACCTGCAACCAGGATCGCAAATAGCGTCTGCCGCGCCCCTGCGCGTCCCTTTCCCATCCCGGAACGCCGACTAGACCCCTGCGCCTATGCCCCCGGCGCGGGGGTCCTTTCGTTTCGCGGGAGCAGACCGTTCGCGACAAGCTGTGCCTCCAGCGCGGAGGCATCGGTAAACAGCTGCGCCCGCCAGCCGCGCGCAGACGCCGCTGCGACGTTGGCCGGGTTGTCGTCGATAAAGAACAGCTCCTGAGGGGGATGGCCAAAGCGCCGTTCGGCGATTTCGTAGAGACGCGGATCGGGCTTCGCGCAGCGCTCCTCGCCCGATACGACGACGTCGGCGAACAAGTCGAAGATCGGCTGCATCGGGCGGAACCCGGCCCAGAACTCGGCCCCGAAGTTGGTCAGCGCGTAAAGCGGAACGTGGCGATCCGCCAGGCGGCGAGCCAACTCGTGCGTGCCGGGGATCGCGCTCGGCAGGGTTTCGTTGAACCGAACCGGATAGGCTTCGATGAGCGTCGCGTGACCGGGAAACTCGGCGATCCGCTCGGCCACGAGATCGGCGAGCGGACGGCCGGCGTCGCTCTGGAAATGCCATTGTTCGGTGACGACGTGGGAGAGGAACCAGTCGAGCTCGACAGGATCGTCGATCAGCTTCTCGAACAGATAGCGAAGGTTCCAGTCGAACAGCACACGGCCGATGTCGAAGACGACCGCCCGGGGTGTGTCAGCCATGCAAAAGGCCCCCGATCCGGGCCCCCATCAAAGTAGTACTTTGATAGGACCCTCCTCGGAGGCCCTTCAGTCCATGGTGGCCGCGAGCGAATCGCGGCGCGGCCGGCATTAGCCCTGACGCGCCTTGAAGCGGCGGTTGGTCTTGTTGATCACATAGACCCGGCCGCGGCGGCGGATCAGGCGGTTGTCGCGGTGGCGACCCTTGAGCGACTTGAGGCTGTTGACGATCTTCATCGCAGGTCTTCCAAATAAGTGCGGCACCGGAGACGCCCCCGGTGCCGGATTTCGTGGCCGCGCCCTATGCGCGAGAACCGCCCAAGTCAAGCTCGCCGAGCTTGCGCTCCCAAGCGAGCGCGTGAGTGACGATCTGTTCGAGGTCGGTGTGCGCGGGTCGCCATGGCAGCGTCGCCTTGATCAACGACGGATCGGAGACCAGCGAATCCGAATCGCCGGCGCGGCGGCTGGCTATGATCCGCTCGATCTTCAGGTTGGTCACTCGGTCAACCGCGTCGAGCACCTCCAGCACGGAAAATCCGCGGCCATAGCCGCAGTTCATTGCCAGCGAGCGCCCCGGTTCGGCGATTAGCGCTTCAAGCGCAAGCACGTGAGCGGCGGCAAGATCGCTGACATGGATATAGTCGCGCACTCCTGTACCGTCGGGCGTGGCATAGTCGGTTCCGAACACCGTGACGGACTCGCGCTTCCCAACCGCGGCTTCGACCGCGACCTTGATCAGGTGGGTCGCGCCGGCGGTCGATTGCCCGCTGCGGCCCTGCGGGTCGGCTCCGGCGACGTTGAAGTATCTGAGCGCGCAGTAGTTGAACGAATGCGCAGCGGCGGTGTCGGCGAGCATCTGCTCGGCCATCAGCTTCGACCAGCCGTAGGGATTGATAGGCCGCTGCGGCGTGTCCTCGCCGACCGGCGAAACCTCGGGAGTGCCGTAAGTGGCCGCGGTGCTCGAGAAGATGAAATGCGGCACTCCGGCGGCAATGGCCGCTTCGATCAGCGCAAGGGTCTTGGCAGTGTTGTTATGATAGTACTTGAGTGGGTCCGCGACCGATTCCGGTACCACGATCGAGCCGGCGAAGTGCATGATCGCACGCGTGCCTTGTTCGGCGAAGATTCGCGCGAGCAGGCCGGCATCCTTGATATCGCCCTGATAGAACGGGACGCCGTCGGGCACGGCGAAGCGGAATCCGGTGGTGAGGTTGTCGATCACCGCTACGGGCCAGCCGGCATCCTGCAAAGCCAGGACCGCGTGGCTGCCGATATAGCCGGCACCGCCGGTCACGAGCACGGGAAGCTTCATGAGCCCGCGGCTAGATTGCAACACGCTGGCGTGCAACGACTAATGCAACCGGGTCGATATTCGGGCATTATGCAATCATGAAGACCCGCGCCCTACCGCCCGCCCTTGCCGCGCTCGC
This sequence comes from uncultured bacterium, assembly GCA_965977975.1. Classification (GTDB taxonomy): domain Bacteria; phylum Pseudomonadota; class Alphaproteobacteria; order Sphingomonadales; family Sphingomonadaceae; genus Croceibacterium_A. The sequence goes on from CBHCZH010000081.1 coordinate 4,546, forward strand.
TCTGCTCGCCGGCTGCACTACCCCCGCTTATGTCTCGCCTGTAGAGGTGACCCGCTTCACGGCCGCTGCGCCGAGCGAGCTCGGCCACGGCGCAATCGCGGTTCGCGCAGCGCCGGGCGAACCGCCGGCATCGTGGGAGTTTGCTGCGTTCCAGCAGGCGGTGGCAATCGAACTGCAACAGCTCGGCTATAGCGTGACCGACAGCGCCGCGCAGATCGCCGAGATACGCGTCGAACGCTTTATCGCGCGCGAAGGCGGGAGGCGCTCGCCGGTCAGTGTCGGTGTCGGCGGTTCCACGGGCAGCTACGGCTCCGGCGTGGGGATGGGCGTCGGCATCAATCTCGGCGGTGGCCGGCCGGCCGAGCAGATCGATACCGAGCTCCAGGTGATGATTCGTCCAGGCGCGGGCGGCGACGCCCTATGGGAAGGCCGCGCACGCTTCACCGCTACCGCCAACAGCGATTTCGCCGACCAGCGCGCCGCCGCAGCCAAGCTCGCCGACGCGTTGTTCAGCGGCTTCCCCGGCCGTTCAGGCGAGACTATCGAGGTTCGATGAGCCACATTCTCATCGACGCCGCCTTCGACAGCGGCAACATTGAAGTCCTTTCCATCGCCGGCCAGACCGCCCGGCTGAGAATCCCAAAGGACAACCAGTCCGACTTCTACCAATGGTTCCACTTCCGCGTCGCCGGCGCGGCGGGACGCGAGCTCGAGCTCAAGATCAGCGATCTGAACGGCTCGGCCTATCCCGATGGCTGGGTAGATTACCGTGCTTGCGTGTCCGAGGACCGAACTTACTGGGGCCGTGCCGAAACCGCATTCGACAAGGAGGAGGACGGCGGAACGCTGACCATTCGCCACGCCCCCGCCAGCGACATTGCCTGGTTTGCCTATTTCGCCCCCTATTCGCTCGAGCGGCACCACGATCTCATCGCCGAAGCGGCCGCGAGCGAGGGCGTCGCGTATCGCTGCCTGGGCCACAGCCTCGACGGGCGCCCAATCGATTGCCTCGAGCTCGGCGAAGGCGAGGTCCCGGTCTGGCTTTTCGCACGCCAGCATCCGGGCGAATCGATGGCCGAATGGTGGATGGAAGGCGCGCTCGAGGTGCTGTGCGATCCCGCCGATCCGGTCGGGCGGGTGCTGCGGCAGAAGTGCCGCCTGCACCTTGTGCCGAACTGCAATCCCGATGGTTCCTATCGCGGGCACCTCAGGACCAACGCCATCGGCATCAACCTCAACCGCGAATGGGACAAGGCGAGCGCCGAGAAATCGCCCGAAGTGCTCGCGCTGCTCGCCGCGATGGATGTCACCGGCGTGCGCTTCGCGATGGATGTCCACGGCGACGAGGCGATCGCCGCCAATTTCCTCGCCGGGTTCGAAGGCATCCCGTCGTGGAGCGACGCCCTCGGCGGCGAGTTCTATCGCTATCGCGCGATCCTCGAACGGCGCAGCCCGGACTTCCAGACGGCGAAAGGCTATCCGGTTGCAAAACCCGGCAAGGCCAACCTGTCGATGAGCACCAACCAGCTCGCCCAGCGCTTCGGCGCCTGTGCGATGACGCTGGAAATGCCCTTCAAGGACAACGCCGACCTGCCCGACCCCGACCAGGGCTGGAGTCCCGAGCGCAGCAAGCTGCTCGCCAGGGACTGCCTGGCGAGCCTCGTCGAGTGGCTTGAGGGTTGAGCGCTACTTGCGCGTACCCTTGACCGGGATCGCTCCGAAGTCCGAATTCGCCGTCGCCGTCAGCGCGTTGCCGTCGACCGTGCCGGTGTAGTTAAGCACGATCGGTTGTCCCTGGAAATCGATCGTGCGCTTGAACGAGAAGTTCGCGCCGTTGACCGTGACGTCGCTGATCGTGCTCGCCATCGCCGGCGCCGGCTGGCCGTCGGGACCGGGCTGGGGCGTGTCGACCATCTGCACCGAATAGGCGCCGCCGCTCTCGGCGATGGTCAGCGTCGCCTTGAAGGTGCCGAAGTCGGTCACCGCCTCCGTGTCCCAGCTGCCGAGCACGGGCGAGCTTTGCGCATGGGCCGGAGAAGCCAAGACCGCGGCGCTCGCGATCAATGCGGCGAAAACCGTTTTGCTGGACATCGTATCCTCCCATCGACGGGGGACGTTCCCCGCCTTGATGGAAGTTCTATCGCGCCGCGGCGGGGGAACAACGCAATAATTGTCGCAGGCTGTCGCCGCGGCGTTTGACTGACGGGCACATCGGGTGTTTCGGCAACGCACAAAGGAGAGCCCCATGGCATTGCGCCACGACATCGACCCCGACGGCCTGCTCGAATACTCGGTCGTGTTCACCGATCGCTCGCTCAATCACATGAGCCTCGCTTTCCAGCAGATCATGCGCGAGATCCACTCGACGCTGTGCGAGGTCTATGGCGCGCACCGCGCCGTGATCGTGCCTGGCGGCGGGACGTATGCGATGGAATCGGTCGCCCGCCAGCTCGTCACGGGCAAGAGGGCGTTGGTGATTCGCAACGGCTTCTTCTCATATCGCTGGAGCCAGATCTTCGAGGCCGGTTCCATCCCGTTAGACGAGATTGTGCTCAAGGCGCGTCGCCAGGGCGACGGCCCGCTGGAACCGTTCGCGCCTCCGCCAATCGACGAAGTCGTCGCGGCGATCGTGACCGAAATGCCCGACGTCGTGTTTGCGCCGCACGTCGAGACCGCCTCGGGAATCATCCTGCCCGACGACTACATCCGAGCCATCGCCGATGCCGCGCACGAGTGGGGCGCGCTGTTCGTGCTCGACTGCATCGCTTCGGGAGCGGTCTGGGTCGACATGCGTGAGGCCGGCGTCGACGTGCTTATCTCCGCGCCGCAGAAGGGCTGGTCCGCCCCGCCTTCGGCCGGCCTGGTCATGCTGACCGAACAAGCGCTCGAACGCTGCAAGGCCGCGCCATCGACCAGCTTCGCGATGGACCTGATGAAATGGAACGCGATCATGGAGGCCTACCTCCATGGCCGCCACGCCTATCACGCAACGATGCCGACCGACGCGCTGCGCACCTTCCATAACGCGATGATGGAGACCAAGGCGATCGGCTTCGACAAGCTCAAGGCCGCGCAATGGGAGCAGGGCCGCGCGGTGCGCACGATGCTCGCCCAGCGCGGCATCCGCTCGGTCGCGGCCGACGGCTTCCAGGCGCCGGGCGTAGTGGTCAGCTTCACCGACGATCCCGAAATCCAGAACGGCAAGAAGTTCGCCGCGCAAGGCCTGCAGATCGCCGCCGGCGTGCCGCTGCAGTGCGATGAGGGACCGGACTACCGCAGCTTCCGCCTCGGCCTGTTCGGACTCGACAAGCTCAAGGACGTGCCCGGCAGTCTCGACCGGCTGGAGAAGGCGTTCGACGCGGTTCTGCCGCACTAGGAGTTTCGTCAGCGCACAGCGAGAAGCGCGATCGAAACCCGGTAAGGCCGCCTGTACCAGAACCAGCGATGGAGGCGCGCCAGACAGGAGCGCGGGCGCACTGCGGCGAGCAGCAGCCACAGCAAGGTTCGCGCGGCCTCTCCCAGCGGCGAGCGGCCGCTTGCAGCCATTTGCTCGGCGTAGCTGGGTCCGGTCAGTGTCTCCGCCACGTGCACTTCGCTCCGACCGAAGAGGGAGATGAGCTGTTCCGGCGTCGGGCGAAACAGGCTGTCTCGCGGATCGGCATGGTAGGGATAGCTGGCCGGCACCGTTACAAGGATCAGGCCGCCTGTCCCGACGATATCTTCGCAAGCGGCCGCCACTGCGGCACGGTCGCGAACGTGCTCGAGCACGTTCGACAGCAGGACGCCGCGATACCCGCGCTGGCTGAGCCGCTCGCGCAGGGCATCGTCGAGGATGTCGCCCTGAATGTCGATGCCGGGGCCCGCCTTGAGATCGAGATGATCGACCGCAAACCCTTGCTCGCGGAGCGGACCGAACAGGAGCCGTTCGATGTACGGCTTTTCGACCGAGCGGTAGGCGGCGGTCGACGACCCGATGTTGAGCAACGGCGAGATTCCGCGGGCCAGAACCAGCTCGCGGATTCTCGCTGCCTCTGCTTCAAGCACAAGAGATCGCTTATTCCGCCGCTTCCACGTGGCGCGGGAACGCGTAGCTGACTGCTCGGATGCTCGCGTAGTCGATCCCCGGACCGGCGAACGAGAACTCGCCGGTGAGCAGCTCGTTGTCGGCCTTGCTCATCATCGAACCGGCTCCCCTCGCCCGCATGGCGGCCTTCGTCGGCTTCCAGCCTAAGGTCCGTACTCGACACCGGCAACGGCCGTGATCACGCAGGATCGCCAAGTCATTAAATTTCCCGTCATGCTTTGCGGCGATCTTGCGGGGTGAGAGCAGCAGGGGTATTATTCGCCCCATATTGGGGGGTAGCACCATGAAGAGAGCTTTTGCAGTGTTCGCTGCCGCTGCCGTGGCAGCCAGCATTCCGGCTACGGCCTGGGCGGCCAACGACGGCAAGAACCGCCAGGTCACGGTTGAGAACATCTCGAGCCAGTCGATCTACTACCTCTACGCGTCGCCGCAGACTTCCGGCGACTGGGAGGAAGACCTGCTCGGCAGCGGCACGATTCCGGCCGGCAGCAGCAAGATCGCCAACATCGACAACGGCACCAACGAATGCATCTACGATCTCAAGGTCAAGCTGGCGGACGGCCGCGAATACATTCAGTGGAAGGTCAATGTCTGCGCCGTCAGCACCTGGACGATCGGCGACTCAGGCAATTCGATCCGCTGATTGCAACGGCCCTCAGGGCTGCAGCACAACCCACCTGACCGGCGTGTCGCCGGCTTCGGTGCGTAGGGCGCCATTTGCGGTCCATAACGTCCACGGCCGCCCGGCGTAGTCGGGCTGTCGCCAGTCGCGCGTCAGCCACAAGTTGCGCTCGATGCGCCGCGCGATGCGGTATCGCTCTTCGAACCCCGGCGAGAGCTTGAGGACCGCGGGCTGGCCGACATGGCCCTCGATCTGGTTGAGGAACGTCGTCAGCTCGCTTTCCACCGCCGCTTCGCTGACCGGATCGGGGCACTCCTCGGCCACCTTGTCGAGTGCGATCGCCGGCGGCAGCAGCGTTTCGTCACGCGGCACGGTGGTGACGAAGTTGGCCGCCTGACGCTCGGCCGGAACGCACGGGTCGTAGGCGTGAACCGCGCCGAACCGTAGACCGCTGTCACGCGCTCGCTGAAGGTTCGCCGCGAAGCGCGCATCGCGGGCCGAGGCACCCTCGCTCGCCTCGAGGTAGGCGAAATCCGCTCCGATCGCGCGCAGCGCCTTGAAGTCCACCGCACCGTCGGCCGCGCCAATCAATGCGCCCTGAACCGGGAACTGCTCGCGCGGCGGCGCCCAATGCTGCGCTCGCCACCACAGCCATCCGCCCGCACCGAGCGCGAGCAACAGCACCAGCGCGGCGATGCGCAAGCGCCACGAGAAGGCGCGTTTCCTGCCCATGGTCCAGTATAGTCCCCGCTCCGCCCCTAAGCCTTGATATGGAGGACGCAGATCAGCGTAAAGAGCCGCCGCGCGGTGGCGAAGTCGGTTTCCACCTTGCCATCGAGCGCTTCGAGCAATTGCCGGGTGCCGCGGTCGTGGATCGCGCGGCGCGCCATGTCGAGCGTCTCGATCTCCTGCGCCGAAGCCTTCCGCATCGCCTTGTAGTAGGAATCGCAGATCGCGAAGTATTCGCGCACGTCGCGCCGGAACCGCGCGAGGCCGAGCCCGATCGTCTCCGCATCGGCGCCGTCGCGATCGCGCAGTTGCATCGTCAGCCCGCTTCCCGTGACGGCGAGGTGCAGCGACCAGGGCCCCTCCTGCCCCCGCTCGGCGGCGCGCAGCGGTGTGAAACGGTTTTCCGCCACGAGGTCGCTCATCGCCACCTCGCGCTCCTGTTCGATATCGGAATGGCGCCGCAGGATAGTGCTCTCGTCGAGCGTGATCCGGGCGATGCGGTTGGCGGACATGACTGTTCTTCGCAGATGCAATATGTGCCGCCAAGTCCGTCGTTCTGTTTCCGTCATCCCGGACTTGTTCCGGGACCCCGCTTCTCTACGCCTTGACCGAAAAGCTGGGCCCCGGAACAAGTCCGGGGCGACAAATTGGTTTGGGTTTCCACAAGGCTGTGCCCGAGGGGTGTTTCAAAGGCGCTTGAAGCCGGACTCCACCGCGCGCATCAGGGACCGATGGCCTCCACCGATCTCCTCGACCGCCCTGTCGCCGAAGCACCCGCCGGCCGGGCGCTGCCTGCCAATCTCGAGGCGGAGGCCGCCTTCCTTGGCGCGGTGCTGATCGACAACCGCGTGCTCGAGGAGCTGCCGGTTCCTGTGCAGCCCACCCATTTCTTCGAGCCGCTTCACGCGCGCATCTTCGAGCGCATCTGCGTGCTGCTCGACAAGCAGATGGTGGTGACCCCGGTCACGCTGAAGCCTTATTTCGAGACCGACCCGGCGATCGTCGAGCTCGGCGGCACCGGCTATCTCGCGCGACTGACCGCCGACGGCCACGGCCTGCTCGCCCCACGCGAGCTGGCGCAGCAGATCTACGACCTGGCGCTGCTCCGCGAGCTGGTCAGCGTCGGCCGCGAGCTGGTCGAGAATGCGCTCGACACCTCCGAGGAAGTCGAGCCGATGAAGCAGATCGAGGAGGCCGAGGCTTCCTTGTTCCGCGTCGCCGAAGGCGCAGCGGGCGGCAACGAGGCGGAGAGCTTCCGCGGCGCTACCAACAAGGCGCTCGAGATGATCGAGACCGCGATCAACTCGGGCGGACACGTCTCGGGCAAGACCACGGGTTTCACTTCGATCAACGAGAAATGCGGCGGGCTGCACAATTCGGACCTGATTATCCTCGCCGGACGGCCGGGCATGGGCAAGACGTCGCTCGCCACGAATATCGCGTTCAATTGCGCCGACCGCATGCTGCGCGATGCGCGCGACGGGATCGACAAGTCGGTCGGCGCGGGCGTCGCCTTCTTCAGCCTGGAAATGTCGAGCGACCAGCTCGCGACGCGCATTCTCGCCGAGCAGGCGGCGATCCCGAGCGAGGCGCTGCGGATGGGCAAGATCAGCCGCGAGGACTTCCAGCAGCTCAGTTATGCCAGCCAGCGCCTCGCCGAGCTGCCGCTGTACATCGACGACACCCCGGCACTGAGCATCGCCGCACTGCGCACCCGCGCGCGGCGCCTGAAGCGGCGGCACGACATCGGCCTGATCGTGGTCGACTACCTGCAGCTTCTGCAGGGCAGTCAGCGCAGCCAGGACAACCGCGTCAACGAAATCTCGGAAATCAGCCGCGGCCTGAAGACGCTGGCCAAGGAACTGCAAGTGCCGGTGATCGCACTCTCGCAGCTCTCCCGCGCGGTCGAGCAGCGCGAGGACAAACGGCCGATGCTGTCGGACCTGCGCGAATCGGGCTCGATCGAGCAGGACGCCGACATGGTCTGGTTCGTGTTTCGCGAGGATTACTATGTCGGCGCGCGCGAGCCCAAGGTGCCGCGCGGCGATGACGACATGAAGGCGCACGAAGCGCATGCCGCCTGGCAGGCCGAGATGGAGCGAGTATTCGGCCTCGCCGAGCTGATCATCGCCAAGCAGCGCCACGGCGCTACCGGCAAGGTGCGGCTGCGGTTCGAGCCCAAGATCACCAAATTCAGCGACCTCGCCGAGGGGGACTATCAGGGCGGATACGACTGACGATTCTCCCCTCCCGCTTGCGGGACGGAGATCAAGCGTCGGAGTTTAGGCGCCGACTGACGGTGTAATCCACCATCGAGACAAGGAACCAGCACGCCCGCCAATACAGGCGGTTGAGCCAGGTCGCGCGCGCGGCATGGAGCGCGGGCGTGACTTCGAGCGAGGCGGGTAAATGCCAGGCGACGAACTCGCGCATCCGCTCGGCAAGCGCGGCGTCCTCGATCCGGAGCACGATCTCGAGGTTGAGGTACAGGCTGCGCAAGTCGAAATTGGCGCTGCCGATGTAGACTGCGTCGTCGATCACGATCAGCTTGGTGTGCAGCCGGCAAGGCTGGAACTCCCAGATCCGCGCGCCGGCCTGGAGCAGCTTGCGATAAAGCGCGCGCGAGGCATAGCGCGGCACGGGGTGATCCGAGCGCGCGGGGAAGACGAGCCGCGTCTCTCCATGCCGGGCAATCCTGTGCATCCGCTTCTGTAGCCGCGGGGGCGGCGAGAAGTAGGCCATCATCATATCGAGCCGCTCGCCCTCGAGCAGTTCGTGGCCGACGCTGCGCGCCCAAGTCGACAAGCCGATGGCCGGCCCGCCGATCAGCAGTTGCACCGGGCCGTTGCCGCCGTCCCACCGGCGCACCATCCGCCTGATTGTGCGAAACTGGGCGCGAGGGCTCGAGGCCCAGCGCTCGAGCTCGTCGAACCAGGCTTCGACACGCTCGACCACCGGGCCTTCCAGTGTGAAGCCGAGATCGATCCAGCCATCCTGGTCCGGTGCGGCGAAATAACTGTTCTCGACATTGAACCCGCCGAGCATCGCTACGCGTCCGTCGGCGACGACGATCTTCTGGTGATTGCGGATCAGGTAGCGCCGGGTCCACTTGGGGATGAAACGGCAGAAGTGTCCGCCGGCCTCGATCATCGGCGCGAAGAACTTCTCGTCCGCGGTGGCGCCGAAGCTGTCGAGGATGACGTGAACCTCGACCCCGCGGCGCGCGGCAGCGGCGAGCGCGTCGCGGACGCGGACTGCACACTCGTCGGTGGCAAAGATGTAGAACGCGACCTTCAGCCGCTCGCGCGCACCATCGATCACGGCGAGCAGCGCCGCCAGTCGGTCGGGGCCGCTCGGCTGGAACGACAGCAAGTGCCCTTGCGCTTCCACCGAGAACGGCGGTGGATCGCAGAACTCTGTAGGGCGTGCCTCGCTTTCGGCCATGCGCCTTCCTAACAGGCCTGCAACCGGTGAAAACCTTGACTCTCCGCCCCTCCCCGCCTAAGTGCCGCGCTTTCCGAACAACCCGTTTTGCTGGAGTGCCCCGATGGCGCGCGTTACCGTCGAAGATTGCGTCGACAAGGTCCCTAACCGGTTCGATCTCGTCCTGCTTGCCGCGCAGCGCGCGCGCGAGATTTCGGGCGGCGCCGAGCTGACGGTCGATCGCGACCGCGACAAGAACCCGGTCGTCGCCCTGCGCGAGATCGCCGATACGACCGTGCGGCCGAAGATCCTGCACGAAAGCCTGGTCCAGTCGCTGCAGCGCGTGCTGCCTGACGAAGAGGATGAGGCGGACGAGATCGGCTCGCTGAGCCAGTCGGCCGAGGCCATGCGCCTCTCGGCCGCGGCCCCGGCTCGCTCGAACTCGGTCGGCGGCGACTACGACGCCTGAGCACCGGCGCTATTGAAGCCACCGCAGAGGCCGCGCCGCGAGGCGCGGCCTTTTGCGTATGTGACCATGAAATGACAGGACGCTAGACGCGGTTGCCATCGACGATCGCGGCCATGCATCCCTTCGTGTGGAGGGATCGGCAGGCATGGCGGTAATTGTGGTCTACAGCGTGAAAGGCGGCGTGGGCAAAACCACCATCGCGGCCAACCTCGCGTGGTGCTCGGCCGCGATCTCGTGCCGGCGCACGCTGTTATGGGACCTGGATGCGGCCGGCGGCGCCGGCTTCCTGTTTGGCGTCGATCCGCGCCGCAAGCACACCGCCGGGACGGTGTTTTCGAAGGATGCCGATCCCGCCGAGCTGGTGCGCAAGACGGATATCCCGCGACTCGACCTGCTTCCCGCCGACGAAAGTCTGCGCGAGCTCGACTCGCTACTCGCCCGGCTCGGCAAGAAGCGGCGCCTCGCCAAGCTCGCCGGGGAGTTGGCGCGGCGCTACGAGCGGATCATCCTCGACTGCCCGCCGGTTCTGAACGAGATCAGCGCGCAAGTGATCCGCGCCGCCGATTGCGTGATCGTGCCGCTGCCACCCTCGCCGCTTTCGACCCGCGCGTTCGAGCTCGTCACCGGCGAGATTCGCGCCCACGCCAAGGATCATCCGCCGATCCTGCCGGTCCTCTCGATGGTCGATGCGCGCCGCACGCTGCACAAGGCCGCGCGCGGGGAGCATCCCGACTGGCCGGTCATCCCGCTCGCCAGCGCGGCCGAGCAATGCGCGGTGCGGCACCAGGCGGTCGGCATGTTCGCCCCGAGCTCGCCGGCCGCGCGGGGCTTCGGCCAGCTGTGGACCACGATCGAGCGCAGGTTGGCAGGCGGAAGGGCCGAAGCCCCTGCGGCGCGCTAGGCTCCCTGCGGCGCTTCGCCGCCGAAGCGTTTGCCTGCCTTGGGGATCGCCGAGCCGCGCACCGGGCGCGCGACCACCGGGCCCGACGGATGCTCGGGCCGGTCGATCTTGCCGTTCTCCAGCAAGGCTTTGATCTCGTCGCCGGTCAGCGTCTCGTATTCGAGCAGCGCCTGGGCGAGCAGGTGCAGCTGGTCCTCGTGCTGCTTGAGTACGCCGCGCGCCTTCTCGTGAGCGCCATCGACCAGCGCGCGGATCTCGGCGTCGATCAGCCTGTTGGTGTCGTCCGACATCATCGTGCGCTGATTGCCGCCGTAGCCGAGATAGCCTTCGTATTGGTCCTCGTACTGCAGCGGCCCGAGCTTGTCGGACATACCCCACTTGGTGACCATGTTGCGAGCCAAGTCGGTCGCGTAGTGGATATCGGACGAGGCGCCTGAGCTTACCTTATCGTAGCCGAAGATGATCTCCTCGGCGACGCGCCCGCCCATGCTGACCGCGAGGTTCGCGTGCATCTTGTCGCGGTGGTACGAGTAGT
>CBHCZH010000082.1:0-15140 GCA_965977975.1 uncultured bacterium
CAGATCTGGTTCTTGCCGCCGACCTTGGCGTGATAGAGCGCTAGGTCCGCACCCTGCATCAGCCCCTCCATGTCGGGGCCGTCGTCGGGCAGCAGCGCCACCCCCATCGAGGCGGCGGTATCGATGCGATGGCCCTCGACCCGCGCCGGGCGCGAAATCTCGTCGATCAGGCCGCGCGCCAGCCGCTCGCTTTCGGCACGATCGCCTACCTCTGCGACGATGATGAATTCATCGCCGCCGAACCGCGAGATCGTCGCCCCTTCAGGTGCCGCCTCGCGCAGGCGATTGGCGACCTCGGCGAGCACCTTGTCGCCGACCGTGTGGCCGAGCGTGTCGTTGATTTCCTTGAACCGGTCGAGGTCGATCCAGAACATCGCCAGTTTCTGGTTGGTGGGAAGCCGTGTCAGCATCTCCGCCGCGTCGTCGTTGAGGCCGGCGCGATTGGTCAGGCCGGTGACCACGTCGGTGCGTGCGAGGTCGCGCATCTTGTCGGCAAGACGGCGACTGGTCTCCGCGGCGTCGATGGACGTGCGCATGACCTGAAAAAGCGACCCGGTAATCTGCACCATCGCCGGCAGCATGAGAGCCAGCGAGACCCCAAGGATGAGATACGAGATTTTGGCCGAAATCATGCAGACGACGATCACCGGCGCGAGCGCCAGGAATATCTGGCCGATGGCGATGGCCGGACGCCCGGCGTTGCGCGAGGACATCGCCACGCCGTAGGCGATGGCGTTGCCCACGGTCAGCGTCTGAACGCTCGACTGCAGATCGAACAGCAGCGTCTGCGCGGCGATGATCCCGCACATACCGGCGTAGCTGAAGGCCCCGACCTCAAAGAGGACTTCCAGCGCCTTGGTGTCGAACTCCTTCAGCCGGGGCAACAGGTACGCCATGACGACGCGCAATGCGGCGACCGCGGTCAGGATCGCGGCGGAGTAGGCCAACCTGTGGTCATTGCCCTCGATCACCGCGCCCCACGCGGTGAGAATGCCGCACAGGGCCCCGATCAGCACACCGCTTGGCTGCGCGTACAGCTTCTCGATCAGGATCTGACGGACATGGTCATCCGTCGCAGTCCTGGTCGGGATCAGCCTCAGCAGTCGGTGACGAAAACCAGCGATCGTTCGGCTCCTAGGTCTCCCTGCTGCCGTAGACAAATTGGGTCACTGACTGGTTAATGGCACGTCAGGGGTTCCTTTTACGGCTGGCGCAGCACCCGTTTCCCTCGAGTAAAGGCAGCCATTTTTCGTGCATGCCTCAAAGAAGGACACCCGCCCGGCTCACGCTTGCATTGTGGTAAATCCTTGGTTAAAAACCGGAACGCTCAATCATCGAGCGCCCCCAACTTTGCGAGAACGAATGCCCGAGGTCTTGGCCGCGCCGCTCACGGAATCGCGAACCGATGTCGAGCGACTGCCGACACGCGCTGAGCTGCACGCGCGCATTGCGCCTTACGCGCGCGCCGATTCCTTCAAGGGTTACAAGTCGTTCGCGATCGATCTGACGCTTTATGCGCTCGGCATCGCCGGCGTGCTGTCGTTCGAAGGCATGGCGGGGAAGATCGCCGGCGGTCTCCTTGCCGGCGTCGCCCTGGTCAACCTCGGTTCGCTTTCGCATGAAGCGGCGCATCGCACGATGGTGAAGTCACGGCTGGGCAACAAGGTTATCGCCGTCATCACCCTGACGATGATCCTCTTTAATTACCGCCTGTGGATCTACGATCATCACGTGCTGCATCACGGCCGCACAAATGTGAAGCACTACAATTTCCTGTCTCCCCTCACGCTGGCCGAATACCGGCGCCTGTCGCGGTTCCGGCGGGCGCTCTACCGCGCTTACCACTCCCCATCGGGGGCCGGCATCCTGCTCTATTACCTGCTGGAACGCTGGCCGAGCGTGCATTTCTATCCCGGCGCCTGGCTGCCACAGAGGTTTCGCGCTTCGGCTTGGGGCTACACCCTGCTGATGACGGTCTGGATGACGGCGCTGCTGAGCCTGCTGGTGCTGGTGCCGTCGGCGCAGAACAACAGTGTCGTTGCGGCGGTTCTGTGCGGTTTCTTGCTGCCCTACACGATCTGGTTCGCGACCTTCTCGATGACTGCGTTCCTTCAACACACCAATCCGCAACTGCGCTGGTACCCCGACGTCGCCAGCATGGCCTCGCCGTCGGAATCGACGTCGGTACATGTGGGTATTCCCCACTGGATGAACCACATGACCCATTACGTGCTGGAACATCCCGTCCATCACGTTTCCGCGATGATCCCGCACTATCACCTCAAGCAGGCGCAGGCCGCGCTGAAAGGGATGGTGCCTCCCAACATCATCACGATGCGCTTCACCCCGGCCAACATGAGCGATGTGCTTCGGCGCTGCAGGCTCTACGATTACGACGCGCATGCCTGGCAGGATTTCCGTGGCGAAGTGACGGCAATTCCACTCGATATCGGCAAGACCCGCGTCCTTCCGGCGGAGCGGTCGTCCGATGGCCTTCTGCCCGATCGGTCCGATCATTCGCCGGGTATTTTCTTCCCGGCAGAACGGGCTGCGCTGACTTCGGAACCAACTTCGGCGAGGCGGCAGGACGCCTAATCAAAGATTCAGGCTAGTCCGCCCGTCCCTGCCACCAATTCGTTGGCCATGCGCCGATCGAGGGCGCGGCAGATCTCGAGCCACCACTGATAGCCCTGCCGGTCGCCGGCGAAGAACGCTGCTTCGGCCTGCTTGCGCGCACGATGCGCGGCGGCGAGGCCGTGTTCGGCAAAATGGCGCAGGGCGGCGTGGAGCATCGCGTCGGTTGCACGGGAGCCGCCGTTGTCGTTGGCCGGCAGCCCCATCGCCTTGCCGATCTCGCGCGGGTTGATCCGCGGAGCAAGGGCATAGGGCGGAGCTGCAAAGCGGATAGGCATGGCGGTGTCCGGGGTTGCGAACCGCCAGTCCTAGCGCGACGCGGCTAAGCGAAGGTTTGCCCGCATGGTTTCCCGAATATTGACACGGGTTTACCATCCTGACCGCCATTCCGGCGGAAGCCGGGATCTCGTCGGCCGAACCGGAGCTTGCGGCATGAGGTCCCGGCTTCCGCCGGGATGACGTGCAATGGCTTACGGCTGCTTCAACCATTGGCCGCTGCGGGCATACTCCTCGCGCACCTGCCCGGCGGAGGGAGCCGCGTTGGCGCGAAACAGCGCATCGCCACCTCGCGCCTCGACCTCGACAGCATAGACGGGTGACGCCGCCGTGACGCCGTGCGCTTCGGCGAGAGTTTCCTCGTAGGCGCGGGCCAGTACGAGCGGATCGGTTGCTGTCGGCGCGGCATCGGCGCGCCGGGGAGCAGGCGCCGCAATCGGCTCGCCGCCATCGTAGGTGTCGCTGAATGCCAGCGAGCGTCCCGCGGCGCCGCGCCAGCGGTAGAACCGGTGAGCGCCGATCGTGCCGACATTGTCGAGGCTGTCGGCCCAGTACGGGTGAATCTGCACCGTATGGTAGTGCGTCGCCAGCCCGACGGGGGCGTAGACAGCGCCGGCCAGCGCCGCACGGGCCACCGCGGCCGCACGATCCCACCACATCCGCGCGGGCTTGCGGGCCATCGAGCCGTCGCAGGTGAAGCTGAACTGGCATCCGGTGCGCCGCTCGGAACCCTGGAAGACCACGCCGCACACGGTGTCGGGATAGGCCGGGTGGGCGACCCGGTTGAGCACCACCTGGGCGACCGCGCGTTGCCCGGCGTCGGGCTCGGTCGCCGCCTCGTAGTAAATCGCCAGTGTCAGGCACTGTTGCGCGCGCGCGCGGTCGGTCACGCTGCCGGCGAGTCGAAGCGCGCGCGCGGCAGGGCCGGAATCGAGCAGGCCGGCGGACGGGCGTGGAAGGGCTGATTCCGCCTGGTCCGCCGGCCCTGGATCTGCCGGGTTGCGCAGGTTCGGCAGGTCGTCCAGGTAATAGAACGCAGAGCCGGGGAAGCTTTCACCGGGCGTCTCGAAGGCCATCGGCGCGCTCTCGGTGGGAGACTCCATCGACCATTCGCCCGATCCGAGATCGCTCTGCGCCATCGCCGGCACCGCGATCGCCGCCGCAAGCACCGCCAGCCGCCGGCCCGCATGGCGCTTCCGTCGCCGGCCGGCAATCGGTCCGGCGGTGCGCGAAATGCGCGCGGTGAAATCGCGCGGGCGCAATTCGGATGGGAATGTGTGGTCGGTCATGAGCGCCCTTCGGGCGTAGCGGCTGAATGCTCGTGCCGCATCCGTCGCGGCGGCGCCGTGCCAAAGCTGGACACGGCGCGACAGGATGTTAATGAGCGCCGCGACGTCACGGATCGCCCGGTAAGCCGGGCCGGCGAGCGAAAGCGCGCCGAGGGAAGCGGGTCATTCCCGCGCTGCCCCCGCAACTGTGACCGGAGAGCCGCGCTCCACAAGGCCACTGGTTCATACCGGGAAGGCGGGGCAACGGCAGCGATCCGGGAGCCAGGAGACCTGGCCGTGACAGTCGTTCGGCGCCGGGCGGGGTGTACCGGAAGCCAGCGGAGAGGCGCGGACAAGCGCGTCTCTCCCGCCATGAACGGCAAGTTCATGGAGGGAAATATGAAGCACAGTTTTCTGTTTTTTCTGACTTTTTTGGCGATGGCCGTTCCGGCGTCGGCGCAGGACGAGGCGTTGCTTGAAGAGGTCGAGGAAGAGGGCGAGCCTATCGTTTTCTTCGACGGCCCGGAGGAAAGCCGAATCACGGTCGTAGCTAGCGGGTTCGAGGAAAACGTCAGCTCAACAGGCCATGCGGTCGCGATTTTTACGCGCGATGAGATAGAAGCTGTTCAAGGCTCCGACATAATGCGATTGCTCGAGCAGTCCCCAGGTGTGAGCCTGAGCCGCAATGGGGGCCCCGGCAACTTCACCGCCGTGCGCGTGCGTGGCGCCGAGGGCGAGCAACTGCTGGTTCTTGTCGACGGCGTGCGGGTGGCCGATCCGGCCTCGCCGGGCGGGGGCTTTGACTTCGGTAACCTACTCATGGGCAACCTCGACAAGGTCGAATTGCAGCGCACCTCGAACAGCACGATCTGGGGCGGTCAAGCGCTAGGCGGTGTGCTCGTGGTGACCACGGGCGGCAGACCGGGCAGATCGGTCTCGGCCGAGTACGGCGCCCACGACACATTCTACGGCACGGCCGGCGTCGACATGGCGCGGGGCCCCGTCGCCTTCGATGTCCGAGCCGGATATCTGACCAGCGATGGATTCTCGGCCGCCGCTGCCGGCACGGAGCCCGACGGATTCCGCCAGAGCGAACTTGCCGGTCGGCTCAGGGCCAACCTCACCCGCACCCTGTCCGTCTTCGCGACCGGGCGCTACGCCGACGGCCGGCTCGAGATCGACGGCTTCCCCGCACCTGCGTTCATGCTCGCGGACACGGGAGAATACCAGGACACACGGCAGCTATCGGGCGCAGCCGGGCTTGCTTTCGCGAGCGACGCGCTCGAGCTGCATGCGGCGTTTTCGCTCGCCGACACCGAGCGGGAGAATTTCGATCCCGCGTTCGGCACGGCGCCCGGTTACACCACCGACGGCGAAAGCGAGCGTGCCGAATTGCGCGGCCGCTGGAGTCTCGCCGATGGCCTCGCCCTCGATTTCGGCGGCGAACGCGAATGGCTGCGTTTCTCGACGCTGTTCGATTCTGAACGCCGCACCGCGATTTGGGGCGGCTATGCCCAGCTCGACTACGACCGCGGTCCGCTCCACCTCGCCGCCGGCCTGCGCCGCGACGAGCACCGCGACTTCGGCGGCGAATGGAGCCTGGGGGCTGACGCGGCTTATGCGCTTTCCGACGCATGGCGCGTGACCGCCTCTTACGGCGAGGGTTTCAAGGCCCCGACGTTGTTCCAGCTCCATTCGGACTTCGGCAATTCACTGCTGCAGCCGGAGCGCAGCCGCAGCTATGACGTCGGGATCGGATATGGAAACGGTGACCTGGACGTCACATTGACTGCCTTCCGCCGCGATACGGAGGATCTGATCGGCTTCGTCAGCTGCTTCGGCACAACTACCGGGATCTGCACCGGCCGTCCGTTCGGTACTTATGACAACATCGGCCGTGCGCGCGCGCAGGGGCTCGAACTCGAAGGACGTGTCGAACCGGTCGAGGGCCTCGCGCTGGGTGCCGCCTACACCCTGCTAAATGCCGAGGACCGCACGCCGGGCAGCGTTAACCGCGGCAACGATCTTCCGCGTCGCCCAAAGCACGCGCTGACCGCGACTGCGGATTGGGAGGCCATCGATGGTCTTACCCTCGGTACCGACCTGCGCGTGGTTTCGGATAGCTTCGACGACGCGGCGAACCTGGTGCCGCTCGACGGCTACGAGGTTCTGACCCTGCGCGGCGAGTGGGACGCGAGCGAGCACGTCACGCTGTTCGGCCGGGTGGAAAACATTTGGGACGAAACCTACCAGACCGCCGCCGGCTACGCGACGTCGGGCCGCGGGGCCTACCTGGGCGCGAGAGCGCGGTTTTGATCCCAAGCCGGTCTTCTCGATCCCAGCGTAAGCGGGGACCCAGTCGGCTCTCGAGGCTTCGACGCTACTGGGTTCCCGCACTCGCGGGAATGACGATGATGGGCTGCGTCCCATCTCCGCAGAGCAGAACGGCTGACCACACCACCATCGTCTCGCTCAACCCCTGTACCGATGCGATCCTCGCCGAGGTGGCCGACCCGACGCAGCTGCTCGCGATCTCGCACTACAGTCACGATCCGCGCGCGACTTCGATGCCGCTTGCACAGGCGCGCAAGTTTCGCGTCACCGGCGGCACCGTCGAGGAGGTGCTGGCACTCGATCCCGACGTCGTGGTGGCAGGCGCGTTCCTGCCGCCGGCCACCGCGCAGGCGTTCGAGCGGCTGGGTATCCGAGTCGAGACTTTCGGCATCGTCCCCGATCTGGCCGAAAACGCCGCGCAAATCCGCCGCCTCGCCGCGCTTGTCGGCCATCCCGAACGTGGCGAGGCGCTGCTCCGCCGGATCGACGATGCGCTGGCGTTAGCGCGTCATAACGGGCAGCCGATCGATGCGCTGCTATGGCAGACGGGCGGTATCGTGCCAGGCGAGCAAACCCTGATCGCGAACCTGCTCGCGCACACCGGCTTCGCCAGCCATTCGGCCGCGCGCGGGCTCGGACAGGCGGCTTACCTGCCGCTCGAGCAGGTCCTCGCCGACCCGCCGCAAGTCGTGCTTGCCGCCGGGAGCGAGCGGATGCTCACCCATCCCGCGCTGCGGGGGCTTGCGGGAGTGCGCTACGAGCGGCTCGATCCCTCGCTGCTCTTTTGCGGTGGCCCCACCGTGATCCGCGCAGTGGAGAAACTAGCTAGGATCAGGGCCACCGTTCCCCTCCCGCTTGCGGGAGGGGTTAGGGGTGGGCGTGCCGATTCCAGCGCTGCGCTCACATCTACAAGCCCACCCCCGGCCCCTCCCGCAGGCGGGAGGGGAGTATGACCCGCCCAATTCCGCTCGTCGTCCTGCTGCTCCTCCTCGCGATTCCGCTCTCGCTCCTGGCCGGCCGCGTCTGGCTCGACCCCTGGGCCACTCCCAACGCTGCGGTCATCCTCGCCGAGCTGCGGCTGCCGCGCGCGCTGCTGGCCGTCGTCGTCGGAGGCGGGCTCGGTGCGGCGGGGGCGGCGATGCAGGGGTATTTGCGCAACCCGCTCGCGGACCCCGGACTGTTCGGCATCGCCCCGGGCGCGGCGCTCGGAGCGGTGGCGAGCTTCTGGTTCGGCTATGCTGCAAGCGCCTGGCTGCTGCCGGTCTTCGCGCTCGCCGGAGCGGGCGGGGCGATGGCGCTGCTCGCGCTGATCGCCGGGCGGTCGGCGGGGATCGCGTTGTTCACGCTTGCGGGCATGATGATCGCCAGCCTCGCCGGGGCGCTGATGAGCCTGGCGATCAGCCTCGCGCCCAACGCTTTCGCGATGAGCGAGATCGTCACCTGGCTGATGGGCGCGCTGACCGACCGCGGGTGGGCCGAAGTTCGCCTGGCCGCGCCGCTGACCCTGGTGGGCATCGTGCTGCTGCGGTTCGCGGGTCCGGGGCTCGACGCGCTGACGCTCGGCGATGCCGCCGCTCGCTCGCTCGGCATCGACACGGCGCGGCTGCAAGCGCTGCTGATCCTCGGTACGGGGCTGACCGTCGGGGCAGGAGTGGCGGTGGCCGGCATCGTCGGCTTCGTCGGACTGATCGTGCCGCACCTGGTGCGCCCCCTGACCGACCGGCGGCCGAGCGCGCTGATCGTGCCGAGCGCGCTTGCCGGCGCGCTGCTGGTGCTGATCGCCGATTGTGTTTGCCGCGTATTGCCGCTCGTCACCGAGCTTCGCCTCGGCATCGCGCTGAGCCTGGTCGGCGCGCCGTTCTTTCTCTGGCTGCTTCTCCGGATGCGGCGGGAGGCATGGCCGTGACACTGGACGCCCGCTCTCTGACCGTGGCGCATCGCCTGATCGACGTCACCGTTGCACTCGAACCGGGCCGGATCACCGCCATTTGCGGACCGAATGGCGCGGGCAAATCGACCCTGCTGCAGGCGCTGGCCGGACTGATCGAGCCTGAAAGCGGTGAAATCCTGCTCGACGGTGCCCCGCTGCCGCATGGCCGGGCGCGGGCGCGGCGGCTCGGCTATTTGCCGCA
The DNA here is from genome assembly GCA_965977975.1 of uncultured bacterium. Classification (GTDB taxonomy): domain Bacteria; phylum Pseudomonadota; class Alphaproteobacteria; order Sphingomonadales; family Sphingomonadaceae; genus Croceibacterium_A. The sequence goes on from CBHCZH010000082.1 coordinate 8,645, forward strand.
GGCGGGCGAGATCGCCTGGGACTTATCGGTCGCAGCGCTCGCCGGTCTAGGCCGCCTGCCGCACGGCGATCGCGGCGAGGCACAGGTCGCCGCAGCGCTCGCTGCAGTCGACTTGAGCCATCTGGCCGCTCGGCCGGTTACGACTTTGTCGGGAGGCGAGCGTGCCCGCGCCTTGCTTGCCCGCGTGCTGGCGGGCGAGCCCGAATGGATTCTCGCCGACGAACCGCTCGCCGCGCTCGACCTCGCGCACCAGCTCGCGCTGCTCGCCAGGCTGCGCGAGGCGACGGTGCACGGCAGGGGTATCGTGCTGGTGCTGCACGATCTGACGCTGGCGATGAACCACGCCGACCGTGTGCTGGTGCTCGACCAAGGTCGCCTCGCAGCCGACGGGCCGCCGGCGGAAGCGCTGTCTGAAGCGAAGATCGCCCGCACCTGGGGAGTCGCCGCGCGTTGGCTCGGCGAGCCCGGCGGGCGCGCCCTGGTCGCAGGTTAGAACCCGACGCCCGCCAGCTGCGTCACGGTCTGACGCGGGTTGTCGTAGGCAGCGTTGAGGAAGATCTGCGTCCGCCGCACGCTGCGGTAGGCGAGCCCGCGCGCGAGCTGGCCGCCGGCGTAACGGTACTCGAGCTCGCGCGCGATCGCGTCGTAGTCGTGTGCCGCGATCGCGGCCATCAGTCGCGGGCTTTTCCGCGGTGACAGCGTGCCTTCTCCGACGTTGTAAACAAGGTCGACCAGCGCATCGTATTCGTGCTGAAACAGCGGCAGCTCGCCGACGACGCGAGTGATCGCGGCCTCCGCCTCAGCGAGGTCGCCCTCGAGGAAATCGATGATCCGGTCATAGCTGACGCGGTCTCCGACGCTGAGGCCGTCTTGCGGCGACACGAGGTGGCCGACGCCGACGGTCGGGTAGCCGGCGACGTCGCGGTAGACCACGTCGCGCACGCCTTCCTCCTGCACCAGCGCTCGTTTGAGGCTCTCACTCGCGCGCAATTCGCGCGCCGGCAACCGGACCAGCGGTTTGTCGATCTGGATCGCGGTGGCGCGTGCCGGTTCGGCCGATATCGCGCCCATCGCTGCGCCGGACAGGCCCATCACGCCGGCCGAAAGCGCCAGCGCGGCCTTGCGCTGATGCACCCGGTGGATCAGCGCGGCACGCTGGCGCGGCCGGGCCGGCGTCTGGCGCCGGCGGCGCTCCTCGAGCTCCTGGCGCCGGCGCTCGCGCATCCTGGCGAGAACCCTGCGTACGGGATCGCGGCGCCGTTGCGGCGCAGGCGGTTCGGTCAGTTGGGAGTGGGCGGTCAAGGGGGCTCTCCATCCCCCTTCCGCGGCTCCAACGCATGTTAACTACCCCCGGCTCCCGCGGCTCGTCGACGGGGGAGGGCAGTTCATGCCGGTCCCCTCCGGCGCGATCAGTCGCCAGTTTCGTCCGCAGCGTCGGCGGCTTCGGGTTCGGCGGGCTCGCCGAGCAGGCCGCGCGCTTCGAGCATCGGCTCGACGCGCGGGTCGCGACCGGTGAAGGCGCGATAGGCCTCGAAATAGTCCCTGGTCCCGCCGACGCTGAGCACCGTGGCGCGGAACTTGTCGCCGTTGGCACGGGTCAGCCCGCCGTTCTCGCGGAACCAGGCGCGGCTGTCGCGGTCGAGCATTTCGGTCCACAAGTACGAATAGTAGCCCGCCGAATAGCCCGCCGGGTCCGCGAAGATATGGCGGAAATAGCTCGAGCGATAACGCGGCGGGACAAGCTCGACCTCCAGCCCCAGGCGCCGGAGCGCTGCCTCCTCGAACGCATCGACTTGCGCCGGCGTGGCGATCGCTGCTGCCTGCTGAGGGGTCAGCGCATGCCATTCCATGTCGAGCAGCGCTGCCTCGACCAGCTCGCCGAACTCGTAGCCCTGGTTGAACCGGCCAGCGGCGATGATGCGCTGGATCATCTCGGGCGGAATCGGGGCTCCGGTCTCGTGGTGCCTGGCGTAGTTCGCGAGAACCTCGGGATCGCTCGCCCACATCTCGTTGACCTGGCTCGGGTACTCGACGAAATCGCGGGCCACGCCGCCGCCCGAAACGTAGTTCAGGTTGGAGAACAGCCCGTTCAAGGCGTGGCCGAACTCGTGGAACATCGTCTCGACGTTGTCCCAGCTGACCAGTTGCGGTTCGCCCTCAGCCGCCTTGGGAATGTTGAGCACGTTGTAGACGACCGGCTTGGTGCCCCACAGATGGCTCTGCTCGACCAGGTTCGACATCCAGGCCCCGCCGCGTTTGCTGTCGCGCTGGTAAGGATCGAAGTAGAACAGGCCGAGTTCGGTGCCGTCGTGGTCGAACACCGAATAGGTTGTCACGTCGGAATGCCATACTGGCAGGTCGGTGCGCTTCCGGAAGGTCAGGCCATACAGCTTGGTGGCGGCATAGAACACGCCGTCTTCGAGCACGCGCGTGACTTCGAAGTACGGCTTCACGGTCTCCTCGTCGAAGGCGTAGCGCTCCATCTTCACCTTGTCAGCGTAAAGCTGCCAGTCCCATGGGCGGACCTCGAAGTTTCCGCCGGAGCCACGGATGGCGGCGTTGAGGTCCGCCGCCTCGCGGCGCTGGGTCTGGGCGAGCGGCGGTACCATCTGGCGCATGAAGTCGAGCGCGGTCCTGGGCTCTTTCGCCATGCGGTCGTACATCGTGTAGCTCGCCCAGTCCGGCTCGCCGAACAGCGCCGCCTTACGCGCGCGCAGCTGGACGATCTCGGCGAGGATTGCGCGCGTATCGTGCGGACCGCCGTTGTCGGCACGGTGGATGCTCCGCTCGAACAAGGCCTGGCGTGTCGTGCGATCGGTCAGCGTCGCAAGCGCGGGTTGCTGCGTCGTGTTTTGCAGCGCGAGCAAGTACTGGCCGGGCAGGCCCCGGGATTCGGCCGCCGTCGCGGCCGCGGCGAGCTCGGCTTCGGTGAGGCCGGCCAGTGCGGCCCGATCGGCCACCACCAGCGCGTTGGCGTTGCCCGCTTCGACCAGCGTCTGAGAGAACCGGGTGGTGAGCTCCGAGAGGCGCGCGTTGATCCCGCGGATCTCCTCTTTCTGCGCGTCGCTGAGCTGCGCGCCGGCGTGGATCATGTCCTTCCAGGTATTCTCGAGCAGCCAGGCATCCTCCGCCGTCATGCTCATTGCCGCGCGGTTGTCGTAGACCGCTTTTACACGGGCGAAGAGCGCGGGATCGAGACTGATCGCGTCGAAATGCGCGGAGAGCTTCGGCGACATCTCGGCATCGATCGCGTCGAGCGCGTCGTTGGTATTGGCGCCGACTTCGGTCGAGAACGCGATCTGGACGCGCTCGAGCATCCGGCCGGTGCGCTCGAGCGCAACGATCGTGTTTTCGAACGTCGCCGGTTCCGGATTGGCGGTGATCGCCGCGATCTCGGCGCGCTGGATCGCCATCGCCTGCTCGAACGCCGGCGCGTAGTCGCTGTCCTGGATCGCGGCGAAGTCGACCGTCTTGAAGGGCAGGGGGCTTTCCTGCGCGAACACCCCGGTCGCCTGCGGTATCGTGACGGCGGACTGTATCGCTCCTTCCTTGACGGTCGTGCAGGCGGTTAGCAACGCGCCCAGCGCTGCGCCGGCTAGCAAACGAGTCAGCATTGCGAAATTCTCCCTGTGGTCCGCCGCATGGGCGGTTTCATCGGCAACCGCCTTACGCCCCCACGGCCCTTCGTCAATTACGCAGGCCGAATGCTGTCACCGGTTCGTAGAATGCTCCGGTGTGTCCGAGATGGCTCTCGTAGAGAATGAACTCCATGACGTCCCATGGTCCCGCGCGCAGGTCGCCAAACGACGAGAGCCAGCCGCCGATCGGCCCGCTCGAACGGTTGAGCCGGGCAAGGGTGACGTGCGGGGTGAACCGGCGGGTTTCGCGCCCGAGCCCCACGGCCTCGCAAGCGCCCTCGATTTTCTGCCGCAAGCCTTCGAGCGGTTTGCTCGCCGGCACGCGCGCCCACAGCGCAGTCGCTTGCCCCCCGAACCGGCCGGGACGGGTGAAATGGCCGACGCCTTCGATCGTGAGCGTGAAACGCGGCCACGCGATATGGCCAAGCGCCGCCGCCAGGTCGTTCGCCGCGGGCCGCTCGACCTCGCCGACGAAGCGCAGCGTCAGGTGCAGGTTTTCATCGTCGACCCAGCGGGCCCCTTCGAGCCCTTCCATCGCATCGATCAGCCGGTCGCGTACGGCCTCGGGCGGGCGGATCGCAATGAACAGGCGATGAGACATGAGCGCTGACCAGGAATGGAGATTTGGGACCAGCTGACTTTCGAAAATGACACTCCGCCGCAAGCGACACTGGCTAGTTATGTCCATAATGGACTAAGCAGTCACTGGCCCATGCGGCCTCGCCGATCTCGGCCAGATGCGGACCTTGGTGAAGTCGATGCTCGATGAAGAAATCGAACCCGGTTCAGGCTACGCCGCTTTGACGGAAAAGCAGCGCCAAGTCCTTGATCTACTGATCCAATACAAGACTTCGAAAGAAATCGCCAGGCGTCTGGGGATTTCCCCTCACACCGTCGATCAGCGCATCGAGTTCGCCAAGCGCAAGCTCGGCGCGCGCTCGCGCCAGGACCTCGCCGTCCAGTACCGGCAGATGGTCGAGATATACGATCATTTGACATATGAGTTTTCCCGTATCGGCACTCCCGCAATCGCGTTCGATGACGGGGACAGGAACGAAGCGGGGGTGGCGCTCGAAGCTACACATCCGAAGCTGACCAAACTCGGTGACGAAACCGCAGGCAGCGCCGACTATCGCGTCGTTCCAGAGATGTTCGAAGGGCGTTACGGCACCTTGGCGAGGATCGGCGCGATCGTGGCGACAGCCGCTTTGCTGATATTCGTCGTGGTCGGCGGGCTGGCCTTGTTCAGTCAGCTGTCGGAGGTGCTCGCCTCTTAGCGTTTGGACATCTCGTCCCCTGGGTTCGACCGGCGAGGCCGGTAACGAATGGAGATGAGAATGCGAATGACCGTTCCCGTGGCTCAGATGCGCATCGCGCGAGACCTCCGCGAGGCCGAAGCGGCGCTCGACGAGGCGCTTCTCAAGCAAGCGTCGCTGCTCGTGACCATGGTTGCGGCAAGGCGGGAAACCGGCAGCGATCCCTTCGTCGGCCAGGAGGCGCTGATGCGCCTGGCCAGATCACAGCAGACGCTGCTGTCGGCCGGAGGGGACCTGGCTCGCGTGCACGGCAAACTGCTCGACGTGCAACGCGAACAAGGAGCCGGCGAGGAGTGTCCGAAGGAAGAGAAGGGCAAAATGTCAGGGCAAAGGTCGGCATAACGGTTGACCGGCGCTCCGCCGTGGGGTTGTTCCTGACCGATGCCGATCGAAGTTGCGATGCCGCTTGTGCTCTTCGGCCTGGCGGCGGCATTGAGCTTCGCGGCCGGGGCGCATCCGGAACGGGCCGGCGCGATCATTCTGGTTGCGTGGCTGGGGATCGAGCGCTTCTACCACCTGCTGGTCGGGCCCGGCTTTTTCGCCGGCGACATCGAAGTCTATATCGCCCTGGATTTGCTGGTCTTCCTGGCTTTCGGGGCGTTGGCGCTCGTCGCCAACCGCGTCTGGCCGCTGATCACTGCCGCCTTGCAGATCATTGCGCTGCTTGGACATCTCGCCGTGCGATTGGGGATACCCGGCGAAGCCAGGGCCTATTGGGCGATGACGCAACTGCCCCCCATTCTCATGGCGATCGTCGTACTGGTGGGGACGATCCTGCATGCCCGGCGCGCACGGCGGATCGGCCGGTATCGCAGCTGGCGACGGAAGGTGGAGCGCTGAAGCCCCCGCGGGAGTTGCGCGCTTGACGGCAGAGACCGCTTTCCTCACTCGCCAACTCCGCCTGCTCGGGAATCAACTCATGGTGCTGGCCAGCAAGGCCAGCCTCAACGACGCTGCTCCCGGCGATCGATCGATCTTCAAGAAGCTCGAGCAAGACAGCGACCTGTGGCTCCTCGCCGCCAAGGAAATGTATCAGGAACGGCTCGCCCGGCGCCGCTACTTTTCGCCGGAGCTGTTCGGCGAACCGGCGTGGGACATTCTGCTGGACCTCTACATCGCGGAGAAGGAAAACCGGGTAATCTCGGTCACCTCGGCATGCGTGGCGGCGCAGGTTCCGCAGACGACCGCGATCCGATGGATCCGGATGCTCGAACAGGAAGGGTTCGTCCTGCGCGATCAGGACCGCCACGACGGGCGCCGGCGCCTGCTGCGCATTTCCGAGAAAGGCTACGCGAGGATGACCGGATATATCGCCGAGAACCGCAAGGATTGGGACGATGTGCCGCGCTCCGCCGCGAACGAATGAAGGCGAACGATCTCCATCGAACGGAAAGGCGACCGGCAGCGACAGGCAAACCGAACACCGCACGCTTCGCAGCTGATGGAAGGCTGAGCGGGATCCGGTCAGGATCCCGCTTCTGCGCCCGTCAGATCACCGTGAACTCGCCCGCGGTCATGGCGAGGCCTGCGGACAGCGTGGCG
>CBHCZH010000083.1:0-14938 GCA_965977975.1 uncultured bacterium
GGCCATTCCCCCCACCCCGCCCCACCCCCGCCCCCTCCCGCAAGCGGGAGGGGTGATAGAGAGCGATGACCGACTGGCAGCCCTACACCGCCCGTGCCCGCGAATGGTTCGAGGGCCTTCGCGACCGGATCTGTGCCGAGTTCGAGGCGATCGAGCGCGAGGCGGGCTCGGATGCCTCGTTCGATTACATTGCCTGGGACCGCGAGGAGGAGGGCAATGCTGCGCCCGGCGGCGGCGTACGCGGCGTGATGAAGGGCCAGGTGTTCGAAAAGGTCGGCGTCAACGTCTCCACCGTCGCGGGGCAATTCTCGCCTGAATTCGCCCGCACGATGCACGGCGCAGAGGACAATCCCGGCTTTACCGCCACCGGTATCAGCCTGGTCGCGCACATGGCCAATCCGCACGTCCCCGCGGTGCACATGAACACCCGCTTCCTCACCACCGGCAAGGCGTGGTTCGGCGGCGGCGCGGACTTGAACCCACCGATCCCCTACCAGGAGGACACCGAAGCCTTCCACGCCCGCTTCCGCGCCGCCTGCATGGCGCACAACCCGACGTACTACGACCGGTTCAAGAAGTGGGCCGACGAGTACTTTTTCATCCCGCATCGCGGCGTTGCCCGCGGCGTCGGCGGCATCTTCTACGACCACATGGAGTGCGCCGACGAGGCGGAATGGGAGCGGAATTTCGCCTTCACCCGGGACGTCGGCGAAGCCTTCCTCGACGCGTTCCCGAAGATCGTCCGCCGGCGCATGGGCCAGGCCTGGACGCCGGAAGAGAAGCAAGCCCAGCTCGAATGGCGCGGCCGCTACGTCGAATTCAATCTCGTCTACGACCGCGGTACCCTGTTCGGCCTCAAGACCGGCGGCAACATCGACGCCATCCTGATGAGCCTTCCGCCCGAAGTCACCTGGAGCTGAGTTGCGACCAGAGGTTAGGCAAAGATTTGCCGAAACCTGAGCGGAGGCGCTGACTATTTGACCTGGGTCACCCGCACCCAGTCGACATCCATCTGCACATTGCCGGCCTTGACCTTGTCGACCGTTTCCTGCGGCACGCCGAAGTAGGGGGTCGTCACCCCGTTCACGCCGTTGGGATAGGTTCCGCCGATGGCGGAGTTGAGGATGATGTACTTGGCGTTGTCGAACCTCCACGGGCCGTAGCTTTCGACCTGGGCCTTGGTGACCGTGTAGAAGGCTGCGCCGTCGACTTCGAAAGTCACGGCATTGGCCGACCACTCGACGGCATAGGTGTGCCATTCGGACGCGTCGGTCCCCGCGGCGAAGGTGTGCCGCGCGGCCAGCGGGGTGTTGCCCGAATAGCCGGGGCCATGCATCGCCGAGCTCGTCCAGTCGCGCTGCCCGACATATTCCATGATGTCGATTTCGCCGGAATCGGGCCAGGAGCCGTAGCCGAGCAGCCAGAAGGCGGGCCAGAAACCGACCGCGTCGGACATGCGGATGCGCGCTTCGGCGCGGCCATGCTGGAAGTCGAAGCGATTGCTGCTGTCGATCCGGCCGGAGATGAAGTCGGCCCGACGGGTAGCATGGGTGTCGGTCCCCGGGCTGAACACCACCCGCAGGGTCAGCACTCCGCCGTCCGCGCCCGCCACGCCCTGGCGCAGCAGGATGGTATCCGGCGAATCGAAGTAGGCCTGTTGCTCGTTGTTGACCCAGAAATCAGGCCCGACCACGTTCCAAACACCCCGGTCGAGTAAAGCCGCGTTGAATTCGTCGGCGAAGACGACTTGCGGCGTACCGGTGGGAGTGGGGCTCGGCGCAGGTGCGGGTGAGGGCGTTGGCGTCGTTCCCGGGGGAGGCGTGCCGCCCGTGCTCGAAGCGGAACCGCCGCCGCATCCAGTCAGCGCCAGGCTCAAAGCGGCGAAGCCGGCGAGCCATTTCGAGCCGGTGCGGCGCATCACTCGCTCGCCTCCTCGGGCGCACAGACCCGCACCGCGTCGACCCGCATCGCCATCTCCCCGGTCTTGATCATGTCGGCTGATTCCTGCGGCAGGCGACGTGTTTCATTCCGCTTTCATGACCTTTGTTGGCCGATCAGGCAATGCGCGCGCCCAGCGCATCACTTGCCCTTCATAGGCGCGCTATTGGTCAACTCCCGCAATCATCCTCACTGGACCGATCGTCTTCCGTGGACGCGGGAGGATGACAACCCTCATTCAGCTTCCTATCGTTACGCCGGAAACTTCCTGCAATCGGAGTCCTTCATGCGTTTCGCCGCCGCCGCCCTTCTGTCGTTTGCCGCACTTGCCGGCCTGCCGGCGCACGCGCAGGAGACGCCGATGGTCTCGCCGATCCTGACCAGCGAGGAAGCGAAGGATCCGTGGACTTTCGCCGAGCCCGAGAAGGCGCGGGTCACGCACGTCGCGCTCGACCTGGTGCTCGATTTCGAGAGCAAGCGGATTTCGGGCACCGCGACGCTCGATGTTCAGGCGCAGCCCGGCGCGGATGCGATCGTGCTCGACAGCCAGGGCCTCGAGATCGCCAGCGTCAAGGACGAGGCGGGCCGCGATCTGCCGTTCACGGTCGGTGAAACGGTCGAGGACAAAGGCGCTCCGGTTACCGTCACTCTAAACGGCGCGCGCCGCCTCGTCATCGCTTACGCCGCTCCCAACGCCGAAGCGCTGCAATGGCTCGCCCCCGAGCAGACCGCGGGCGGCAAGCATCCCTACCTGCTCAGCCAGGGCCAGCCGACGCTCAACCGTACCTGGATCCCGACGCAGGACAGCCCCGGCATCCGCCAGACCTGGGAAGCGCGGATCGTCGCGCCGGAGCCGCTCACCGTGGTCATGTCGGGCCTCAGCGTCGGCGAGCCCGAGTTGTTCGCCACCGCGCGCCGCGCGTTCCGCTTCCGCATGGACAAGCCGGTCGCGCCGTACCTGATCGCGATCGCCGCGGGCGACCTCGCGTTCCGCGAGCTGGGCCCGCGCTCGGGCGTGTGGACCGAACCGTCGATGCTCGCCGCCGCCGCCGCGGAGCTGGTCGACACCGAGAGGATGATCGACGCCGCCGAGGCGCTCTACGGGCCATACCGCTGGGGCCGCTACGACATGATCGTGCTGCCGCCGAGCTTCCCTTACGGCGGGATGGAGAACCCCACGCTGACCTTCCTCACCCCGACCTTCATCGCCGGCGACCGCAGCCTCAACGGGATCGTCGCGCACGAGCTGGCGCATTCGTGGTCGGGCAACCTCGTCACCAACGCCAACTGGGCGGACTCGTGGCTCAACGAAGGCTTCACCAGCTATTTCGAGAACCGCATCATGGAAGCGCTCTACGGCTCGCGTCGCGCCAGCCAGGAAGCGGCGCTGAGCTTCGCCGACATGGAGGAAGTGTTCGCAGAGAAAGGCCGCGACCATCCGGTGACCTCGCTGCATCTGCCTCCGGTCGAGGCCGTGCCCGACGGCGGCGAAAGCGGCATCGTCTATGACAAGGGCGCGCTGTTCCTCCGCACGGTCGAGACTATCGTGGGGCGCGAGCGGTTCGATGCCTGGCTACGGCAATGGTTCGACAACCACGCTTTCCAGCCGGCGACCTCGGCCCTCATGCTCGCCGACCTGCGCGCCAATCTGGTCAAAGGCGATGTAGCCCTCGAGGAGCGGCTGATGCTCGACGAATGGGTCTACGGCACCGGCCTGCCGGCCAATGCCGTGCGCCCCTCGCCGACCGCTTTTGCCGAAGTCGATGCCGCGGCCGAGCAGTACGCCTCAAGCCGCTTCGTCGATCCCGAGGCCTGGGCCGGCTGGACCACGGCCGAGCGGCTGCGGCTGATCGACAAGCTGCCCAAGGAGCTTGACCTCGAGGAACTCGACCGGCTCGATCGCGATCTCGGCCTCTCGCAGAGCGGCAACAACGAAGTGCTGTTCGCCTGGCTCGAGCTTGCGCTCGCCAACCGCTACGAGCCGGCAGTGGCGGTCGCCGAAAACTTCCTCGCCCGCGTCGGCCGCCGCAAGTTCGTGCTGCCGCTGTTCGAGGTCCTGATGAAGGAGGACGAGTGGGGCCAGACTATCGCCCGCCGCATCTATTCCGCGACGCGGGCGGGGTATCACTCGGTGACGCAACAGAGCGTGGACGAGGTGGTCACGCCGGGCGGCTGATGCGGCCGCGACCTGTCAGGGCATAAGGGCCTCGCCGACAAAGGCGGCGGCAGTCAGCACTATGCCGACGAGAAACACCCGATAGGCGTAGGCGAGATAGCGGTACTTGTGCCGCTGGAGCACGGCCCCGTTCTGGTAGAGGTCTCGTGCCATCATGCGGTACACCCTTTCCTCCGACCGCATCGAGCCGACTATGGTGTCGACGAATTCCTGTTCGCCGACGCGCGAAAACACGCCGAAGAATAGCAGGTTGCGTACGGCGCTTTTCGATTTTCCGCCGATCTCGGGCAACACGGCCAGTACCGACAGGACCGTTGCCGTGAACGAGAAGAAGCCGAGCAACAGCAGCGGCAGCGAAATGGCTGTGGATTGCATCTCGCCAAGCGTTAGCGAGAAGACCACGAAGGACGCCCCCATGAGGATGCTGGCCTTGCTGTCGGCCATCGCGCTGAACTGGACGTGCGCCGCCTGCGCCGCGACGAGCATGTTGTGTACTTCCTTGGGGAACTCGTAATCTTCCCCGAACTCGACCTCGTCCGCCATATCTACCTCCCGCTGGCATTGCTTTTCCGAACCTGCCTATAAAGCCGAAGGTTGTGCAACCCCGATGGCTCAGCGTCCTCCTCTGAACCCCGCCATCCTTTCAATCGCTTCGTCGAGCGTTGCGTTTTCCTTGGCGAAGCAGAGCCGCAGGTAGCCGCTCTCGGGATCGTCACGATAGAACGCCGAAACCGGGATCGCGGCGACGCCGGCCTGGCGGATCAGGCGCTCGGCGATCATTTCGTCATCCGCCGGAAGGTCCGACTCGGCGAGGTCGATGATGACGAACCAGGTGCCGTCGGCCGGCAGCAGGACGAAGCCCGCCGCCTCCAGTCCTCCAACGAGCTGCTCGCGCGCCGCTTCGTAGCGCGCGCGGTGGGCCGCGTGCCATTCGCCGGGCAGCGCCAGTCCCTCGGCCACCGCCCATTGCAGAGGGGTCGGAGTGGTGAAGGTCAGGAACTGATGCTGCCGCGCAATCGCTTCGGCCAGCGGCGGCGCCGCGACCGCCCAGCCGATCTTCCAGCCCGTAAGCGAGAAGATCTTGCCCGCCGAGCCGACCTTGACCGCCCGCTCGCGCAAGGTCGGCAGCGCCAGTGGCGAAACATGTTTCGCGCCGCCGTAGATCATTCCCTCCCACACCTCGTCGCAGAGCAGGATGAGACCGTGCCGCTCGCACAGCGCACCGATCGCTTCGAGTGTGGCATGATCGACCATGGTACCGGTCGGGTTGTTGGGGGTGTTGAGGATCATCAGGCGCGTCCTCGGCCCGATCGCGGCCTCGAGTTGGTCGAGAGGCAGCGTCCAGCGCGGCGGGACAAGGCCGACCGTACGCACTGTGCCTCCCGCGCGCTCCACCAGCGGCAGATAGGCGTCGTAGAACGGCTGGAGGAGGATCGCCTCGTCACCCGGCCGGACAAGGGCGAATATCGCCGCGGCGAGTGCTTCGGTCGCGCCCGAGGTGACGATCACCTCCTCCTCGTGCAGTTCGAGCCCCTGCTCCTGCCGGTAGTACCGGCAAACCGCACGGCGCAGCTTCGCCAGTCCGCGCATTGGCGGATACTGGTTCGATCGTTCGACCAGTGCGCGCTGCGCGGCCTCGAGCAGCTCGGCGGGCTCGGGCAAGTCGGGAAAACCCTGCCCGAGGTTGATCGCCCCAAGCTCGCGCGCCAGCGCGGAAGTGCGATCGAAGATCGTGGTCGCGGGGCCGCTCATTGGCCTCTGCTCTTGGACCCGACACGCCGCCCAGGCAACGCGTTAACGCCTTTCCCCTTGCCGCCCGGCGCGCTGCACCGCACATTCGTGTCAATGCTGCGCCAGTACGAACTTGTGGAACGGGTCAAGGCCTACGATCCGGACGCCGACGAGGCGCTGCTCAACCGTGCCTACGTTTACACGGTGCAGAAGCACGGTGCGCAGAAACGCGCCTCGGGCGATCCTTATTTCAGCCATCCGATCGAAGTCGCCGGGCTGATGACCGACTTGAAGCTCGACCAGGAAACCATCGTCACCGCGCTGCTTCACGACACGGTCGAGGACACGCTGGCGACGATCGAGGATATCGAGAAGGCGTTCGGTCCCGACATCGCCAAGCTGGTCGACGGAGTCACCAAGCTTTCCAAGCTCGAGCAGCTGACCGACGACGAGCGGGTGGCGGAGAACCTGCGCAAGTTCTTCCTGGCGATGAGCGAGGACATCCGCGTCCTGCTGGTCAAGCTCGCCGACCGCCTGCACAACATGCGCACGCTGCACTTCATCAAGAGCCCGGAGAAGCGCCGGCGTATCGCGCGCGAGACGATGGACATCTACGCCCCGCTCGCCGAGCGCGTGGGGATGTACGAGTACATGCGCGAGATGCAGCTGCTCGCGTTCGAGCAGCTCGAGCCTGAAGCCTACGCGACGATCACCGGCCGCCTCGAGCAGATCAGGAGCCAGGAAGGCGGGCAGGTCGACGCGATCGCGCTCAAGATCAAGCAGGCGCTCGCCGAGGCCGGCATCAAGGCCCAGGTCTGGGGGCGTGAAAAGCATCCCTACTCGATCTGGAAGAAGATGGCCGAGCGCCACGTCTCCTTCGAGCAGATCACCGACATCATGGCATTCCGCGTGCTGACCGAGAACGTCGAGGACTGCTATCGGGCGATCGGGGTGCTGCACCGGCACTGGCAGTTCGTGCCCGGCCGTTTCAAGGACTACATTTCGACGCCGAAGAATAACGGCTACCGCAGCCTGCACACCGCGCTGATCTTCGAGAACTCGATGCGCGTCGAGGTGCAGATCCGCACGAGCACGATGCACCGGCTCAACGAGTTCGGCCTCGCCGCCCACTGGGCCTACAAGCAGGGCGACCGCCCCGACGGCCAGGTCGGCTGGCTGCGCGACCTGATCGAGATCGTCGATGCCAGCCACGACGCCGAGGAGCTGCTCGAGCACACCCGGCTCGCGATCTACCAGGACCGGATCTTCGCCTTCACTCCCAAGGGTGCGCTGTTCCAGCTCCCCAAGGGCGCGACTCCGGTCGACTTCGCCTTCGCCGTCCACACCGATCTCGGCGCGCATACTGTGGGTGCCAAGATCAACGGCCGGCACATGCCCTTGAGGACCCAGCTCAACAACGGCGACGTGGTCGACATCATCAAGGGCGCCTATGCCGAGCCGCAGCTGTCGTGGCTCGGCTTCGTCGTTACCGGCAAGGCGCGTGCTTCCATTCGCCGCGCGGTGCGCGCGAAGGAATATGCCGAGGTCGCCGCGATCGGCCGCAAGCTGTTCGAGCAGATCGCGGAGCGGGTTCCCGCCAAGATCGGCAAGAAGGCGATCCTGGCGGCGGCCGAGCGGCTCGAGCTCGAGGACGACGAGGAGCTGATGCACGCGATCGGATCGGCCAAGCTGTCCGATCGCGAGGTGATGGAAGCGCTCGTCCCCGGCAGCACCGCCGACCTGCCCGAGGAACCGGGCCAGACGCGCGCGATCTCGATCAAGGGGCTGACGCCGGGGATGGGCTTCACGCTCGCCGAGTGCTGCCATCCGGTACCGGGCGATCGTATCGTCGGCCTGCGCGTCAGGGGCGAGGGCGTCGTGGTCCACGCGATCGACTGCCTCGAGCTCGCGAGCGGGATCGATGCCGACTGGGTCGATCTCTCGTGGGGCGAGCGTTCGCAGGGCGCGGTCGGGCGGTTGCGTGTGGTGCTCTACCACCGCCTCGGCACGCTTGCCGAGATGACCGGCATCCTCGCCCGCAACCATGCCAACGTGATCACGCTGGCGCAGACCCAGCTCGACGATCCGTTCCACACTTACGAGATCGACCTCGAGGTCCAGGACCTGGCGCACCTCACCCGCATCGTCAGCGCCCTGCGCGCCAGCGACGCGGTGGCGGAGGCGGAACGGATCTAGAGCAGCTCGAGCTCCACTTCGACTTCATCGCCTTCCGCGATGCGCTCGTCGCGGCGGATCTCTGCCTTGATCGGCAGGAGGTAGCCCTCCTGCTTGTGCGGGAAGACGGAGGTGGGCCAGCGGCTCGCGCCGATCCGCGCGCTCACCTTGACCGAGCCGAACCCGCGCCCCTTGCCGCTTTCGAGCCGGCGCATCGCTTCGTGCGCGGCGATCGCCTCGGCTGCCTCGCCGGCCAAGGTGACGAAGTGCCACGCGGCGCCGCCGCCCTCCCAGCGCCACAAGCGCGCACGGGCCGCCACCCTATCGCTCACTCGGACGGCGCGCGGCGGATCGGGACCTGGACGTTGCACACGTCGACCCCGCCCGCCGGGACCTTGTAGAAAGCGTCGTTGCGGTTGGCGCGGACGCGGACGTACTCGGCGAAGCTGGCGCTGTCGCTTGCGAGGTACTCGAACTGGGGTTGAGGGAATTCGGGCACCTCGTTGCCGAGCCGCACGGAGACGATCGGCACGCGCAGCGCCGGATCGTCGTATACCCCCGCGTCGCCCTTGCCGCGCGGAAGCGTCGAGAGATGCTCGATCCCCTCGATTACCCGGCCGACCACCGCAATGTTTCGGTCGAGCTGGCGCGGCGCATGGCCGATGACGGCGTAGAGCTCGGCACCCGTGCCGGTGTCGGGCGAAAGATCGCGCGCGACGCCGACCGAGCCGTAGCAGTGCAGAGGCCACGTCCCGTTAGCCCCGAGGCCAACAGGCCAACCGCGCCAGTGGGCGGTCCTGTCTGCGTAGCTGTCCGGCATCGCCGGATCGGGCTCCATAAGCCAGCCCCAGTCAACATCGGGCTGCTCGCGTTCCATCCGGTCGAGCGTACGTCTTTGCTCGCCGGTGAGGAGATCTCTTGGGATCGGCCGGCTTTCATACTCAACTTCCGGAACCTTTCGCAGGCCTTCCGGCAGGGGTTTGGCCTTGGCTTCGTCGTCTTCGCCGTCGCCCCATTGCGCCACCCAGTTGTCGACCACGCGGTAGACGCTGGTCCCGTCCCACCAGTGCGCCTTGGCGAGCGTTCGGATATTTTCCACCCAGCCTTGGCTGAACGGTGGCGGTATGAGCTGGATGACGACCCGCCGCGGCTGGCCTTGACGGTCGGGCGCGAGGTCCATCACCAGCAAGTCGGCCGGATCGATCGGCCGCCAGTCCGGAGCAGGCGCTGCCGCAACTACCGAGGCGGGTGTGGGCGCCTCCGCCGCATCCTGCGCGACGGCGGGAGCAGCGAGGGCGAGCGCGAAGGCCGGGAGCAATCTCATACCCCGCACAGTGCCGCTAACCGGCCGCTTCCTCAAGCGCATGCATGGCCTCGTCGCTCAGGCCGAAGTGATGCCCGACCTCGTGCACTAACACATGCGCCACCAAGTGCTCGAGCGTCTCGTCCCCCCGCGCGATCCACTCGTCGAGGATCGGTGCGCGGAACAGGCGGATGCGGTCGGGCAGGCGGCCCGAATGCTCGATGCTCCTCTGGTGCAGCGGCGTGCCTTCGTAGACGCCGGTCAGGTCGAACGGATCCTCGATCCCCATTTCGGCGAGCAGATCCTCGTCGGCGAATTCCTCGACCCGCAGGACGACCTCGCCGAGATGAGCCCGGAACTGCGCCGGCAGCCGAGCCAAGGAGGCACGTGCCACCGCCTCGATCTCCTCGGCGGTGGGAGCGAAACCGATCGTTCGGATCATCCGGCCCGGTTACGGCTTGCGCGGCGACTTGTCATCCCGCCCGCCCATCGCTACCTGCGCGCCCTTGCCAGAGCCTGTCGGTTCGTGGGCATGCGGAGCGGTGGCCGAGTGGTCGAAGGCGCACGCCTGGAAAGTGTGTATACGGCAAAACCGTATCGAGGGTTCGAATCCCTCCCGCTCCGCCACTTCCCTATTCGCTGACGGCCTTATCCTTCCGATAAAGCCCGATAAAACTGCGATTTATTCGCTCATTTCCGTCCTCCGGCGTTCGCGCCCGTGCGTCCGCGACCGCCGAAAAGTGTGGGAGGAAATGTGGGCGTGGTGTAAAGTGTGGGAGGAGCGACGGATTCCGGAGGGCGAAGTGGGCAAGCTAACGGCTAACGGGGTGAAGGCTGTTATCGGGAAACCTGGCACTTATCAGGACGGCGAAGGACTGATTCTGAGAGTCGACAAGCGTGGTGGCGCATGGTGGCTCCTGCGGGTTCAGCACCAGGGCAAGCGGCAGGACATCGGCCTGGGCAGTGCGAAGATCGTCAGTCTGGCGGAAGCGCGAGCGATGGCCGCGGGGGCTCGAGTAGCCGTTCGGCATGACGGGCGCGATGTCGTGGCCGAGAAACGGGAGGCGAAGGCGGCGGCTGTTACTTTTCGCCAAGCGGCCTTGGCGATGCATGAGGGCCACAAGAAGCAGTGGGCTAACGAGAAGCACGCCGACCAATGGCTGACCACGCTGGAGACACATGCCTTTCCGGCACTCGGCGCGAAGCCGGTTGGCGAAATCAAGGCGGGCGACATTATCCCGGCGATCAGCGACGTGTGGGTTACCAAGCCCGAGACCGGTCGCCGTGTGCGCCAGCGCATCTGCGCCGTGCTGGACTTCGCCCATGCGCGCGGCTGGCGCGCAACCGAAGCCCCGGCGCGTTCGCTCGCGGTGGGCAAGGGACTGCCCAAGCAGCCCGGCGGCAGGCATCATCCTGCTTTGCCCCACGCGGATGTGCCCGATTTTTTGACGCGGCTGCGCGCCAGCGGCGGGGTGTGGGGGCGCCACGCGTTGGAGTTCGTGATCTTAACAGCTGCCCGTAGTCAGGAGGTGCGGTTGGCGACCTGGGACGAGTTCGATCTCGAAAACGCCATATGGACCGTGCCCGCTGCGCACATGAAGATGCGACGTGCGCACAGGGTGCCGCTGTCTCCCGAAGCTGTTGCGGTGCTTAAGAGCGCGGCGGCTGTGCGGCTGGCCGACACCAATCTCGTGTTTCCCGGCGCGCGCGGCGGAATAATGTCCGACGCAACGTTGCTCGCAGTGCTGCGCCGGATGAAAGAGCCTACGACCGTTCACGGCTTCCGTTCCTCGTTCCGCACGTGGGTGGCTGAGGAAACGAACTTTTCGGGCGAGGTCGCCGAAGCTGCGCTCGCACACCAGAACCCCAACGAGGTCGAGCGCAGCTATCAACGCGGGAACCTACTCGACAAGCGCCGCAAGCTGATGGGCGCCTGGGGCGCCTATTGCGCCAGCGGTTCGGCCAAGATCATTCCCTTTCCCGGAAAGGCAGCGGGCCGCTGAGGTCGCGCGAGCCGCTTTACTGCCCTCCTACTGGGACGTTTTTTCGATCATGGCCGACCTAACCGAGGAGCAGAAACGGGAGATTGTCGAGGCTTTGGCCTGCTATCGGGACGTGCCGTCGATCATGCGGGCGTTCCACCAGGACCACGGCATCCAACTCGACCGCAAGCAGGTGGGTCGATATGACCCCACGCGACCCTACTACGCCGGTGGCTGTAAGTGGCGCGAGGTATTCGACGCTCGGCGCAAAGCGTACCTTGAGGATGTGGCGACGGTGCCTATCGCCAACCAAGGTTTCCGTCTCAACGAACTCCACGATCTATACGAGCGGGCGAAGAAGGCGGGCAATCTCGTGCTAGCCGCGCAGCTGCTCGAACAATCGGCGAAGGAGGTTGGCGGCGTACTGACCAACCAGCGCGACTTGCGCATTGACGACCAGCGCCGCCAGCGCGCCGCGGACATGACGCCCGAGGATCGTAAGGCAGCTATCGCCGAGATCATCCGGCAGGCGATGGAGGCGCGGCAGGAACAGGAAGAACAACGTAAACGACTGGCGACCACGAGCAACGAGGAAGCGCAGCGACCGATAGCCGCCGTATCCACTTTCCAGGAGTGTTCCAGCTAACGCCAATGATAGCTGGAGGAGTCTTGGGTTAGCCGGACCTCAATAACCTGCTCTCTTGATGATCTCCGACAGGTCCGTTTTCAGCGCCTTGGCGATCCTCAACAGGTAGAGAATTGACACGTTGACCTCGCCGCGCTCGATCCTACCCATGTGGGCGCGCTCAATGTCCGTCGCGTCGGCCAGCCCTTCTTGCGTTACGTCCCGCTCCTTCCGCACCGTGCGGATAGCCACGCCGAGCGGGCGAAGCTGGCGATCCTCCGTCCTGTCTCGAATGCCGCGTGCCACGAGCGTAGGTCACGCAGTTGGCGATCTAACTCCACGTTATCTAATGCTCATTTAACTTCTCGATGCTATTGAGGCCCGAAGGCTTGATCGAGGGAGGTTACTCGTGGCTGCAGTTCGACGCTCCATTGCAGCGCTTGTCGCAATGCAGCTTTCGCTGGCGGGGTGCAGCACCCAGCAGATCGCGCGTTTCGAGTCTAACGTGGGCGCTATGCGATGTACTAAGTTCGATGGCCTGGCCGAAGGCACCCCGGAGCATGAGCGATGCGTTGCCGCCTATGCCGCCGCCGCCGAACGGGAAAGGGCCGACACCCAGGCGGCGATGCTTGGCGTTGCTGGCGCCTCCACGCAGGTCTGGTCAGCAGAGCAGCAAGGCCGTGCGCAAGCCCACTCTGGTGCGACCCCGTACGCCCGACCCTATCGCCTCCAGCAACAGTGGTGGAATGCCGGTAGGCGAATGTGCCAGTACGCTGACGGATCGGTCCTCAACGTTGGCACCGGTACCTGCCCAACCGAGGTGCCAGCCAGCCGGTGAAGGATGGCAGTTCATATTGCCTGGGGCTAGCGGAGCGACTGGAAGTGCTGATCGCTGAGGCCGACGATCCATCGGACGCTATGAACGAAATCGCCAGAGCCGCTGAGCAGGGCGGGCTAATCGACATCAGCACGCTGCCTCGGCGCACCGCGCCCTGGGTATTCGTATTGGACCTGCTGATCGAAAACCCCGTAGCGAGCGACTGGATGACTTGTCGGCTGGAGTCGATGAAATCACCCGCTGACTTCGAGGACATCCACGACGTGGCAGGGCACTTGCTGTAGCCGCATGCTGCGCGCCTCATCGTCAAGTTGATGCAGCTGAAATCGCTGCTATCGGTTGGCGGGATTGGCGAGGGGGAAGCGCGTGGCGAGTTCTGGCACCGACCTTGGATTCGAGTCCGAGCTGTTCAGGGCAGCTGACAAGCTACGGGGCAATCTGGAGCCGTCGGAATACAAGCACGTCGCGCTTGGCCTGATCTTCCTGAAATACGTGTCGGATGCGTTCGATATCCAGCACGCCAAGCTGGAGGCCGAAGAATTCGCTGATCCGGAAGACCCCGAAGAGTACCTGGCAGAGCGCGTTTTCTGGGTGCCCCCTATCGCCCGCTGGTCGAACCTTAAAGCCAACGCGCGCGCGCGTGAAATCGCGATTCATGACCCGACCACGGGCGCCGAACGCAAGGTCGATATCGGCGGCCTCATTGACGCAGCGATGGAGGCGATCGAGCGGGCCAACGAGGCTACGCTGAAGGGCGTGCTGCCCAAGGACTATGGCCGTCCCACGCTCGACAAGCAGATGATCGGCGACTTGGTGATGCTGTTTTCCGACATCGACATGCGCGGGGAGGATGGCAAACCGACCGACTTGCTGGGCCGGGCCTATGAGTATTTCCTCTCCGGGTTCGCAGGCGCCGAAGGTCGGCGCGGGGGCGAATTCTTCACCCCGCGTTCTGTGGTACGCGTGATCGTGGAGATGTTGGAGCCCTACAAGGGCCGGGTGTACGACCCCTGCTGCGGCTCGGGCGGCATGTTCGTGCAGTCGGAGCAATTTATCGAGGACCACGCTGACCAAAAGGACGTGGAGAAGGCCAAACGGCAAATCTCGATCTACGGACAGGAACGTAACAACACGACCTGGCGGCTGGCCAAGATGAACCTCGCCGTGCGCGGTATCGATGCCGACATCCAGTGGAACAACGAGGGCAGCTTCGTGCGCGACGCCTTCCCCACGATGAAATTTGACTTCGTCATGGCCAATCCGCCGTTCAACGTTTCAGACTGGTGGCGCGAGAGCCTCGCGGAGGATGCCCGCTGGCAGCATTTCGGCACTCCGCCACAAGGCAACGCCAATTTCGCCTGGCTCAGCCACATCTACCACCATCTCGCTCCGCGCGGTACGGCGGGCGTGGTCATGGCCAACGGGTCGATGAGTAGCCAGTCGAGCGGCGAGGGTGATATCCGGCGGCAAATGGTGGAAAAGGACGCGGTCGATTGCATGATCGCATTGCCTGGCCAGTTGTTCTACTCGACCCAGATTCCCGCCTGCCTGTGGTTCCTCGCCCGCGACAAAACTGCCAACGGCCATCGCGACCGGCGTGGCGAGTTCCTGTTCATCGACGCCCGAAACCTTGGCCATATGGTGGATCGGACGCGGCGCGAGTTCTCAGACAGCGACATCGTCACAATCACTGACGCCTATCATCGCTGGCGCGCCAAGCCGGAGACGGGCTTGGGCGAGTATCAGGACATTCCCGGCTTCTGCCGATCCGCGACGTTGGAAGAGGTCCGCAAGAAGGGCCACGTCTTGACCCCCGGTCGCTTTGTCGGGACGGAAGACCGGGAGGACGATGGCGTTTCGTTTGAAGACCGGATCGCCCAGTTTCGGGAAACGCTCACCGAGCAGTTCGCAGAATCAATCAAGATTCAGGATCGGATTAAAGAAGTCCTTTCTGGGGGCTTCGTATGATGGAAGGAGAGCGGAGGAGGCGCGTGGGCGGTCGAGAGGCTACAACCGCGCAAATTCCGGGTTCTTATGCCATTTCGGTAGGCGATCCCGGAACACCAGTCCCTAAGGGCTGGACCAGACATTTACTCTCCGACCTCGCGCGCATGGAAAGCGGCCACACGCCTAGCCGTCGGCATCCAGAATATTGGGGTGGGGCCATCCC
>CBHCZH010000084.1:0-14689 GCA_965977975.1 uncultured bacterium
CAACGCGCAGCCGAGCCAGCCGGCAGCCGTCAGCCGCCATGCGATAGCGAAGTGGTCAGCGCCTTTGTTGGCCCCCAAGTCTCGTCCTCCCAGGTGATTTCATAGCATTGCGAACCGAAGGCGCCATGACCGTTGCTGGTAGCGTGCCCATGAGGGCTATTGTAGGGAGCCATCCAGCAGCCGAGGGGGTATGCCGCACAAGGACACGACGCCCGCCGAGGGCAGCCAGCACTTCGCCACAGCGTTCCGCCTGGCGGTGGGCGGGCTTATCGGCTGCGCGGCCTTGCAGTTGCTCCTGTACTCGCGTCCCGGAGCCTACGGCGGCCCGTTTCTGGTTGAATGGCAGCGCTATTTCTGGCTCGCGCTCTACTACGAAATGCTCGGCGTCTGGCTGCTGTCTGCGCCGTTCTTCACCTTCTGGCTGCTATTCTACCGTCGCCCGGTAGCCTCGAGGCCGGCGCGATGGCTGCTCGGAGCGCAGGCCGCGATCCTCGCGCTGAACCTGTTCCTCAGCCAGCTCGACCACGAGGTGCTGCGCTTTCTCGGCATCCGTCTCGGGTTTTCGTTCGCGGCCACTTACGTACGGACGGGAACGGTGACCGACAGCCTGTTCTACGACGCGCTGCGCGAGGATGCGGGCGGCCCGTTCCTGTCGATCGCGCTGATGCTGCTGGTCCCGGCGCTCTACGCATGGTGGGCGTGGCGCCAGGTCGGCCGGCAAGCAACCTCGCGCAGCCGGTTATGGCTGAGCGCGGCGCTTGTTCTCGCGCTTGTTCCCTTGCTGGCGCCTGCAAACGGCTGGCGCATGGCGACTAGTCAGTTTCGCCTGCGCAAGGTCGAGCCGGTGGTCATAGCGCTGGCGGTCGATGTGACGCAGGGATTCGAGGACTTCGCAGAGCCCGACGATTATTCCCGGCTGGTCGCCGACTATCAGCAGCGATGGCTCAGCGAGAGCGCCGACAAGGGCTGGCGTTTCGCCGACCCGCGCTACCCCTATTTGCGTCAGCCGACGACTTTGGCCCCGCCGGACCAAGCGCCGTGGAACGTGATCCTGATCCAGCTCGAGACGCTGCGCGGGATCGACATCGGGCATCTCAATCCGAAGCGGCGGCCGACGCCGACGCCTTATCTCGACTCGTTCGCGAAAAGCGATCGGGCGGCGGTCTTCACCCGCGCTTCGAGCTTTGCCCAGCCGACGATCAACGCGATGTTCGCTGCGCACTGTTCGATCACGCCGCACTCTCGCCGCTATATCACCGGGTTCACCCAGACCGCTTTCCATTGCTTGCCCCAGGTGCTGCGCCGTCGCGGCTACCGAACCGAGATGTTCAACGCCGGTGATACCGATTGGGACGGCTCGACGCTGTGGCTCGCACGCTGGTACGACAACCTGCGACGCTATCCCGACGTGCGAGAGCGCGACCGGCCGGTCTTTCGCGACGCCGCGAAACGCATTCGCGAGCTTGGCGCCTCCGGTCGGCCGTTCCTGGCGAGCGTGGTTTCGGTCACCAATCACACGCCGTTCAGCACGCCCGAGCATAATCTCGACCTCGTCGAGAACACCTTCCCGCAACAGCGCATTCTCAACACCACTCGCTACACCGACGATGTTGTTCGCGAGTTCATCGCGGGGCTCGAGGATGAGCCGTGGTTCGCCCGGACCTTCGTCGTCATCTACGGCGACCATGGCTTCAACCTTGGCGAGCACGGCGGAACGCCCGGAGAAATAACTCTCTATCGCGAAGGGGTGTGGGTCCCGTTGATTATCGCCGGGGCCCATCCCCGCCTGCCGCATGGGGTGAATGCCGAACCTGCCAGCCTGCTCGACATCGCGCCGACGTTGGCCGACCTGCTCGGCATCCGCGAACCCAATCCCTGGCAGGGGCACAGCCTGCTGGCGGTGGAACCGGAGCGCTCGTTCAACTTCCGCTCCCGCAACCTTCTCCTTTCGGAGGCAGGTGGCCTGACAGCCGTGACCGAGCCGAACACCGGAGCTGCAAGGCTGTATGAGCGCGACCGCGACTGGTTGCAGCGGCGGCCGCTGGCGGGAAGAACCGCCGAAGTCGACGCGCTCGCACGCGGGGCAGGCGAGGCGGCAAGGCTCAACGACTTCCTGCTGCGCCGAAATCGGGTCTGGCCACGAGAACCTTGATGGCGAGTCCGCCGTCCTCCTGCTACACTCTGACGGCGCAACGCGTGGGTTAGGGGGCCGGATGCGGATCACGATCATCGATCTCGCCGAGCGCGGTCCGACCAGCGACCTGTTCAAGCGCAAGATGAGCCCGAGCTTCGCCAGCATCATGCCGCAGGCCGTGGCGGTATGGGCCGAGGAGCTGGGTCATGATGTCCGCTACCTCTGCTACACCGGCTACGAGGATGTCGCGGGACTGGCCGACGACACCGACGTACTGATACTCGGCGGCTTTACCCTGTCAGCGCATGCCGCCTACGCGATCAGCGCGATCTACCGCGCGAAAGGCGCGGTAACCGCGCTCGGCGGGCCGCACGCGCGCTGCTATCCCGAGGATGCCGCGCGTTTTTTCGATTATGTGCTCGGCTTCACCGGCAAGCCCGAGATCGCCGAGCTTCTCGACGAGGCGGCGCCGCACCGGCCATACGGCCGCCAGATATCCGCCGCGCTCCAGCCGCGCCGGATACCGAGCTTGCGGCGGCGCTGGAAATACGTCGAGGCGACGCTCGCCAAGGCCGGCCCGATCAAGATCGTGCCGATGATCGGCAGCTTCGGTTGCCCTTACAGCTGCAGCTTCTGCATCGACGCGAACGTGGCCTATCAACCGCTCGATTTCGGCGGCATCCAGGAGGATCTGCGTTTCCTGCTGACCAAGGTCAGGCGACCGCTGGTCGGCTGGCACGATCCGAACTTCGGCGTGCGCTTCAAGGATTACATGGGCGTGCTCGAGGAAGCCGTGCCGCCAGGCTCGATGCGCCACATCGCCGAAATGAGCCTATCGCTGCTGACCGACGAGAACCTCGACCGGCTGCGCGGCAATGGCTTCGTCGGAATGCTGCCGGGGATCGAATCCTGGTACGATTATGGCAACAAGTCGAAGGCAACCACGGTCTCGGGCGAGGCCAAGGTTGAGCAGGTCGCGGATCATGTGAACCGGATTCTCGACCGGATCCCTTTCGTGCAGACCAATTTCATCCTCGGGCTCGATTGCGACGAAGGCGACGAGCCGTTCGCACTGACGAAACGGTTCCTCGACCTGACGCCGGGCGCCTATCCGGCGTTCTCGCTGTTCACCAGCTACGGCCGCGCCTCGCCGCTCAATCTCGAGCTCCAGCGCGCGGGCCGCATCAACGCGATGGCGTTCCATTTCCTCGACAGCAATCACGGGATGAACATCCGGCCGCTCAATTACACCTGGCCGGATTTCTACGACCGGGTCACCGATGTGACGCACCATGCGCTTGGCCGGCGCGGCACTTGGCGGCGGCTTATGGCGAACCGGCCGGGCGTGGCGGGCTTGTTCAACCTGTTCCGAGGCGCGACCACGGGGCGGCCGAAATACCAGGCCGGGATGGCGCGGATGCTGCGAGAGGACCACGAGGTGCGCGGCTACGTCGAAGGGGAGACGAAAGCGGTGCCGGGCTTCTTCGAGGCCCGTATCCGTCGCGACCTTGGCAGCCTGTGGCACGCGTTGCCGCACGGCGCCCTCAGCCACGATCCTTATGCCTACCTCAACAGCGAAGTGGCGGCAGTCGCGTGAGTCTGCTAAGCTGCGGGAAATGAAGCGTTTCCTTCCGACCGTTGCCGTCGCCGCACTTGTCTTCCTTCCGGCCGCGAGCTTGTCCGGGCAGCCAACGAACTGCACCGGGACCAAGAGCGACACGCGCCTCTACGTCGATGTGGAAGGGTTGCGCTCGAGCAACGGACTCGTTGCGGTGACGCTCTACGCGGACGATTCGAGCAGATTCCTCGCCAGCCGTGGTTCGCTCTACGTCGGCCGCGTCTCGGCCGGCGCGCCGCGGACTTCGGTCTGCATCCACTTGCCCAGCACCGGCACTTACGCGCTGGCGGTTTATCACGACGCCAACGCCAACCGGAAATTCGACCGTACCGCCATCGGCCTGCCCGCCGAGGGTTACGGCTTCTCGAACAATCCCGCGGTGATTCTCGGCCTGCCCTCGTTCAGGGCGGTGCGCCTCGCCGTGCCGCGCAACGATATGCGTACTCGCGTCAGGCTGCGGTATCCCTGACGAAGATCTCGGCGAGCTCGAGCATCGCCGGGCTGTCGACATCGATCCAGCGCGCCGCGCCGATGTCGACGGTCGAAGCCATGCCTGCGTCGGCCAGGCGCTGCATGCCCTCCGACAGGCTGCCACCGCCGCCAGCGGCAATGTCGGCGCGGATCGCTTCGGCCAGCGCGGGGGTCGCGAGGAAGAGGCCGGTGTCGATGGCATTGTACGGCGAGATCGCTTTGCCGATCTGCACGATGTGGCCATCCGCCCCGACTTCTACCTTCGTTGCGTCATCGATATCCAGCAACGGGCCAGCAAGGTTGCGGTCGACAGCCAGGGTTACACCCGTGCCACGCCGTTTGAGCAGCGTGGTCACGATGTCGGGATCGAACAGGTGGTCCGACATGGACAGGATATAATCCCCGTTGAGTGCTGCGGCGCCGGCCAGCACCGAGTGGCCGTTCGGCAAGCTCCAGTCCCGCGTTCTTTCCCAGCCGATCGGCACTGCCAGCCGGGATCGCAGCTCCGCCAGGAAAGCCTCGACGCGCTCGGCCTCATGGCCGGTAACGACCAGGAACCGCGTCGCACCGCCCGCCGCGGCACGCCGGATCACGTGCTCGATCAGAGGGATGCCGCCAACTGGTGTGAGCGGTTTCGATTCCGAAATCCCCCGCAGGCGGCTGCCAAGGCCCGCCGCGAGGATCAGGCAGTTCATTCGGCCGCCAGCGCCTCGCCGGCGATGAACTCTTCGGTCAACTGAGCGGCGATGTCGTCGCTGAACTGCTGCGGCGGATGCTTGCAGAAGAACGCGGAAGGGCCCGTCAGCGCCCCGCCGATGCCGCGATCGAGCGCGACCTTGCAGCAGCGGATCGCGTCGAGCACCACGGCGGCCGAGTTGGGGCTGTCCTCGACCGAGAGCCGCAGCTCGAGATTCATCGGCACCCCCCCGAAAAGCTTGCCTTCGAGCCTGAGGAAACAAAGCTTGTTGTCGTTGAGCCAGGGGATGTAGTCGGATGGTCCGACGTGGATGTCCTCATTGGTCAGCCGCTCGGCGAGCACCGACTGCACCGCTTCGGTCTTCGATTCCTTCTTCGAGACCAGCCGCGTGCGGTCGAGCATGTTGAGGAAGTCGGTATTGCCGCCGGTGTTGAGCTGGTAAGTGTGGCTGACGTCGACGCCACGCTGGCGGAACAGGTTCGACAGCACGCGATGCACGATCGTGGCGCCGAGCTGCGCCTTGATGTCGTCACCGACGATCGGCAGGCGCTTGTCGCGGAAACGGCGCTCCCATGCCGGATCGCTGGCAATGAACACCGGGATGCAATTGACCACGGCGACGCCCGCCTCAAGCGCGCATTCCATGTAGAAGCGGGCCGCTTCCTCCGAGCCGACCGGGAGGTAATTGAGCAGCACTTCGGCGCGCGTTTCCCTGAGCGCGGCAATCACCTCCTCGGCGCTCGCCTCGGACGCATCGCTGCAGACGAAACCGCGTTCGCCGCGCCCGCTCATATGCTCGGCCATCCCGTCGAGGACGCGGCCCATGCGAACGGTGACGCCGCTCGGCGGCAGGTCGTGCGCGAAGACGGCGGTGCAATTGGGCGGCGCGAAGATCGCTTCGGAAAGGTCGAGCCCGACCTTGCGCGCGTCGGTATCGAAGGCGAGCACGAACTCGATGTCGGCCGGACCGTAATCGCCGATGTAGTCGTGGATCAACCCTGTGGCCCCGTTTGCGGGGTCGGCATAATGAGACACGCCCTGTACCAGCGAGCTGGCGCAGTTCCCGACCCCGACGATCGCAACCCTGATCTTTTTCATCGGCCCCCCGATGCCGTCATCAAAGCGTCAACAGACGCTACAAAACCCAGCCGAGTCAAGCGCCACGCTTGACCGCGTGCCGGCTTGGACCGAACAATGAGCGTGATGGACCGCGGACAAGCCCTCTCGGTAGCCGAGGTGAATTTCGCTAGCGCGCGCGCCGCGTCGCGCCGGATCGCGGGCGTTGCAGCGGCCGGACGGATCGTCCGCGAGCTTGCGGAAGCCGGCTTTGCCTCGGTTTGGCTGGTCCTTCCGGCCGGCGAGTGCCTCGACCGATCGGCGATGGCCGACGTCCTCCGGTTGGCGGGACGGATGGAAGTGCGGGTCGGCGACGCGCCGACGGAGCAGGACCGGGCCAAATTGTCGGGCGACAGGCTGATTCCGGCACCGCTCATCCGCGCGTTCCTCGCCGGAGATCCGGCGGTCCACCGCTCGGTTCTCGACCTGACCGGAAGCGAGGCCGGGCCCGAAATCCTTCTGGGAACAGCCAAGATGACGGACGGCCCGGTGTCGCGCTGGCTCAACCGGCCGATCTCGCGGCGGCTGTCGGCGTTCCTGCTGCGAATTCCCGGCTTCACGCCGTTCCACGCCTCGATCGGCACGGCCCTGCTCGCCGCGGCGATGTTCGTGGCGCTGATGCTTGGCGGAGAGGCCGGGCTGATCGCTGGGGGCTTGCTGTTCCAGGCCGCCTCGGTATTCGACGGAGTGGACGGCGAAGTGGCGCGCGCGACCTTTCGCTCTTCGGCCGCGGGGGCAAAGCTCGACACCGCTATCGATACGATGACGACCCTGTTGTTCGTGATCGGACTGACCGTGAACCTCGGCTCGAGCGGTGCTGAACAAGCCTATGCGCTTGCCGGCTGGGGACTTGCGTTGTTCCTGACCGGCCTCGGGCTGATCGCCTGGCGCTCGGCCGGCTCGGTCGATTTTCACCGTATCAAGCGGCACTACCAGGGCCGTTTCTCGGGCGCGGTCGTGCCGCGGCTGATCGCTTTCGCCACGCTCGTGACGGGCCGCGACTTCTTTAGCCTGTTGTTCGCAGCGCTGACCATGGCCGGCCGGCCGCTGGTCGTGCTTTACCTGTTCGCCGTCGCCGCATCGATCTGGATACTGTTCGTGGCCGGCTCCGTCTTCCCCACGCGCAAGGCGGCGCTGGTTTCCGACAAGGCCTGATTCCCGGCATCCTTCTCCAGGAAGGCGTACGGATCATGCAGGACAGCGTCCTTCGGCAGCAGTTCCCAGAACGGGCCTAGATCGGCCCGCATCTTATCGAGATAGAGCTGGGGCAGCTCGGCGCTTTCCTGGTTGAGATAGCGTAGTACCGACGGATCGCTCTCGATCGCTCCGCGTACCTGCCGGAAGTGCCTCGCCCTCCCGAACCCCTCGCTCGATACGGCGCGCAGGAAGTTGACTGCCCGCGAGGTGAATTTCCGGGTCGCTCCCCAGCGGCGCACGATCGCCCGCGGTCTGAACGAGTATTCAGTGAGGTCGAGCAGGCGGTCATAGAACTCGGCCCAGCCGTAGTTCTTCGGGACCACGTTCATCACCTGGTTATTGTCGAGGAAATGGAACGGGAAGCCGAGCACGCGTCCCGCCTTCTGCAGTTCGAGGTTCTCGGGCGTCGCTTCGCCGAATGCGGTGCGCTGCGAATAGGCGGGAAAGGCGCCCGGCACCTTGTCGACGAACCGCTTGGTCAGCTCGAACGGTTCGGGCCCCTCGTCATCGTCGAGCCCGAGCACGAAGTTGGTTTGCACGTAGGGAACATGTTCGAGGAGCATGTTCACGTGCTCGGCGACCTGCTCGACCTTGGCGAGACCCTCCTTGGCGCCGGTCTTCGACTTGTAGCCCAGGCCGTACCAGGATTCGATTCCGGGCAGCAGCGCGACGAAACCGGCCGCGGCCATCCGCTTCACGTTTGCCTCGGATAGCAGCGAGAGGCTGCTTTCGGCGATGAAGCGCAGCTTGCGCCGCTCGCTCGCCTCTTCGATCGTGGTCAGGTACTCGTCGAAGCGCACTCCGAAGTTGGGATCGTGCCAGCCGATCACCGCATCGGGCATCTCATGCTCGACGAACCTGAGATCGTCGGCCAGCTGCTCGCGGCTCAAGGGTTGGTACCTGACAGTCGAGTCGATGCAGAACGAGCAAGTGTAAGGACAGCCGAGGCTGCTGATCATCGGCACGATCTTGAGGATCGGCGGTGCGCCGCGCAGCGTCTTGGTGATGAACTTCCAGCGTTCGCGGGCCGAGGGAAGCTCGCGCGGCTGCTCGGGCGCTGCGAGGTAGGTTCCCTGCTTCGCGCCCTTCGCGCACTCGGCCAGCAGGTCCGCGACAAGCACTTTGTCGGTGAAGCCGAGCGCATAGTCGAACCAGCGAATCGCGTCGTCGGGATAGCAGCGCGCGTGCGGCCCGCCGAGCACGGTCACCATTCCCTTGGCGCGGAAATGGCTGCTCAGCGCGTAGGCGGTCTGCGCCGAGCGTGTGAAGGCGCTGATGAACACGACGTCGGTTTCATCGTGAACCTCGTGCAGGATGTCCTGCGCGCCGGTATAGCACAGGTAGTTGACCCGGTGCCCGAGCTCCTCGCACCAAACGGCCACAGCCTGCGCCATCAGCCCGGCGAGATTGGCGTTCATGAACCGCGAATAGAGCGCGCGAGTCGGCTTGTTGGTGACCAGATCGACGATGGCGATGTTGAGGCTTTTCACTACGTCGCGATCCCCTCTGGCGAACGACACTATCCGCCGCCATCGGCCGAAACGCAATGCCAAGGCCTGCCGCGCAATTTGCGGCTTCCCTGCGCAAGCTGCGTGGCGCAAGTAAGGGCGGACGCGACCAGCTGTGAAAGGGGAGCATGACCTCGGCCGTTGCCGCCAGTCCGCCTGCGCTGGATGCAGATGTGCGGCGGCTGCGCGCTCCAGAGCTGCACGACCCGCTCAACCGGTACTTCTACCACCCGCTCGCGCATCGACTGGCGCTGTTGCTGGTGCCGACCGGGATTTCCCCCAACGCGGTTTCCGTGGCAGGCGCTCTGCTGGTCTGGGCGGCAGCCTGGGCTTACGCCAACCTGGCCTGGCCCGTCGGCGCGCTGCTGGGGTTTGCTCTGCACATGGCCTGGCACGTGTTCGACGGAGCCGACGGAGATCTCGCGCGACTGACCGGCAAAGCGAGCCCGACCGGCGAACTGGTCGACGGTGTCTGCGACTACTGCGCGCAGACGATGCTCTACTTCGTGCTCGCCGCGATCCTTGACGACTGGATCGGCGGGTGGGCATGGCTGCTCGCGGTTGCTGCGGGCGTGTCGCACATTGTCCAGACCAACCACGCCGAAACGCAGCGGCGATCCTATCTATGGTGGGCCTACGGTGTCCCCTGGCTCAAACATGCCCAGGAAGCCGGCGACGAAGTGTTCCGGGAGCGCAACTGGTTCAGCAGCACCTTCGCCTGGATGGCGCGCGACTACCTCAAGCTCGCCTACTGGATGGCGCCGTGGTCGGCGCAGCTGGATACGCTGGTCGACCAGGCGGCGGGCGACGAGGCGCGGCTTGCGCGGATCCGGCGGGTGATGCGCCGCTGCTCGCGTCGCTCGCTGATCTACGAGAAGCTGGTGGGGCCGAACCCGCGCACGATCATGTTGGGGGCGAGCATGCTGGCCGGTTCGCCGCTGTGGTACTTCATCGGTGAGGCGGTCCTACTCAACGTGGTCCTGGCGGCGTCGATAATACACCACAACGCGGTCCAGCAGCGCTTGGTGGAGCGGCTGGCCTGACGCTTGTGTTGATTTTGTCCGCTGACTAGTCTGGCCGCACTTGCGGGGATTGGGATGAGGGCAGCATCGTTGGCACGGCGTAAGGCGCTCTCGCTGTCGATGATCGCCGCGCTGGCGGTGATCGAGCCTGCGCATGCGCAAGGCATCGACGCGCAGATCGAGGAGCTGACCGAACGCGTCGAGCGACTCGAAGGCGCTCGCGCGGTCAGGAAGCTGCAGCGCGCGTTCGGGTTCTACGTCGACCGCGGCCTGTGGGGGGAAGCGGCGGATCTGTTCACCGATGACGGCACGATCGAGATCGGCATCGACGGGGTCTATCAGGGCAAAGACCGCATCCGCGAGTACCTGCAGCGGCTGCATGGCGGACAGGAAGGCCTGATCTACGGCCAGCTCAACGAATGGATCACGCTGCAGCCCGCAATCGCGGTTGCGCCCGACGGGCTGAGCGCCACCGCGCGCTGGCGCGACCACGGGATGCACGGCCAATACAAGCAGCACGCCGAATGGCGCGACGGGATCTACGAGAACGGTTACGTCAGGGAAGACGGGGTGTGGAAGATCAAGTCGCTCCACCTCTACGTCAATTTCCTGGCGCCTTATGAGCGCGGCTGGGCTCGGCTGCGCGGTGCTGAAGGACTGGTACAGAGCGAGGCTTCGAAAGCCTTTCCGCCCGACCGTGGGCCGACGGTCGCTTACCCGCCGTTCCCCGCGATGCAGGTGCCAGATTTCCAGGCCCGGCATCCGGTGACCGGCCGCCCGGTCGGGGGAGGCCGCTGATGCGGTTGCTTCTTGCTGGCTGCGCGGCAGCGTTGCTGCTTCTGCCGGTCGCGGCGCTAGCCCAGCAAGCGGCCGAGGAGCGCCTTGCCGCCTATCGCGAGCGGGTCGAGCGGCTCGAGGACCAAGACGCGATCGAGAATCTCCAGGCCTACTTCGGCTACTACTTCGACAAAGGCATGTGGGACGAGGTCGCGGACCTATTCGCCGCCAACGGCAGCTTCGAATACGGCCAGCGCGGCGTCTATATCGGACAGGACCGTATTCGCCGCGCGCTGCTGTTGTTTGGGCCCGAGGGGCTCGGCGATAGATATCTCAACAACCACATGATGCTGCAGCCGATTATCACCGTCGCACCAGACGGGCGGACCGCGACCGGGCGGTGGCAGGGCATGGTCCAGCTCTCCGAGCCTGGCGCCAACGGTATCTGGGGCGTCGGCATCTACGAGAATGAGTATGTCAAGGAGCGCGGCGTGTGGAAGCTCGCCAGGCTGCATTTCTACGTCACTGCTATGGCCGACTACGATGCCGGCTTTACGCGAGCAGCCTATCGCATGGCCGGACCGAGCGCGCTGTTTCCGCCCGATCGACCGCCGAGCGAGGTCTACCGCTCGTTCCCGGCAGTCTACATCCCGCCGTTCAGCTTCGACCATCCCGTCACCGGGCGGCCGCTGCGCGACATCCCGCAACCGACCGACAATGTGGTGGGGCGCGAATGAGACGGGTCCTGCTTATCGCCGCGTTGCTCGTGGCGTCACCCGCCACGGCGCAAACCGTGGAGGAGGAGCTCGACGAGCTCGAAGCCCGCATCACCAGACTTGAGGACATGAACGCGATCGAGCGGCTGCAGCGGACCTACGGCTACTTCGTCGACAAGGGGCAGTGGACCCAGCTTTCCGAGCTGTTCACCGAGGACGCCACCCTCGAGATTGGCGGCAAGGGGTTGTTCCTCGGGCGGCCGCGCGTGCTCGAATACATGCAGACCGCGTTTGGGCCCGACGGCGCCAAGGAAGGCCTGCTCGCCAACCACATGCAGTTCCAGTCGATCCCCGACATTTCGACCGACGGCCGGACGGGCTGGGTGCGCAGCCGGGCCTACGTGATGAGCAACGCCGGCTGGGGCCTGCCGCTTTACGAGAACGAATACGAGAAGGGTGAGGACGGAATCTGGCGGATCAGCCGCCTTTCGGGTCCTTTCACGATGTACTCCAGCTGGGAAGGGTGGGGGAAGAACGCGCTCAACAACACCTGGCCCGACAAGTTCGACCCGCCGCCTGATCTGCCGCCTTCGACCGTCTACCTGACCTATCCGGCTTACTACATCGTGCCGTTCCACTATCCGCACCCGGTGACCGGCCGGCCCTTCGTCCCCGGCACCGGCCAAGTCGGCGCGTATCATCGGCCGCCTGGAACCGCCGAGCAAACGGAAGCGCTGCAGGTCGGCCGCCTCGCCGACGGCACCCAGCCGATCGCCGAGCCGCCGAGAGATTGATCCGATGCCTGCCTTGATACGTATCCTTGCCCTGGGGGCGGTGCTTGCCCTCGCCGCCTGTGCCACGCGACCGGACCCGCCGTGCTGCGGCGCTCCAGCCCGCGATCGCCTCGCCACGCCTGCTCCGGATGAGTGGCCGAGTGATGGACGCGACTACACGGCGCAACGTTTCAGCCCGCTGACTCAGATCGACGCTTCGAACGTCGATCGGCTCGGGCTCGCCTGGTACGACGATCTCGGCACCTATCGCGGGGTCGAGGCGACTCCGATCTACGCCGATGGCGTGCTCTACAACGCCCTGCCGTTCAACGTGACGATCGCCTACGATGCGCGGACCGGCAAGCGGCTGTGGACGTATGATCCGCAAGTCCCGCGCGAGAACGCCCGCTATGCGTGCTGCGAGCCGGTCTCGCGCGGCCTGGCGATGTGGAACGGCAAGATCATCATCGCCACGCTCGATGGCCGGCTGATCGCGCTCGACCAGGTCACCGGCCAACCGGTCTGGACGACGCAGACCTTCGAGCGCGATTTTCCCTACACGATCACCGGCGCGCCGCGGGTGTTCGACGGCAAGGTCGTAATCGGCAATTCCGGCGGGGATTTCGGAGTCCGCGGCTTCGTCTCGGCTTACGATGCCGACACGGGCGAGAAGCTGTGGAAGTTCTTCCTCACTCCCGGCGATCCGGCCGAGGAGCCCGACGGCGAGGCCTCGGACCCGATCATGCCGACAATCCGCGAGACCTGGTTCGGCGACGACTACTACCAGCTCGGCGGCGGCGCCAATCCGTGGGATTCGATCGCCTACGATCCGGCGTTGAAGCTGGTCTACGTCGGCACGGGAAATGCTTCGCCGCACTCGCGCTACTACCGCTCGCGGAACGAGGGCGACAACCTGTTCGTGTGCTCGATCGTCGCGCTCGATGCCGATACCGGGGCTTATCGTTGGCACTATCAGATGAATCCCGGTGAGGAGTGGGACTGGACCTGCACCCAGTCGATGATCAGCGCCGACCTGACGATCGACGGCCAAGAGCGCAAAGTGCTGATGCAGGCCCCGAAGAACGGGTTCTTCTATGTGCTCGACCGCCAGACCGGCGAGTTCATCAGCGCGGCCGCGCATGTCATGCAAAACTGGAACGAGGGCTTCGATTCGGGCGGCCGTCCAATCACCAGCGCCGCGGTGCGCTACCGCTTCGAGCCGACGCTGGTCATGCCGGGGCCGGGCGGAGCGCACAACTGGTTCCCGATGGCTTACAGCCCGCGAACAAGGCTGGCCTATTTCCCCGCTTACCAGTCAGGCTTCGTCTATGCGCTGGCGCCGAACTGGCGACCACGGCCGATGCGCTCGAACAGCGGCTGGGGCGGCTTCGGTCCCGAGATGGCGGCGACACGTGCGCCGCTGCAGGAGCAGGCGAACGCGATCGAGAAGGCCTGGCTGACCGCGTGGGACCCGGTCCGCCAGCAGGTTACCTGGCAAGTCGAGCTGCCGCGCCACGGCAATGGCGGCGTGTTCGTGACCGCCAGCGACCTGGTGTTCGAAGGCACGACCATGCAGACTTTCGCGGCGTTCGATGCGCGGACGGGGCAGATCCTATGGGAATACCCGACGCAGAGCGCGCCAGTCGCGGGCGGGATCACCTACATGCTCGACGGCGTGCAATACGTCGCGATCAACGCCGGCTGGGGCGGGGGCGCGGCGCAAATCGAGCAGGGGGCAGGGATCGAGCTGCCGCGTGCCAAAGCACGACTGTTGGTGTTCAAGCTGGGCGGCACGGCGCAGCTGCCGCCGCTCGAGGCCACTGTGGCGGTCCCGCCGCCGCCGCCGCTGCGGGCCAGCGAAGCTAGCGTCCAGCGCGGTGCCCAGCTATTCGCGCAGACCTGCGCGGTATGCCATGGTCAGCGCGCGATCGGCGGGGTCAAGGACTTGCGTCACATGACCGCCGAGACGCATCGCCAGTTCAACCGGATCGTGCTCGAGGGTCTTTATCTCGACAAAGGCATGGCCAATTTCGCCGACCTGCTCGAGCCGGAAGAGGTAGAGGCGATCCACGCCTACCTGATAGCTCGCGCCAACGAGGACTGGGGGCGCAGCGAGTAGGCGGTTCGCGCTCCCGCAGGCGGGAGGGGAGAGTCAGTCGTTCCCGGCGCGCGGCGGCAGGCCGTCGTCGAGGCGTTGGGACAGAAGGCTCAGGACGCCGTTTAGCTCGTCGACCTTCTCCGCCGGCATGCCGTCGAGCCAGCGGTCGCGCAGCTCGTCGGCGATGGTGAAGATCTCCTCGAGCACCCGCTCGCCTTCGGCGGTCAGCCGCAGCTGCTTGGTGCGGCGGTCGCTCGGGTCGGGCAGGCGCTCGACCAGGCCGTCGGCCTCGAGCGTGTCGAGCATTCGCGTCATCGTCGGGCCTTCGATCTTCAGACGCTTGGCGATGTTGACCTGGGCGCTCAGCGCGGGCGAATTCATGATCGCGCCGAGCGCTTCCATCCGCGCAGAGCTTTGCCCGATCAGTCGCAGCTTCTCGTCGAGCAGCGAGCGCCATCGCCTCGCAACGAGGACGAGATTGATCGTCAGACGGATTTCGCGGGTCGTGCCGCCGTCGCGGTAGATCGCGAAGTTCGACGGCGGCCCATCCTCTCCCCGGGCG
>CBHCZH010000085.1:0-14650 GCA_965977975.1 uncultured bacterium
CTGGCCGCCCAGCTTGCCTTCGGTGCCGACCTCGCGCGCCACGCGCGTCACTTCGCTGGCGAATCCGTTGAGCTGGTCGACCATGGTGTTGATGGTGTTCTTCAGCTCGAGGATCTCACCCTTCACGTCCACCGTGATCTTCTTGGAAAGGTCGCCCGAGGCCACCGCAGTGGTCACTTCGGCGATGTTGCGGACCTGGCCGGTCAGGTTCGCGGCCATCAGGTTGACGTTGTCGGTCAGGTCCTTCCACGTGCCCGCGACGCCGCGCACGCGCGCCTGGCCGCCCAGCTTGCCTTCGGTGCCGACCTCGCGCGCCACGCGCGTCACTTCGGAGGTAAAGTTGGCGAGCTGCTCGACCATGGTGTTGACCACCTTGCCGATGCGCAGGAATTCGCCCTTGAGCTGCCGGCCGTCGATCTCGACCGCCATGGTCTGCGACAGGTCGCCCTTGGCGACGGCGCCGATCACGCGCGCGACCTCGACGGTCGGCTGCACCATGTCGTCGATCAGCTCGTTGATCGCGCGCAGCTTGGTTTCCCAGCCGCCGGTCGCGCCGGTTACCTTCGCGCGCTGGCCGATCTTGCCTTCCTTGCCGACGATACGGGAAATCCGCTCGAACTCGCCCGTCATTTGCTGGTTGAGCGAGACAACCTCGTTGAACAGGGTGGCCAGTTCGACGTCGGCATCCGTGCCTTCCTCTGGCATGCGCACGGAGAAGTCTCCCCGCCGCAGCTTGCGCAGGGCGGAAATCAGCTCGCGCCGGCTGCGCGAGAATTCCATTGCCGGTGCCTGAATATTCACGCGTCCCTCCCCAAGGCGAAGGGGAGCCCAGCCCCCCTCAACGAGGCAAGTGTCGAGAACGCTTCAGGTTCCCGAGTTAACCTTGAATCATTTCAGACGACACCCAACGGTGGGTTGTCAGACACGGTTAAGAGGCTAGGAGAACCCTTCCGAGCCGATGCAAGGGAGGGGTCTTGCCTAAGCACGCACGCCTCGAATCGTTTATCGCGAACAGCTTCCGTTCTGTGTGGGCGCTTGAGCTCCTGCGGCACCTCACCGAGAATCCTGGCCGCTTCTTTACTTCTCAGGAGCTGATTGCCGCTCTGCGCGCGAGCGATGCTGTGGTATCGCAGAGCTTGGACAATCTCACGGCCGCCGGGCTGGCGATTGTCGATGGCGAGGGGCGGGCTGGCTATCACGAAGCCTCGGCTGAGCAGGGTGCGCTGGTGAAGGGGGCGATCGATTACTACGCTCGCAGCCCCGACAAGGTACGCCGCCTGATCGTCGCGCAAAGCGCGCCGGGCGTGACCGCGTTCGCCGACGCGTTCAAGCTGCGGAAGGATTAGACCGTATGGGCACTCTTTTCCCGACGCTCGTATACACGCTGTGCTTCGCCACGAGCACGCTGTGTGCCTATCTGCTCGGTCGCAGCTTCCGCCGCGCGCGCTCGCGGCTGCTGTTCTGGAGCGCGCTTTGTTTCGCCCTCCTCGCGGTGGTAAACTTCGTCGTGGTGCTCGATATGCTGGTCTATCCGGACATCGACTTCCGCCCGGTTCGTCTGTGGCTGTCGCTGGTGGCAGTGTCGGTGCTGCTGTTCGGATTCATCTGGGACGAGGATACCTGAGATGATCGAAGACTTTCTCGGCGGCGCCATCGCTATGGGCTTTGCGGTAGCGGCGCTATTCTTCCTGAAGTTCTGGCGTCGCACAGGCGAAGGGCTGTTCCTGGCCTTTTCGGGGAGCTTCCTGCTGCTCGCCGTGACTCAGGCGCTGCTTACTCTGAGTGGCATCCCTACCGAAGAGCGAAGCTGGCTCTACCTGCTGCGCCTCCTCGCCTTCTTGCTTATACTAGCGGCGATGTGGTGGCAGAACCGGCGCGGCGCCCGCACGGACTAGCAGGCTAAAGGCCCAGCTTCCTCAGCGCTTGGCGCAGGTCCTTGAGATTGTAGGGCTTGCGGACATAGCATTCGCCTTCGTCGAGCCCGTCGCCAGCCTCGCCGAGCCCGGTGGCATAAATCACTCTGAGGCTGGGAATCGCCTCCTTCGCCTGCCGTGCCAACTCCCACCCGTCAGTCGAGCCGGGCATGCGGATATCGGTGAACAGAAGATCGAAGCCAGTCTCTTCCTGCAGTATCGCGAGCGCCTCGTCGCCGTCGCTGGCGGTGGTCACCTCGAAGCCCGCCTCGGTAAGATCCTCGGCCGCCACCTCACGCACGAGCAGCTCGTCCTCGACCAGCAAGACTTTCATTCTAATGTGCTCGCCGCATTCGATTTTCCCGTCCTGTGCGAACCGCCACGGCGGCAACCAACGGCGAACACCGAATTGTGTTCCGCATGGGCACCGATTGAAGCATGAAAAAGGCTCGCAATCGAGCGATTGCGAGCCCCTTTCGTGCTTGCCCTCGCCAGCTGGCGGGCACGACCAGGCTTAATTGCCGGCGCGCCGCGCGGCGGCCGCCACCGCCTCGGTGGTCGGATTGCCGAGCGATAGCTCGCGGCCGTTCGGGAAGCGGATTTCCGCCGCAGAGGCCCGGGTGTCCCCGTCGCGAGCGCGGAATGCGTCGACGATGATTTCGGTGCCCGCCGGCAGCGAGTTCCTGTTCCAGCCGCGGCGGAGAAGGGCGCTCGGCGCGCCGCCCTCGACGCGCCAGCGCTGGGTGCGGCCGTTGACGTTGGCGTCGATGTGAATCCACGAGTGGGGATTGACCCACTCGAACTTCACGACCTTGCCCTCGAGGCGGATCGGCTTGTTGCGGTCGAACTCCGTGGCGAACGAGTGGTGCGCGACGGCGGCGCCGGCCGCTCCGATCGCGAGGACGGCGCCGATCGTGGCGGCAGTCCAGTTCTTCAACTGCATGGCTGTCTACTCCTAAACGTCTTATGCGAGTCAAATCATTGTTATTCTGCGGTTTCGGCAGGCGGAGCAGCCGGGGTCGCACCCTCTTCCAGCAAGTCGCCGTAGAGCAACATCTCGCTGAATGGGACGCAACGGAACTCCAGAAGCTGCGCGTTGGGTTCCATCCGGCGATACAACGGCATCGAGATGGTCCAGGGCCGGGTGTAAAGTTCCGGGTCGTCGACCGTCGCGCTGTACTGGATGTGGTTTTCGCCCAGCTTGGTGAACCGCTCCGTCACCGTTGCGGTTGGTGACAGGTAATTGCCGGCGCGGTCGAGCCAGGTCACGCCATTCGGCTCCATCACGCCGCCAGGCAGCTTCACTTCGCCCGGGCCTTGCGAGAGTGTGACGATCACGAGCGTGTCGCCGTCCCAGCGGCCGTACGAAGTGCCCATCCAGGTGTCGATCGGCGGGATCTCGATCTCACGCATCTCGATCACGCGGTTGGCGTTCGCGTATTCGTAGACCATCAGGATGTCGTCGTTGCCGCCCTGCACGATCTGGAACGGGTAGGGCATGTAAGTCGCGCGCGGGATGCCGGGCAGATAGCAAGCCGCTTCCGGATCGTGATTGATCAGGTTCCCCTTGTGCGCTCTAAGCCGTTCGAGCGCCTCGGGCTTGTAAGGGATCGTGCCGCCTTCGATCACTCCGAGACCGGCCGGAATCGCGCCAGTCGCTCCGACCAGGCGGTCGGCCACCGGGTTGGGCCCCGCGGAGTGCGGCTCGAGGTTCCAGTTGGCGGTGTTCATCGCCTGCCATACGCCGTTGAGATTGGGCTTGCCGTCGATGCGCTCGATCTGCTGGTGGGTGCCGGCCTGCTGGCCAAGGGCCGTTCCGGTCCCCGCCAAGACGAACGCCGCCGCTGTGGCAGCGAGAATGGAAAACCGTTTCATCCCTCGAACAACCTCTCCTGTTGGATCATTAGTGAGATAACGAATAGCTCACGATAGTACCACCGGCATTGATGGCGACGTACTGCTTCCCGCTGCGTCCCCGATAGGTCATCGGGTTGGCGTTGGCATTGCCTCGGAGCAGCGCTTCCCAGAGCTGTTGACCGGTCGAAGCATCGAAGGCGCGAAAGCGCCGATCGTTGGTCGCGCCAACGAAAACGAGGCCTCCGGCGGTGACCGTCGGGCCCGCGCTGCCGGAGTTTCCGACCAGGCGCTTGCCCTCGGGCAGTTCATCGATCACGCCGAGCGGGACGGCCCATTTGATCGTCCCGGTACTGGCATCGACCGCGACCAGTTCACCCCACGGCGGCTTGTAGCATGGAGCCTGAGGACCTTGCGGCTGGCCGTTGGCATCGTACTCGCCGGAAAGCGGCGCACTGAACGAGAAGAACGGCCCTTTGCCGTTGACGCTGGCGCGGTCGTAGGGCTGATCCGAACTGTTGGCATCGAAGCTGTAGCTTTCGGTAGTCTCCTTGCGCTCGACCCAGCCGACCAGCGAAGTATCCTGTGCGTTGACATAGACCCAACCGGTCCTCGGATCGGCCGCTGGGCCACCCCAGTTTACGCCGCCGGTGCCGCCCGGCAGCTGGATCGTCGAGCGCGGCGGAGTGCCCGCCCGATGGAAGAAGAACGGCGTGTAGATGCCGAAATTGAGGTACCCGCCCGCCTTGTCCCACATCTCGCGGCAGGCCCGGGCGTGTTCGGGCGTCGTGTCCTCGGCATCGACGATGTCGTCGTAAGTCATCGATACCCGGCTCAACGGCGGCGTGTTGACAGGGATCGGCTGGGTCGGATGGTAATACTCGCCTGGCACGTCGCCTGCCGGCACGGCACGCTCCTCGACCGGCAGGTGCGGTTGCCCGGTTTCGCGATCGATCACGAAAAACAGGCTGCTCTTGTTGACCGAGGCGATGACCGGCCGGCCGGTCACTTCGATCAGCGCGCCGGCGCTGGCCTGGTCTATGTCCCACAAGTCATGATGCACCGTCTGGAAATGCCACTTGTACACGCCGGTCTTGTAGTCGAGTGCGACGAGCGAGTTGCCGTAGAGGTTCGCGCCCGGCCGCTCGCCGCCCCAATAATTGGGCGCCGGCGAGCCGAGCGGAATGATCACGATTCCCTGTTCGAGGTCGACCGGGGCGGAAAAGGCCCACATGTTGGTGCCCGAACGGCCCACCCAGCCGGTCGCACTCCAGGTCTCGTTGCCTGGCGTTCCGGGCTGGGCGACCGAGCTGAACTCCCACAGCTTGCGGCCCGTGCGGACATCGAAGGCGCGAGTGTTGCCCGGATCGCCGGGCTGGCTCTCCAGCGTCGCCGCGCCGATAATGGCCACGTCTTCGGCAATGGTCGGCGTGCCGCCGTACGAAAGACCGACGTCGATCGCCCCCCCTTCGCCGAAGCCGGCGGAGGGCTGGCCCGTCGCGGCATCGAGCGCGAGCATGCTCGAGCCGGCCATGACCAGAATACGCGCGAGAGTGGCGCTGTCGCCGGGCCAGTAGCTGACTCCTCGGCTCGAGGCGTTGCGTGGTTGCCCGGCGGCGCCGGCCGAGGTCCCCCGCGCGGGAGGGCCGGGCGGGATCGTGTAGACCCACTTCTCGTGTCCGGTATCGGCATCCAGCGCGATCACGCGATTGCCGGCCGGGAAGTACATCGTGCCGTCTATCACCAGCGGCACTGCGGTGTTGAACGAGCGGAATGGATAGCTCCATGCCTCGCGCAGTTGCGCAACGTTGGAGCGGTTGATGTCGTCGAGCGGCGAGAAGCGCGTCGCGGCGGCGTCACGGTTGATGTTGCGCCAGTCGCCTTCGGGGATCGCGTCCTGCGCGCGTCCGGCGCCGCTCGCGGCGGCGAATAGGACAGTCGCGAGCCGGAAGCCCCGTCCGAAGCGCATGCAGTTCTCTCCCGAACCTGAATGGGCGCGCTGCCTGGGCGAGCGACCGCTTTCGTTGATTCTGTCCCTACGGCGCATGCGTGACTTTGACAATGCCCGTCCTGTGACTTTGCGCACCGTATTGTCGCAGTTTGTATCGCAATTGGTGTCCGCACTCGGTCGAAAACGACTTCACGTTAGACATTGTCAATCAAAAGGCTTGGCGAAGTCGACTCACGGCGCTAGCGCACTTGGGTTGTGCCAAAGCGCACATGGCGATCGAGCTGTAACCCGCTGTAACCTGCGCGGTTACCGTAATTTACTCGGCAAGGTCGCATTTCGCTGCTCAGGCATTGAGCTGTCGAACGATGCGCGTCGGCCGCGGCACGCGGGCCTCGGGCGGGAACAGGGGAGAGAGCACTCTGATGGACGACTTGTTATTCAGTTTCACGGAGTGGCTGCGGTCCACTCAGCTGACCGAACTGGCGCTGTGGATTTCGGACACCGGCGCCAGCACGTGGATCGTCACCAATTTCTGGGCGATTCCGATCATCCAGGTGATCCACATCCTGGCGATCTCGGCATCGTTCGCATCGATCTTGATGATCAACGCGCGCATGTTCGGCATCGCCGGCAGCAGCACTATGGCCGAAACGGCGAACCGCTACATCCGAGTGCTGTGGTGGGCGCTGGCCGTGCTGATCCTGTCGGGCGTTGGAATGATCATCGGCGAACCGGTGCGCGAGCTGATCAACCCGTATTTCTGGATCAAGATGGGGCTGGTCGTGTTCGGCATTCTCATCGTGATCTGGTTCCATAAGGGCGTGCTCAAGCACGTTGCCGCGGGCCGCGACATCGTCGCCACGGACAAGGCTACAGCGGTGCTCATGGTCCTTCTGTGGTGCGTGATCATGTATTGCGGCCGCTTCATCGCTTACGCGCCGGTTTGAGGGGTTTCTCGATGGCTTTGTATCCTGAACCGACCAACATCTGGGAAACGATCGAGTATTCGTCGCTCGGCATCACGATCGCCGAGTCGACCTGGATGTTCCCGACGCTCGAGACGCTCCATGTCATCGCGCTCGTCACTGTCCTCGGCATGATCGCGATCGTCGACTTGCGCCTCGTCGGCGTCGCTTCGCGCCAGCTTGCGGTGACCAAGCTCAGCAGGGACACCTTGCCTTGGGTCTGGGGCGCGTTCGTGCTCGCTGCTATCACCGGCGGGCTTCTGTTCGTCAGCAAGGCGACCAGCTACGTCGCCAATCCTTACTTCCTGTGGAAGATGGTGATGCTGGCGCTCGCCGGGTTGAACATGGTGTACTTCAATCTGATCACCTCGCGCACGGTCGAGCACTGGGACCTCGATCCGTCGGTGCCGTTCGCCG
Source organism: uncultured bacterium (assembly GCA_965977975.1). Classification (GTDB taxonomy): domain Bacteria; phylum Pseudomonadota; class Alphaproteobacteria; order Sphingomonadales; family Sphingomonadaceae; genus Croceibacterium_A. The sequence goes on from CBHCZH010000085.1 coordinate 7,101, forward strand.
CCAAGCTGGCCGGTGCGCTGTCGCTGATCTTCTGGCTCGCGGTCGTATTCTTCGGCCGCGCGATCGGCTTCACGCTAGGGATTTTTTACTGAGGGCCGGCGCTTCGTGACAAAAAAAGGCCGCCCCTCTGGGCGGCCTTTTTCGTTTGCACAGGGTTTCGCTCCGGGCGATGGTACAAACGCCCACCGCGGAGAACGTCGATGGACGACGTAGAACGGATTCCCATCGACCTCGGCTACGAAGTGGCCGCTGCGGGCCTCGAGCAAGCGGCTCAGCGTACGACGTTGCGAGAGGATGGCACGCTCGTCATCGACATTCTGGCCTCGCAACCGTGCTCGCCGGAGCCATCTACCGAAGAGGAGATCGTCGTTTGTGCGGCCGCTCCGACCGACGGGCGATCGCCGGCCCTGGCTTCACCACCTTCTCCGAGCCCGATGGAACAGCTCGGCGAAGCCCTGCATGCAAAGGTCGGACCGGTTGAGCTGGGCTCGATCGCCGGAAGTGACGGCAACCGAGCTTTTGGTCTGAGAATTCGGTTCTGAACCGCGTCAATCCGGCAGCGCGAACACGTACAGCGCCGAGCTGTTGACCGGCGGCAGCTGGGTCTCCGGGATCACGTCGGGAATGCCTGACGCGAGCGGGTTGCCGTGGCCGGTGACGATTGCGACGTACTGTTTGCCGTCGACCGAGTACGTGATCGGTGAGGCGTTGGGCACGCCGGTGACCCCGGTGCTCCACAGCTCGCGCCCGTTCTCCTGGTCATAAGCGACGAACTGGCGGTCCATCCAGCCGGTGAACAAGAGGCCGCCAGCGGTGGTGAGAATGCCCATGTCAGGCGTTTGGCGGCGGCGGGTCTCCCAAACCACTTCGCCCGATTCCATGTCGAGCGCCTGCAGAACGCCGAAGTTGCCGTCGTGGTCAGGGCGAGGAACATACTGAATGTTGACGCCGGTGGTGAGGAACCCGGGCGCCGCGGGGTCCGAAGTCGGGACCATGTCCATGCAAACGTCGCGAGCGTTGACAAACAGCAGGCGCGAATTCGGATTGAACGAGGTTGGGCTCCAGTTGCGCCCGCCGCCGCCGTGCGGGCAGACGAAGACCGCGCCGCGATCGCGGCCGGGGATCTTGTCGGCCCTGGCGAACTTGTCGCCGGTGACCGGATCGATCCGCTCGATGAAGTCCTGGATGCCCATGTCGACGGTCTTGATGTATTTGCCGGTCTCGGCGTCGATCGCGTCGAACAGCCCTTCCTTGCCGCCGGTGATGACCACCCGCCGCGGTCGGCCGTCGACCTCGATCGTGCCGATCACTCGGTCGAACACCCAATCGAGGTCGTACTGGTCGTTCTTCATGTGCTGGAAGTACCACTTGAGCTCGCCGGTGCGCGGCACGAGGGCGAGCGTCGCGTTGGTGAACAGCGCGTCGTTGTTCATGCCGGGCTTCAAGTCGCGCAGCGGCCCGGTGTCGTAAGTCTGGGCGACGCCCCACAGCGCCAGGCCGGTTGCCGCGTCGTACGTGCCGCTGGTCCACTGCGACCCGCCATGGCGCTGGTCGCCGGGCAGACCGTTCCAGGTGTCGCCGCCCGGCTGGCCGGGCTTGGCGACGGTCTCGAACTCCCACAGCTTCTCGCCGGTCTCGGCATCGATGCCCACGATCAGGCCGCCGCCCGGCGCTTGCGTCGCGAGGCCTTGCATGACCACCCCGTCGGCTGCGAGCGGGCCGCCGGGCGTGCGCATGCCCGGCCGGTCGGTCAGCGCCACGTCCCACACCGGCCGCCCGCTGCGCGCGTCGAGCGCGACCATGTGATTGTCCGACGTCGCAGTGAACAGTTTGTCGCCATAGAGCGCGATGGTCTTCTTCGAAGTCACAAGCGTGCGTTCGGGCAAGCGGCGCTGGTAATGCCAGAGGTTCCGACCGGTGACGGCATCAAACGCGAACACGTGGTCGCCAAAGCCGTGCACGTAGAGCACGCCGTCGCGGACCAGCGGCTCGTTCATGTTGGCGCCCGCTGGTAGCGCCTGCGCCCAGGCGATGCGCAGCTCGTTGACGTTGCCGCTGTCGATCTGACGTAGTGGCGAGTAGCCCTGACCGTTGTGCGCGCGCCGCCAGGTCAGCCAGTTTTCGGGCGCAGGGCTGGCCAGCATCTCCTGCGTGACCGGGGTGTAATCGGCGAAGCGGTCGACGATCTCGGGGCCTGGCGGCAAGGGGTAGCGACGCGAGAGGCCGCCGACGGGACTCTCCTCAGGAAGCTGCTCGGGTGCGGCGGGCAGGCGTGGTGCGAACGCGGTGCGTGGATCGCCGCCATTCTCGGTAAGGATCAGCGCCGCGAGTTCCATGTAGGTCGGGTCTGGCAGCGTGCCGGTCTGGCCTGGAGGCATCGAGGCCCTGATGTACTCGTAAAGCTCCGACAGCGGCGTGCCGGCCCACTCCACGAGGAATTCTCGCCCCTTGAGCGACGGCGCGAACTGACCGCCGACCATGTCAGCGCCGTGGCAGGCTGCGCAGTGCTGGGCGTAATCGGCCCAGGCGGACTCGGCCGGCACCGCGGGTTCCGGGACGGCGCCTTGCGCCAGCGCGATCGTCGCGCCGCCGAGCAGCGCGGTGAAGGCGGCCGTGCGCGGCAGAGCCTTGCGAATAGTCGTCATGCGATCCTCCCTCGGCGCGGCACGTTTGCCGTCGTTTGGTCAAAGGGTAACGCGACGCCACGGCCGGGCAAGCCCTTCCCCATCAAGGGATGGTTAGGCTCATTCCCCTCCGGACGCCGCCGCGATCCCGAGCGGCTGGGCAACGCGCTCCTGGTAGATTGCGGTGTAGAGCCGGTCCTTGGCCTCGCCGATCCACGGACCTTCACCCGAGCCGTCGGCATCGAGGATCATCGTCTCGTTCGACCCGAGGTCTTTGACCGCCGGCCACGGCGGTAGCCCCGGTCCGTTCGGATTGCCGGTCCGCGCGAAGTTGACGAAGTACTGCGAGACCTGGTCGGCGAACGCCTCCTCGCGCGGGTTGCCGCCCATCAGTGCGACCGAGCTGCCGCCCGGGAAAGTGCGCGGCGCCGCGAGGTTGTCGAACACGTACGGGATCTCGCCGGTATGCGCCGAGCCGAGATCGCGCTTGTCGGGATCGTACGGCGGATCGTGCGTGAAGAAGTAGTGCCACGATTCCTGCCCGATCTTTGCCTGCTGCTCGGCGAACAGGCGCATGTGCCAGCTCAGCGCGTCGGTAAATGGCTGCGGCGCCTGGGCTTGAGCCTCGGCGTCGGTCGCGGCGGGATAGGCGGCGAGGCCGAGCCCGGCCTGCTCGCCCCAGCGCTGCGCGGCGCCGGTGCGCCAGCTCTCGGCGGTGGCCGGTGGTCCGGCGGCGAAAGAGCCTTCGTCGGCGTTCGAGCCGGCGAGAACGTCGACCGGGTTCTGGCGGCCGTTGGCGAAAGTGATCGACAGGTCCTCGGTGACGATGCGCCCGTCGACGGTCATGCCATGGCCGCGCAGCTTGGCCTGGACTTCGGCGGCGGGCAGCGCGCGCAGCTCGGCGAGCGTTTCGGCGCCGATCTGGCACGCGTTGAGGAATCCGCGCAGCTCGGCGGAAGGCGGCAGGCCGGCGAAGCCGGCGGGGCCGGGCGGTGGCGGCGGCGATGGGACGCACGGCGGAGTTGCCGCCTTGGGAACGTGGTTGGGAATCATCGTGCCGATGCCGAGGCCCATCCACCCGCCGCTCTGGGCGATCGCCCGCTCGAACGTGCCGCGCGCGCCGGCCGCGCCGGCCAGCCCGGCGTTCATCGCGGCGCCGGCGCTCTCGCCGAACAAGGTGATGTTGTTCGGGTCGCCGCCGAAGCTAGCGACGTTGGCCTTGAGCCACTTGAGCGCCGCGATCGCATCGCCGAGCGCCTGGTTGCCCGCCGCGCCATTGCCTTCTGCGGTCAGCTCGGGATGGCTGAAGAACCCGAACGGGCCGACACGGTAATTGAAGGTAACCAGGACCACGCCCTTGGCGGCGAGGTTGTCGCCCTCGCTGAACGGCGCGTTGCCGCCGCCTTCGGTGTAGGCGCCGCCGTAGAGCCAGACCATGACCGGCAGGTTCTCGCCGGCGCGCTTGGCCGGGGTCCAGATGTTGAGGTTGAGGCAGTCCTCGCTCATCCCGGTGAAATTGGCGGTGTCGGTCGCGGCGTTGGGCGGGAAGCGCTGCGGCGCCCGGTTCTGCATGCAGACGTCGCCGTAGCGGGTCCCGTCGCGCACGCCTTGCCAAGGTTGGGGGAGCTGCGGCTGGGCGAAGCGCAGTGCGCCGACCGGCGGGGCGGCGAACGGGATGTTCCTGAACACCGTCACGCCGTCGGCCTTGCCGGCGGCGCCCTGGATCAGGCCCTGCTCGGTGCGGACCGGCACGGCGATACCGACCGGCTCGGCGGCAAAGCTGCTTGGGGCGCCCGGCGTCGTGGCGCAGGCAGTGAGCGACAGCGCGACCGCGCCGGCGAGGACACTACGGAGCAAGGACAGACCCACCGATCAGTCGCCACCCCCGGCTTCGGCGGCGCGGTCGGCGGCCGTGGCCTCCTCGAGCGTGCCGGCGCGCGAGGCGGTGATGTAGTTCCTGACCTGCACGTTGCCTTCGTGGCAGGCGTATTCGTAGAACTCGTAGTCGTCGCGCCGCGACCAATCGAGCCGGGCGGTGAACGGCGCTGTGAACACCTCGGGGTCCGAATAGGTCATCTCATAGACGATCGAGTCCGGGCCGGTCGGAGTGAGCCGCTCGACCACCTTCGCCTTGGCGCTGGTAGGGATCGTGTTCCACGGCGGCACGCCCATCGTCGCCATGTTGAGCGGGCTGCCGTTGCGCGCGTGCATGTCGGCAGTGGCGCTGTCACCGCGCTTGAGATTGGTGGTCTCGATGACCAGCGTGTTTCCTTCCCAGCGGCCGCGGCTCGAGCCGAGCCAGGCCTCGACCGGCTCGGGCCATTTGTCGGCGGTGCCGATCGGGATCACCCGGCTGCCGAGCATCTCGAGCGCGATCACCACGTATCCCGGCGCCTGGTAGACGCGGATCCCGTTGTTGTAGCGGAACGGCAGCATCGAGGCCGGGAATCCGCGGCTGACGCAGCGGTCCCAGGCGTCGAAATCGGTGACCCAGTTGAACTTGGTGTTCGGCGTCCAGCTCGAGCGGCCGGCCCGATAGAGCGCCTCGGCTTCCGGCGTCATCGTCGGCAGCTGTCCGCTCGGTGGATCGACCAAGAGCGATGTGCGGCGACCCGACGAGTTGGATTCGACCCAGTGGCCCATGCCGATACGGCCGGCGCGGTCCTCGGCATCGTAGGCTTGGGCGGCGCGCTCGATCTGCTGCAGGCGCGCGGCATTCTCTTCCTCGGTCAGCCAGAAGCGGTTGCCGAACTGGGCCGGACGATTCATCGGCAGGCTGGCGATGTTGTCGATCGGCCAGGTGCCGCGCAAGTCGGGATCGCCCCACGCGGTCTTCCTCGGCTGATAGTCTGTCGGTACCGGCGGCATGACCGTGAGGTCTTCCGGTACGGCCTGCGCGACAACTGGAGCCGACGGCATGGTTATGCTCACCGCCGCGAGCAGCGCGCCCGTTACGGTCGCGCGAAGAGTGTTATGCGAGATCATGGGGCCTCTCCTGTTTGCGGCGATTCTGCACCCGCACATGTTCAAACTCAAACGGGTAGTTGTCTAATTGTGTAACAGGCTAATGGTTGAATGATCTAACGACTGCCTGCTAGCTTCGCGCCGGCCGGCAGTGCGAAGGTCACGTAACGGCTCGGCCCCGGTGTTGGGTTGCCTCGCTGCGCAAACAGGCCGTCGCCACCGACGGGGAGGGTGACGTACTGCCTGCCGTCAACCTCGTAGACGGCAGGCACGCCTTCGGTTGCCGCGTCGAGCTTGTATTCCCACAGCACCTCGCCCGTTGCGGAATCGCGGGCGCGGAAGGTACGGTCACCTGCGGTGCCCACGAACAGGAGCCCGCTCGCGGTCGCGACCGGGCCGGCGCGCGGAGCCTGGCTGCCGATGCCGGTCACGCCCTGCTCCTGTAACGCCAGGCTTTCGCCGTCGGCGATCCGGTAGAGGATGTTGCCGGTGTTCATGTCGTAGGCGGTCAGGAACGAGAACGGCGGCTCGATCGCGACCATTCCGTTCGATTGCAGCATGAAATCGACCGGCGAGGTGTAGGGATAAGTGTCGGGCTGGGCGTTGGGCATCCGCTCCTTCGCACGCGCCGCTGCCTCGGGATTGGGTAGCTCGTTGAGCTTGATGACCACCGGGATCTCACGGCTGACCACGAAGAAGCGCCGGTTGACCGGATCGACCGCGCTGGTGCCGAAGTTTACTCCGCCGTTATGCCCCGGCATCGAAATCGTGCCGCGCACGCTCGGCGGGGTGAACAGGCCCTCGTTGCGGCTGCCGCGAATCCTTTCGCGCAGCGCCGCCTTCTCGGTCTCCGACAAATAGGGATTAATGTCGTCTTCGGTGAACGACTGGCGGGCAAAGGGCGGCGGCCACGTCGGGAACGGCTGGGTCGGCGAGGCGTGCTCGCCCGGCACGTCGGAGGCCGGCACCGGGCGCTCCTCGATCGGCCAGATCGGCTCGCCCGTCAGCCGGTTGAAAACGAACACGAAACCTTGCTTGGATGCCAGGATCACTACCGGGATTTCCTTGCCGTCCTTGGTGATGGTCATCAGTTTGGGGGCATTCGGCAGGTCGAAGTCCCACAAATCGTGATGGATCGTTTGGAAGTGCCAGATGCGCTTGCCGGTGCGCGCGTCGAGCGCGAGCAGCGAGTTGGCGAACAGGTTGTCGCCTTCGCGGTTGCCGCCGTAGAAGTCGTAGCGCGCGGTTCCGGTCGGGATGTAGGCGATGCCCATTTCCGGATCGATCGTGAACTCCGACCAGTTGTGCACTCCGCCGAACTTCTCGCGGTCCTGCTCCGGCCAGGTTTCCGAGCCGAACTCGCCGAGGCGGGGGACGACGTGGAACACCCATTTCAGCGCGCCGGTGCGGATGTCGTAGGCCTGGATGTCGGCCGGTGCCGACGCATAGTCATAGGCGCCCGCGGGCAGCGAGACGATGTAGGTATCCTCGAAGATGCGGCCCGGGTTGTTCGTCATCAGCGGGCGCTGGGTGGTAGTGTGGCCTTCGGGTAGCGCCTCGCGCAGGTCGATGCTGAAGTTCTCGATGTACTTGCCGGTGCGCGCGTCGATCGCGCGGACGAGGCCGTCGTTGAGGAACACGAGGCGCCGGTCGGAGCCGTCGTCGTTCTGCCAATAATTGATCCCGCGTCCGCCGATCCGGCCGGTGGTCTCGCTCTGCCAGATTTCGCGTCCGGTCGCCGGGTCGAGCGCGGCGATCTTGCTGTCACCGCGCAGGACATACATCGTGCCGTTGGCGATGGTCGGATTGAACAGGGGGGGCTGGCCCGGGCCGGTTTCGTAAGTCCATGCCACTTCCAACTCGTTGACGTTGTTCCGGTTGATCTGGGTCAGCGAGGAGAATTGCGAGGAATCGGAACCGCCGAGGTAGGCATCCCATCCGGCGAAGTCGAACTGCCCTGTC
>CBHCZH010000086.1:0-14499 GCA_965977975.1 uncultured bacterium
GCGGTCGGATGACATCCGGATCGACAACCTCGGCAGAATCGATGATCTCGCCGATCGTGCGCCCCTCGACCGTGGGCGAATCGAGGTGCAGGAAGGATTTGAGCCGCTTGAGGATGGCCGGCACGCCTCCCGCCGTCATCAAGCGTTCGGTCAGATGTTCGCCCGCAGGCTGGACATTGGCGATCAGCGGCACTCGGCGGGCGATCTCGTCGAAACGATCCAGTGTCAGCGGCACCCCGACGCGCCCGGCGAGCGCCAGCAGGTGGATGATGACGTTCGTCGATCCGCCTACCGCACAGAGGAGCGCGATGGCGTTGTCGAACGCCCGCTCGTCCAGGATTTCGTTCGGGCACGGGGTTCCTTCTGCTGCCATCCTGACGCTCTGGCGGCCGACTTCACGGGCGATGCGATTGCGATGGCGGTCGAATGCCGGAACGAGGCTGCTGCCGGACAAGGCCAGACCCAAGGCCTCGCAGATCGCCGACATCGAGGAGGCCGTACCCATCTCGGCGCAGTGCCCCGGCGTTCCCATGATGCTGCGTTCGAATGCCACGAAGTCGCTCTTCGATACTTCGCCGGCCCGCAGCTCGTCGACAAATCGCCAGACACCGGTGGCGGTTGCGAGGTGCCCACCGGTTCGGGAACGCGGCGTGGCCGGGCCACTGGTCAGGAAGATCGTTGGAACGTTGGCGCTGGCTGCGCCCATCAACAGCGCCGGCTGCGTCTTGTCGCAGCCACCAAGCAGCACCACCGAATCGAACGGGTAGGCCCTGATGCACTCCTCCGCGTCCATCGCGAGCAGGTTGCGGAACGGAAAGGAGGTCGGCTTGATGATGTTTTCGCTTACGGACATCAGCGGCACCTCGAACGGAATGCCGCCGGCCTCCAGGATTCCGGTCCTCACGTCCTCGGCCAGAGCGCGAAGGTTGAGATTGCACGGATTGATGTCCGACCAGGTGTTGAGCATCCCGACAATCGGACGCTCCATCAGGTCTTCGCGGCTCCATCCGGCAGCTGCCAGGGTTGAGCGGTGGACGAAACCGGGCAGGTCGTCCTTGCGGAACCAGCGTACGCTACGCCGCGGTTCGCCACGCGTCGTCTTATCTTCGCTCATCTGTCACCCAGTCCGGACTATGCGGGACCATGATACACCCGAACCTGAGCCCTATCTGCCGTTTGCTCCTTTGGTGCAGGACGAACTCGCGTGTCCTTTCGCTGACTCAGTGAGTTCTTCTGGCACAAAGCATTGCAACAAGCAGTTGCGGCGACTGGCGTCACGGCGATCCAATCGATGGCTTAGGCTCTTTGGCTAGGTTACGGAAAGCGGGACGACAAGGATGAACGCGGACATGGGATCGACGACGACGCTGATGTTTGCAGAAGCGGCGGAAGCAGCTTCGGTAGCGGAGCGGCAATTGACCGATCTGAAGCGTGACATGCATTCGTTGGGCCAGAGGCTGCGCAAGATGGATCCGCCCCTTGTGATCACCTGCGCAAGGGGAAGCTCCGATCATGCAGCAACCTTTGCCAAATATCTCATCGAGGTCCGAGGCCGAACACCGGTCGCCTCCTTCGCCCCCTCGACATCATCGCTCTACGCAACACCGTGGCGGCACCTCAGGGGGGCGCTTTTTCTCGCGATATCGCAATCGGGCCAGAGCCCCGATATCATCATCTCGGCTCGCGCGGCGAAAGATGCCGGTGCATTCGTGGTCGCCATCGTCAACGATGTGAACTCTCCGCTCTCGGAGGTGGCCGAAGTTGCGATCCCCATCCTGGCTGGCCGGGAGCGCAGCGTTGCCGCCACCAAGTCGTTCATCGGCTCCCTCCTGATCATCCTCGGCCTCGTGGCGGCATGGAGCGACGAGGACGATCTCAACCGCGCGTTGGCCGATGCCCCACAGGTCCTCCAGACGGCCTGGAACCTGGACTGGTCGCCGGCCGTGGCCGCCTTGTCTCAGGCAAGCAGTCTATTCGTGCTCGGCCGCGGGCTGAATTACGCGATCGCGCAGGAAGCGGCCCTGAAACTCAAGGAAACCTGCGGCCTTCATGCGGAAGCGTTCAGCGCTGCGGAGGTCAAGCACGGCCCGATGGCGCTGGTAGGCGCCGATTTCCCGGTGATCATGCTGATGCCGAGCGGCGAAGGGCGGGACGCGTTCGGTACGCTCGTGCGCGACTTCATCGACCGCCGCGCGCAGGTAATCATGACGGGCGGTGAGCAGGACGGGGCGCTGACCCTGCCCTTCCTTCCCGAGCTCCACCCGGCCCTCGCGCCGCTCGCGACGATTCAGAGCTTCTACCGCTTCGCCGTTTCGCTGAGCCTCGCTCGCGGGCTCGATCCGGATCGCCCGCCGCATCTTCGCAAGGTAACCGAGACCCGATGAGCCTGGTCGCGCTTCATGCCACTCGGGTCCTGACACCCGGCGGATTCCAGCCGGAATGGTGCGTCCTGGTGGACGGGGAGCGGATCGCCGGCAGCATGCCGTCAAGAGACTGCCCGGCCGATCTCCAGCGAAGGGAGTTGGAGGGCGACCTTCTGCCGGGCTTCATCGACCTGCAGGTGAACGGCGGTGGCGGGGTTCTGTTCAACGACCATCCCACGGTCGAGGGCATCGCGGCCATTGGCGAAGCTCATCGGCGCTTCGGTACGACCGGGTTCCTGCCGACATTGATAAGCGACGATCTGGGGACAGTGGAGCGAGCGATCCAAGCGGTGGATGCCGCCATCGAACGGCGGATCCCGGGGGTGCTCGGAATTCACATCGAGGGACCTTTCCTGAACCCGGCCAGGAAAGGGATTCACGATGCCGCCAAGTTCCGAACCCTCGATGAGCAGGCGCTGCGCCTTTTGACTTCGCTGCGTCGTGGCCGCGTCCTGGTGACCCTTGCGCCGGAACTGGCGCCGCCTGGGGCTATTCGTGCGCTGGTAGATCGCGGCGCTGTGGTCGCCGCCGGCCATACGGCGGCCACCTATGACGATGTCCAGCTGGCCTTCGCCGAAGGACTGAGTGGGTTTACGCATCTCTTCAACGCGATGACCCAGCTCGGGAGCCGCGAACCCGGGACCGTCGGCGCCGCGCTTGAAAATCTGTCAAGCTGGTGTGGGCTCATCGTTGACGGCCATCACGTTCATCCGGCCGCCCTCCGAGTCGCGCTCGCTGCGAAAGGTGCGGAGCGCCTGGTCCTCGTCACCGATGCCATGCCAACGGTGGGGTCGGATCAAAGGTCCTTTCAGCTGGCTGGCCAGCGTATCGAGTGCGATGGTGATCGGTGTACGGCTTCCGATGGAACGTTGGCGGGGTCCAACCTGAACATGGCGGCGGCCATACGCAATGCCGTGCGCCTTATGGGTGTGGATGTGGCGACTGCCGTCAGGATGGCGAGCAGAGTGCCGGCTTCGGTGATAGGACTGGCGGACGAGCGCGGCTCGATCACGCCCGGAATGCGCGCCGATCTCGTGCTTGTCGACAGCGCGAACAACGTGGTTGAAAGCTGGATTTCGGGGCAGTGAAACCCGCAGCCGGTTCTCAGCCGCCGTTTTTCCCGGCCCGTGTACGGGCGAGGAGAATGGCGCCGTCCAGGGGATCGCCGAGCGGGTCTTCAAGCCGTTCCCTGATGCTAGGCGTCAACCAGTCCCGCAGAGGGGATGCCATGCCGCCCACCAGGCAGCAACGCGGGGCACCGCGCTCCAGCAGGGTGCGAACGATAGCCTCAATCCGGCGCGCCGATTCCTGCACGATCAGCTCGGCATTGGCATCGCCCTGAATGGCGTGGGCCAGCACCATCGGCGCAAAGGCCGCATAATCGGTCGGCGTCGCCCGTGCCGTCCAGTCGACGATTTCTCCGGCCGACCCATGAAAGCGATCGAGCATCTCCAGCGTCATCGGTGTGTGCGGAATGCGTCCGTCGCGCGCCCATAAAGCGCGCCGGATCGCCCGGAGGCCCAGCTCGGCGCCGCTGCCTTCGTCGGATACCGGAAAGCCGTAGCCGCCGATCGTGAATACGTCCTCGCCGACGCGGGCAAAGCCGACGCTCCCCGTGCCCACGGCGACAATCGCGCCGTCGTGCCCGTCGTGGGCGCCGAGGTTGGCAATGGCCGCGTCGCTTGCGAACGCGGTCGTCCTGAACGGAAAGGCATGGGCTTTGAGGCCTTCGAGGATTCCGCGGCGGTTGAGCCCGGCTATTCCCATTCCGGCGTGGATCGACGAGACTTCGGTCGTCGTCAGCCCGGCCTGGGCCACCGCCTGGGAATAGGCTTCCTCGATGGCCCGCAGTGCCTGGGGCAAGCCGGACGGCGTGTTGGCCGGCCCGGCCTCGCCGGTTCCCAGGATGTCCCGGGCATCCGAAACCAGCCGTGCGCGGGTGTGTGTGCCACCGGCGTCTATACCGAGGAAAAATTCCATGATCCGCTCGGATAGCGTGACGTACGATGATAGCAACATGGCGCGATGGCGAGATGTCCGTGCCGCGCCGATATTCGGGCCGCACGATCACCAGCGGGAGACACTGTCTTGTCGACTGAAGATATCAGCTCCCGATTTGGCGATCTCGATCGGTGGTCCACACACGAAATTGTGCGGGCGATGCTGGAAGGGCAGCTTGCCGCGGCGGCCGCGGTGCTGCCGCAAGTCGAGCTGATCGCCAGTGCCGCGGACGATGCGGCAATTCGGCTGAACGACCCGAATGGCCGCCTCATCTACGTTGGTGCAGGTACTTCAGGGCGGATCGCAGCCATGGACGGCGTGGAGCTCGGTCCGACCTTCGATTGGGATGGCAGGCGCGTGGCTTATCTGCTTGCAGGTGGGCCGGACGCGATCCTGAGCGCCATCGAGGGGGCCGAGGACGACGCATCGGCCGGCGACGCGGAGATGCGCGGCCTCGCGCCGACCTCTAGCGACGTGGTGATCGGCGTCGCCGCCAGCGGACGCACCCCTTACACAGTGGCCGCGGTTCGAACGGCCGAAGCGGCGGGCGCTTTGACGATCGGGTTCGCGAGCAATGCTGGAACACCGCTCCTCCAAAGCGTCGCTCACCCGATCCTCCTGGACACCGGAGCTGAAATCGTTGCCGGATCCACGCGAATGAAGGCTGGAACGGCGCAGAAGATCGCCTTGAACACGTTCTCGACCGCCGTGATGGTGCGGCTTGGGCGGGTCTACGCGGGTCTCATGATCAACATGCGGCTGACGAACCGGAAGCTCAGAAGCCGCGCCCTGGAGATGATCTGCGAAGTGACTCATGTGGAAAGATCGATTGCCGAAGACGCGCTCGAGCAGGCGGACGGCGACATCAAGCTGGCGGTGCTAATCGCCTTGGGTGAAACTCCGGAACAAGGTGCAGCTTCGTTACACGCAGCGGGCGGCAACCTTAGAGCGGCCATCGAGCGGTCGAAATCCGATAATTAGCGGGGTTGCCCAAGCGAAGCCCGGGCGCGCCAGCTAGATCAACCCTTTCGCCCGCAACGACACATGCCCCTCGTGTCCCACGATCACATGGTCGTGCACGGTGATGCCCAGATGTCGACCGGCCTCGGCGATGCGCTGGGTTATCTGGATATCCGCCCGGCTTGGCTCGGGGCTGCCGCTCGGATGGTTGTGGACCAGGATCAGCGCGGTTGCGCCGAGATCGAGGCCGCGGCGGATCACTTCGCGCGGGTGGATCGCCGCTTCGTCGATCGTGCCGTCGCCGACGTGATGGTCGTGCACCAGCCGGTTGCGGCTGTCGAGGTAGAGGACGCGGACGCGCTCGACGGTCAGGTGCGCCATGTCGATCGCGAGGTAATCGAGCAGCGCCTGCCAGCTGCCGAGCACCGGCTTCTGGCGCACTTCGCTCCGCGCCATGCGCCGGGCGGCGAGTGCGGCGATCTTGAGCGCGCCGATCCCGGCGTCGCTGACCCCCTTCACCTGGCGTAGCGCGCCTGGCTCGGCATCGAGCACTGCAGAAAGTGAGCCGAACCGCACCAACAGCTCCTTGGCAACCGGCTTGGTATCACCGCGCGCCTGCGCACCGAACAACAGGTATTCGAGCACTTCGTAGTCGGCGAGCGCTTCCGCGCCGCCTTCCAGCAGGCGTTGGCGCAACCGGGCCCGGTGGCCGACACCGCCATGCAGCGGCTTGGCCGCGGGTTCAGGCTCCTCACCGGACAACCGTGCTCGCTCCCATCGCGCAATGCATTGCCTTTGCCGAGCTTCACGCGCAAGGGTGCGAGCGATGGCGTCGGAAGCCGAGATCGACGAGCCACCCGCGCGGAGGGCCGGCCGCCGCATCGGCTGTTACGCGTCGCTGGTCATGCTGGCGGTCATCGTGGCAGGCGTGGCGGTGGCGTGGTTCTATCGCGAGCGGATCGCCGACAACATCATCGCCGGCGAGCTTGCCAGTCGTGGGATCGAGGCGACATACAACGTCGAACGGATCGGCGGGCGGCGTCAGGTGCTCACCGACATCGTCATCGGCGATCCGGCGCGGCCGGACCTGACGATCGAGCGCGCCGAAGTCGACGTCCGCTATCGGTTCGGCTTTCCCGCCGTTGCCGCGCTTCGGCTGGTGCGGCCGCGGCTGTACGCGACTTATCGCAGGGGCAAGTTGAGCTTCGGCTCGCTCGATCCGCTGATCTTCGCACCGCGCGAGGAACGTCCGTTCGAGCTGCCCGACTTTGCCGTCGCCGTGACCGAAGGACGCGCTTTGCTCGAAAGCGATTACGGTCCGGTCGGGATCAGCCTGGCGGGCAGCGGTCATTTGCGTGATGGCTTCGCGGGCGAGCTCGCCGCCACTTCACCCCGGCTGGCGATGGGGGGATGCGAGGCCGGTCGTCCGACGCTCTACGGCCGGATTGAAATCGATGCCGAGCGACCGGCATTCGAGGGACCGGTGCGGTTGGCGCGGCTGACGTGCGAGGGGCAGGGCATCTCGCTGACCAATGCCGCCGTGCAGCTGTCCGGGCGCGCCGATAAGACGCTTACCGCGTTCGAGGGCGAAGCAGGCTTGCGTACCGGCCGCGCGGCTTACGGCGGAAACCATCTTGCGTCACTCTCGGGCACTACGCGCTTCACCTGGCGCAATGGCGGCCTGACCACGCGTTACGAGCTGCGCGGCCGGCAGTTCGCCAGTCCGCAGGCGGCTGCTGCTCGCATCGCGCTCGATGGCTGGCTGCGCACCCGGCGCCAGTTCGAGCGCATCGAAGCCGAGGCCGATGTCGAGGGCGAGGCCGTACGGCTTGGCAGCGGACTCGACGCAGCTCTGGCGGACGCGGCGAATGCGAGCGGCGACACTTTGCTCGGCCCGATCCTGAGGCAAGTTCGCGAACGGCTCGCCGTGGAAGGGCGCGACAGCCGGCTGGCCGGCGAGGTTTCGCTGCGCCGCACCGGCGAAAGGACCAGCGTGGTCATACCCAGCGCAAGGTTGCGCGGCGGCAGCGGCGCGACCTTGCTCGCGCTTTCGCGCTTCCAGGTCGTGAGCGGCGGCAGCGCCGCGCGGCGCTTCGCGGGGAACTTTGCGACCGGAGGGGAAGGTTTGCCGCGCATCGCGGGCCGGATGGAGCAGCGGCCGGGCGGGGCGATCGAGGCGCGGGCGAGCATGGCCGAGTACGCCGCTGGCGCCTCGCGGCTCGCCGTGCCGGAGCTTGTACTGATCCAGCGACCCGATGGCGTGCTTGGCTTTGCCGGGCAGTTGCGTGCGACCGGTGCCTTGCCGGGAGGCCGCGCCGAAGCGCTGGTCCTGCCGCTAGCCGGCAACTGGTCGCCCTCACGCGGGCTGGCGCTGTGGAGCGACTGCGTCGACTTGCGCTTCGAGCGGCTGCAGCTCGCCAACCTGACGCTCGACCGGCGCAACCTCAGGCTGTGCCCGCCGCGCGGCTCCGCGATGGTGCGCTACGACGGCCGCGGCTTGCGCCTGGCGGCGGGTGCACCTTCGCTTCAGCTCGCCGGGCGGCTCGGCGAGACGCCGATCGCGATCCGCAGCGGCCCGGTCGGCTTTGCCTATCCGGGTGCCCTGTCGGCGCGGCAGCTGGTGGTCTCGCTTGGGCCGGGCGATACCGCGACAACCTTTGCCGTCAATGACCTCAGCGCACGGATCGGCGAAGACATCGCCGGCAGGTTCACGGACGCCGACGTGCGGCTGTTCGCGGTGCCGCTCGACCTGCTCGGAGCGAGCGGCGATTGGCGCTACGCGAATGGGCGGCTGTCGCTCACCGACGGCTCGTTCCGGCTCGAGGACCGGCTCGAGGCCGACCGCTTCAAACCGCTCGTGGCCGAGGGCGCTTCGCTCGCGCTCGAGGACAACGTGATCACCGCCGAAGCGCTGCTGCGCGAGCCGGCCACCGGCCGCGCGGTGACCGGCATCGACCTCGCGCACAACCTCGCGACGGGTGGGGGACACGCCGATCTGACCGTGGCCGGCCTGACCTTCGATCGCAACTTCCAGCTCAGCGAGCTGATCACCTTCGACCTCGGCGTATCGAACCTGCGCGGAACGATCGCCGGCACCGGCCGGATCGACTGGAACGAGGCAGGCGTCACCAGCACCGGCCGCTTTTCGAGCGAGTCGCTCGATTTCGCGGCGACGTTCGGGCCGGTGCGAGGCGCTTCGGGCACCGTCCAGTTCACCGACCTGCTCGGCCTCACCACGGCGCCGGCGCAGCGGCTGCGCGTCGCTTCGGTCAATCCGGGCATCGAGGTGACCGACGGGGAGATCGAGTTCCAGATGCGCGGCGGCGAGGTGCTGGCGCTGGGCGGGACATGGCCGTTCATGGGCGGCACTCTGACCATGCGCCCGGTCGAGATCAGGTTCGGCGCGGCCGAGGAGCGCCGCTACGTGCTGGAGATCGAAGGCCTCGAAGCCTCCCGGTTCGTCGAATACATGGAGCTCAACAACATCAGCGCGACAGGCACCTTCGACGGTGCCGTGCCCGTCGTGTTCGACGCCGAAGGCAACGGCCGGCTCGAGAACGGCCTCCTGATCTCGCGTCCGCCGGGCGGCAACGTCTCCTATGTCGGCGAGTTGACCTACGAGGACCTCGGCGCGGTCGCCAACTTCGCCTTCGATACGCTGCGCTCGCTCGATTACCGGCAGATGCGCGTGGCGATGGACGGATCGCTGATCGGCGAGATCGTGACCCGCATCCGGCTCGACGGGGTCAGCCAGGGCGCAGGGGCCGAACAGAACATCGTCACCCGGGCGATCGCGGGCCTGCCGATCCGGCTCGACGTCAATGTGCGCGCGCCGTTCCACGGCCTCATTACGGAGATGCGCCGGCTATACGATCCGTCGGCGGTACTCGACCCGCGCGATCTCGCCCGTTCAGGCCGATTGCGCGATGAGCAAGGAACCCTGATCGAAAGCGATGACGAGCGATTGCCGGTCCTGCCGCCTGCCGTCCCCCCGGACCAAATCCCAGATGAAGCCGCCATTCAGCGCCGCGAAAGCGAGGAAAGCCCATGACAGTCTCGAATTTGACCAAGCCTGCTCGCAGGGCGCATAAACCCCGTATGAGGGGCAAGCGCAGGGCGATCGCAGGGGCAATGGTGGTGCTGGGTTCGGCGCTGGCCGGAGGGTGCATTTCGGTGACTGCGCCCAACGAGCCGATCGTGATCGAGCTCAACATCAACATCAGCCAGGAAGTGATTTATCGGTTGGCAGGCGATGTTCAGGAGAACATCGAGGAAAACCCGGAGATATTCTGAGATGGGCCGTATTCTGAATCGTTCTCTCGCCATGGCCGCGCTCGGCGGCACGATGCTTGCCGCGCTGGCGGTTTCGGCGCCAGCCGTGGCGCAGCGCGATCCGGCTTACGAGGCCGCGCGCAAGTCCGGTCAGGTCGGCGAGAAGATGGACGGCTACTTAGGCGTGATCGGCAGCCAGCCGGCCGCCGTCCAGAACATGGTCGCCGACCTCAATCGTCAGCGCCGCGAGAACTATACCCAGCGTGCCCAGGCCCAGAGCGTGACGCTGCAGGAATATGCCCTGACGCAGGGCTGCCTACTGATCTCGCGTACCGTGCCGGGCGAGAAGTATCAGGCTCCCGACGGCAGCTGGCAGACCCGGGGCGCGGGCGCTCCGCAGCGCGATCCGCGCTGCCCATAAGGGCGCGCGCTTGCGGCTGCCGGACCGCCTGGTTAACGATTCCACCCTGGCTGCGGAACCATCCCGCCTGAGGCGCTTTCTTGCCCTGAAGGGGAGGCGTGCCCAGCGTAATGACCGATGTTTCGTCCAGCCGGGCTGATCTGCTGATTCAAAGTGTCACGGATTACGCGATCTACATGCTCGATCCCGAGGGGATCGTCAGCAGCTGGAACGCGGGTGCCGAGCGGCTGAAAGGCTATCGTCTCGAGGAAGTCGTCGGACAGCACTTCTCCCGTTTCTATACACCCGAGGACATCGAGGAGGGCTTGCCGGGACGCATACTCCAAGCCGCCCTCGCGGAAGGGCGCTTCGAGGCTGAAGGCTGGCGGGTGCGCAAGGACGGCAGCCGGTTCTGGGCCAATGCCATCGTCGTTCCGGTCCGCGACGCTGCCAACCGGCATATCGGTTTCGCGAAGATCACCCGCGACCTGACCGAGCGGAGGCAGGCTCAGGAAGCGCTCGAACAGGCTCGCGAGCAGGTGTTCCAGGCGCAGAAGATGGAATCGATCGGCAAGCTGACCGGCGGAGTCGCGCACGACTTCAACAATATCCTTGCCGCGGTGATCGGCAGCCTCAATCTCGCCAAGCGCCGCATGGCTGAGGGCGAGGATATCAGCCGCTTCCTCGACAACGCGATCCAGGCAGCGCAGCGCGGCGCAACGCTGACCCAGCGCATGCTCGCCTTCGCGCGCAAGCAGGAGCTCAAGCTCGAGCCCGTCGATGTGTTGGGCGCCGTGCGTGATATGACGGAAATGCTCGGGCGGACCATTGGGCCGGGCATCAGCATCAGGACCAGCTTTCCGCTCGTGCTGCCATCGGTCCTGGCCGACCGTTCGCAGCTCGAGCTGGCGCTGATGAACCTGGTGGTCAACGCGCGCGACGCGATGCCCAATGGAGGCGATATCGTGCTCGAGGCGAGCGAGTGCGATAAGCGCGGCGACGAAGGGCCATTCGTGTGCCTTTCGGTCAGCGACGAGGGAGAGGGCATGGACGCCGAGACGCTGGCGCGCGCGGTAGAGCCGTTCTTCACAACCAAGGGCGTCGGCAAAGGCACCGGGCTCGGACTGTCGATGGTGCAGGGCATGGTCGAACAGTGCGGCGGACACATCGAGCTGATCAGCGAACCAGGCAAGGGCACCACGGCAACGATCTGGTTGCGGGCCACCGAAGCAGGAAACCGGGCGCGCGCCGCCGAACCTGCCGCCGTGTTCCCGTTTGGCCGCTCGCTGCGCATCCTGGCCGTGGACGATGATCCGATCGTCCTGCTCAACACCGCGACCACGCTCAGCGACATGGGGCACTGTGTGCTGCAGGCCGAATCCGGCGCGGCCGCGCTGGACCTGCTGGCCCGCGAGCCGGTCGACCTGCTGCTGACCGACTACACGATGCCGAAGATGAACGGCGCGGAACTGATCGACAGGGCGCGAGAAGCCCGGCCTGAGCTGAAGGCGATCATCGCCTCCGGTTTTGCCAGCGTTCCCGAAGGCACGGCGATCGACGTGCCGCGCCTGGCGAAGCCGTTCACCGACATGGATCTCGCAGGCGCGATCGCTGGCGTGGCCGGCTGACCGTGTTGTCCCCATCGGTTGACTCGGGCCGACCCCCTTTCTAAGGGGGCGGCGCTCGCGCGGACCGGATGACCCCGATCCTGCGCGGTTTTCCGTAATTCCATGCGACAGGACCCGGTATTCTCCCGTGGCGCACGAACCCAACGATGCCCCCAAGCCTCCGGTGACCGAAGACCCCGCGCTCGATTCGCTCGAGGCGCGTCTCGCCGCCGCACGCAAGAAGGAGGAGGAGCGGCTGGCCGCCGACCACGCGAAGTACCCGGAAGGAGCCGGGCTCGGCTGGAATGTCGTCTCGACGATGATCGGCTACCCGCTCGGCGGCATCATCGTCGGCTTCGCGATCGACCAGTGGCTCGAAACGACGCCGTGGATCACGATCGGCCTGATGTTCACCGCCTTCGCCGGTGCGGTGCTGCAGGTCGTTCGCTCCAATCAACACAGGAAATGAGCTGACAGTGGCCGCGCCCAAGATCGATCCGATGCACCAGTTCCAGATCGCGCCGATCGGCGGCGAGACGCTGGAAGCGACGCCGTTCATCTTCACCAACTCGGCGCTGTGGATGCTGATAGTGCTGTTCGCGATCGTGCTGTTCATGTGGGGTGGGACTAAGCGCGAGCTGGTGCCAGGCCGCTGGCAGGCCGCTGTCGAGGGACTGACCGGCTTTATCGACAACATCACCCGCGCCAACATCGGCCCGGAGGGCCGCAAGTACCTTCCGTGGGTGTTCACCGCCTTCGTGTTCATCCTGTTTTCGAACTGGATGGGCTCGATGCCGTTCGCAATCGTGCCGGGCGTGCACCCGTTCACGGTGACAAGCCAGTTCACCGTGACGGCCGTGATGAGCATCATCAGTTTCGCGATCGTGATCGGCGTCGGATTCTGGAAGCACGGCCTTCACTTCTTCAGCCTCTTCGTGCCGCACGGTACGCCCTTCGTGCTCAAGCTGCTGATCGCGCCGATCGAGTTCGTCTCGTTCCTGGTGCGCCCGTTCAGCCTTGGACTGCGACCGTTCGTGGCGATGTTCGCCGGCCACATTCTGCTCGAGGTGTTCGGCAACTTCGTCGTCCAGGGCCTCAACGCAGGCGGGCCGATGGGCTACGCGATCAGCGCGCTGTGCTTCGTCTTCGTCGTCGGCGTTTCCGCGCTCGAGCTGCTGGTCGGCGCGATCCAGGCCTTCGTGTTTGCTCTTTTGACCTCGCTCTACATCAAGGACGCGGTCCACCTTCACTGATCTTTCAACAGTTCATCTAGGAGTATTGTCATGGAACTCGCTTCTGCTCAGGTCATCGGCGCCGGTCTCGCGGCGATCGGTGTCGGCGCTGCTGCTGCCGGTGTCGGCTACGTGTTCGGTTCGTTCCTGCAGGGCGCGCTGCGCAATCCGTCGGCCGCCGGTGGCCAGACGGCGACCATGTACATCGGCTTCGCCGCCGCCGAGCTGCTCGGCCTGATGGCGTTCGCCGTGGCCATGATCATTCTCTACGCGCGTTGATCCAGGTTCGGCGGCTCCGGCCGCCGGGCGCAGCCACTAGAGCGTAAGAGAACCGCAATGCCGCAACTTGCCCAGTTGGCCCTTGTCTACCAGTCGCAGTGGTTCTGGCTGCTGCTGGTGCTGGGCGCGATCTACTTCTTCGTCGGGCGCGGAATCGTGCCCAAGGTCGAGGCGACGGTCGAGGACCGCGACGCCAAGATCGCGGCCGATCTCGCCGAGGCGGAGCGGCTGCGCGACGAGGCCGACCGGACCGAACTGGCGTGGCGGACGCGGATGAACGAAGGCCATGCTGAAGCGCAGACGGTGATCGCCCAGGCCAAGGCCAAGGCGGACGCCGATGCACACAAGCGCGTGGCCAAGGCGGACGCCGAGCTTGGCGCCAAGGCGGAGGCGGCCGCCGCCGAGCTCGACGCGGCGCGCAAGTCGGCACTGGCTGAAATCGAGGCGCTCGCCGTCGAAGCCACCCAGGAGATCGTCGCCAAGCTCGCAGGCGGCAAGGTCACGGAGGCGAAGGCGCGCAAGGCCGTTGCGGAGGCATTGAGCCATGGCTGAGGCAGCTCACACCGAAACCGCCGCGCACACCGAGGCAGCGGGCGGAGCCGAGCATCATGTCGAGCCGACCGCGTTCGGCATCGCGCCGAGCGGGTTTGTCGCGCTGGCCATGCTGGTCGTGTTCGCGATCATGCTGTGGAAGCGCGTTCCGGCGCTGATTGCCGCGGCGCTCGACAAGAAGATCGCCGGGATCCGCGAGCAGCTTGATACAGCGGCCAAGCTGCGCGAAGAGGCCGCGATGCTCAAGGCGGAGTACGAGGCCAAATCGAAGGCGGCCGACGAGGAGATCGCGGCACTCAAGGCCGCGGCCGAGAAGCAGGCAGCCGATGTCGTGGCCAGGGCCAAGACCGATGCGGCACAATTGATCGCCCGGCACAAGGCATTGTCTGAAGCCAAGATCGCCGCCGCCGAGCGCGCCGCCGTGGACGAGCTGCGCGCGAAGGCGGCTACCGCTGCCGCCGCCGCGGCCGGCAAGCTGATCGCCGAGCAGCACTCGGCCGAGGCCGATCGCAAGCTCGCCGATCAGATCATCGCCGGAATCTAGAGACTACTGTCGTCCGAGGCATCGACGAGCTCTTCCTCACGCTCGTTGAGCAAGCGGACCTTGAGCTCGGTGCCGCGGTCGCTGCGCAAGTTCACGTAGTCGCCGTTGGCGGCGATGACCGCTGCGCTATCCCAGCATTCCTCGCCGCGTGGGGCGAAGTTGATGCATATAGCATCCCCTTTTGTGCCCCATGTGCCCCTGACCACGTCGGTGCTGAGCTCCGGAACGA